>NZ_JAMBDM010000012.1:0-192476 GCF_025142895.1 Paenibacillus sp. p3-SID867
GATATATTCCCTGATAGCTCAGTTGGTAGAGCACTCGACTGTTAATCGAGTTGTCACAGGTTCGAGTCCTGTTCGGGGAGCCACTTGCTTCCATAGCTCAGTAGGTAGAGTGCATCCATGGTAAGGATGAGGTCACCGGTTCGATCCCGGTTGGAAGCTCCAGATTCGTTTTTGAATTGGACATGCATTATGAAATTGCGGCCCGTTGGTCAAGGGGTTAAGACACCTCCCTTTCACGGAGGTAACAGGGGTTCGAATCCCCTACGGGTCACCACTAATTTAATTGCATCAGGGGATGAGAATCCCGTCGGTTCGTCGGAGGATGTCCTTCGTAAGCAGAGGCTTCGCAGTCCCGAACGAAGTGAGAGTATCCCCTACGGGTCACCACTACTTTTTATTCCATATTGTATGGAGGCTTAGCTCAGCTGGGAGAGCATCTGCCTTACAAGCAGAGGGTCGGGGGTTCGATCCCCTCAGCCTCCACCATTTCGTGCATGATTCTAACGAGAATCAGCTCAATAGAAGTATCTCATCGATTTTGGGGATTAGCCAAGCGGTAAGGCAACGGACTTTGACTCCGTCATGCATAGGTTCGAATCCTATATCCCCAGCCACTTTACCCCAAAAAGTGTAGTTACGCTTTGAAGGTGATTCCGAATACTTTTCGGGGGCCCTGAAATGCGAGCCATTAGCTCAGTTGGTAGAGCACCTGACTTTTAATCAGGGTGTCGAAGGTTCGAGTCCTTCATGGCTCACCATTGTTTCATCTTGTGCGCGTGTGGCGGAATTGGCAGACGCACTAGACTTAGGATCTAGCGTCTTTGACGTGGGGGTTCAAGTCCCTCCACGCGCACCATTTATGCGGACGTGGCTCAGCGGTAGAGCATCGCCTTGCCAAGGCGAGGGTCGCGGGTTCGATTCCCGTCGTCCGCTCCATTTGCGCCCTTAGCTCAGCTGGATAGAGCGTTTGACTACGAATCAAAAGGTCGGGAGTTCGAATCTCTCAGGGCGTGCCATTTTTCAAAAAAGATTAATATCGGGATGTAGCTCAGCTTGGTAGAGCACCTGGTTTGGGACCAGGGGGTCGCATGTTCAAATCGTGTCATCCCGATTTGTTTAAGAGTTAAGCCCCGCAAAAGTAATCGGATTATACTCCGAGATGTAGCATCTCTTTTGTGGGTTGATATGCGGGTGTAGTTCAATGGTAGAACTCCAGCCTTCCAAGCTGGTAGCGTGGGTTCGATTCCCATCACCCGCTCCATACATAAGCAGGACATCACCGTGTGTGATGTTTTTTTACATATTCATACGACTATCCTGCGAAGTGTTAATGTGCTAAAGAATATAGGCAGGTCAAGGTTTATAGGACTAATGTCCATGGTATATGGGTATATCAATATCATGAGTTTTGTCGATTTGGCTAATTTTTTCGCCTGGAAAATGCAGATTTTCATGCGCTTTTATTGTATGATGTTAGGAAGGCGTTACGTCCTATAGACAAACTGCTGAAACGGGTTGAGATGGGAGGAGTAGCATGACTGAACTTACAGTAACCGCAAAGAGCAATTCCAACAATCTGCTGCGGCGAGATGTACGGTTCCTTGGCAATATTCTTGGAGAAGTTCTTGTCCACCAAGGTGGCAATGAGCTTTTAGATATAGTTGAGAAAATTCGTGAAACGAGTAAATCGTTGCGATCCGTATTCTTGCCAGAATTGTTTGCAGATTTCAAAAGGATCATCAGCACATTGGAGCCCGACATTCGCCATCAGGTGATTCGCGCGTTTGCCATTTATTTTCAATTGGTTAATATCGCAGAGCAGAATCATCGCATTCGCCGCAAACGCGATTACGAGCGTTCCGCCGGGGAGAGTGTTCAACCGGGTTCCATTGAAAGTGCGGTCCAGGATTTGAAAGAGCGCAATATTACGTTTGAAGAAGTTCAAGAAATTCTCGAAAGTCTATCCCTTGAGCTGGTAATGACAGCTCATCCAACAGAAGCGATGCGTCGGGCTATTCTGGATATTCATAAACGGATAGCGGACGATGTGATGCAACTCGACAACCCGACACTGACATTCCGCGAACGAGAGCAGCTTCGGGAAAAACTACTGAATGAAGTGATTACGCTATGGCAAACCGACGAGCTTCGTGACCGTAAGCCGACGGTTCTTGATGAGGTCAGAAACGGTATGTATTATTTTCACGAGACTCTGTTTCACATTCTGCCAGAGGTTTATCAAGAACTGGAGCGCTGCCTAAGTAAATATTATCCGGGTCACCATTGGCACGTTCCAACCTATTTGCGTTTCGGTTCGTGGATCGGTGGCGATCGGGACGGAAATCCTTCAGTGACGGCGGACGTAACATGGAAAACGCTTGAAATGCAGCGGAAGCTAGCGATTCGTGAATACCAACGGATTTTGCGTGATTTCATGAAATACCTCAGCTTCAGCTCATCCATCGTGAGCGTTTCGGATGAATTGCTTCAATCCATTGAAAAAGACCGCGAGCATGTAACACTGAAGAAGATGGAAATTTGGCACAATGAGAAAGAGCCTTATCGTGTAAAACTGGTATATATGCTGGCTAAAATGAGTCATATTCTTGATGAGAACATGACGGGCAGCGAGCGTTATCAGTCCCCTGAGGAATTTATCGAGGACTTGAATATCATTGATCGAAGCTTGCGTTTCCATTTTGCTGACTATGTTGCAGACACGTATATTCAAAAACTGATTCGTCAGGCGGAGTTATTTGGCTTCCATACAGCAACGCTGGACATCAGACAGCATAGCCAAGAGCATGAAAATGCCATGGCCGAGATTCTTCGTAAAATGAATGTGACTCAGGATTATGCCCAGTTAAGTGAAGATGAGAAGATCGAGCTGCTTAATAACCTGCTTAATGATCCTCGTCCATTGACTACGCCTTATCAAGAGTATAGCGACAGTACCGAAGAATGCCTTGAAGTATATCGTACCGTATTCCGTGCGCAGCAGGAGTTCGGCGTGAAATGTATTTCAAGTTATTTGATCAGTATGTCCGAGGGCGCAAGCGACATTCTGGAAGTGATGGTATTTGCCAAAGAAGTCGGACTTTTCCGCAAGGACAATGATGGTTCTGTAATAGCTACTTTACAGGTTGCACCATTGTTTGAGACGATTGAAGACCTTCATGCCGCACCTGATATTATGCGTAAGCTCTTTAACCTGCCGATCTATCGGGAAGCGGTTAGCGCCATGAATGAGCTTCAGGAAATCATGCTGGGTTACTCCGACAGCAACAAGGACGGCGGTGCCATTACCGCGAACTGGGAGCTCCAGGTAGCACTCAAAGATATTACGGCTGTAGCCAATGAGTATGGCATCAAGGTGAAATACTTCCATGGACGCGGCGGATCGCTTGGACGCGGCGGTATGCCGCTGAACCGAAGCATTTTGGCTCAACCGGCATCAACGATTGCGGGTGGCATCAAAATCACGGAGCAAGGCGAGGTTATTTCTTCCCGTTACTCTTTGAAGGGAATTGCCTACCGCAGTTTGGACCAGGCGACTTCAGCACTTATAACGGCTTCTCTTAATGCCCGTTACCCTGAAAAAGAATCGACCGAAAAAGAGTGGGAAGAGATTTCCTCGAGCATATCGGCCGCTTCACAGAAGAAATATCAGGATCTGATCTTCCGTGATCCGGATTTCCTGAGCTTCTTCAAGGAATCCACGCCGCTTCCTGAAGTGGGAGAGCTGAATATCGGTTCACGACCATCCAAGCGTAAGAACAGTGACCGTTTTGAGGACCTCAGAGCCATTCCTTGGGTGTTTGCTTGGACCCAGAGTCGTTACCTGCTTCCGGCATGGTACGCGGCTGGTACGGGCTTACAGAGCTTCTACCAGGGCAAGGAAGAGAATATGAAGGTGCTTCAGAAGATGTACACGAGCTATCCGTTCTTTACATCACTGATCGATACCCTTCAGATGGCTCTTGCCAAGGCTGATCTGATCATCGCCAAGGAGTATTCTTTGATGACGAAGGATGATCAAGCCCGCGAGCGTATCTTCGGTCTGATTCTGGATGAGTTCAACTTGACGAAAGAGCTTGTTCTTAAGATTACGGGACAACAGGATATTCTGGATAACCAGCCGGTCTTGCAGGAATCGATTCGACTCCGTAACCCTTACGTGGATCCGCTTAGCTATTTGCAGGTTCAATTGCTTAACGAGCTGCGCGAGCTGAGAGAGCAGGAGCAGGACAATCCGGATCTGCTTCGGGAAGTATTGCTGACCATCAACGGCATTGCGGCGGGGCTTCGTAATACAGGTTGATCCGTACAGAATGACAACGTTGTTTAAAAGGGATAGTATAAGGCGAGGTTCCCTAAAGGAACCTCGTTTTTTCATCTATAGCAGCATAATCCCTGATGATTAAAGTATCGGCTGCAGCATGAATGTCTTTGATAGAGAATAGGGATTCTTTTTGAATTATTGTTGATTTTTAGAAACAGTTGAATTACGATTTGAATGATGCTTTTTAGACGTTACCCATCAGACCATTCTGGGGGAATTGTGGTGGACAATTTGGATGTAAGACTGGCGAAGCTGGCCCGAAAAGGGGACCAGAGAGCTTTTGCCGAAATCGTAGAGCTTTATAAAGACAAGATTTTTCATTTGGCTTACCGGATGCTGAGTAACCGCCATGAGGCTGAGGATGTCGTACAAGAGACTTTTTTGCGAGTATATAAAAACCTTGATCGATACGACGAGAATCAGAAGTTCTCAACTTGGATATACCGAATTGGTACAAATCTTAGCATTGATCGGCTGCGCAAGCGCAAGCCGTCTTTCTCGCTGGACGCCGAACTGAATGAAAGCGAAGGCATGGATGGCTACTCCTTGATCCCGAGCGATAATCGTACACCGGAGAGTGAAATGCTGCTATCCGAGACACAGCGTATTATTCATACGGCGATTGACGGACTTCCTGCCAAGTACAAGACAATCATGATTCTAAGGTACATTCAGGATTTATCTCTGCAGGAGATCAGCGAGATTTTGGACTTGCCTGTAACAACGATCAAAACGCGTGTACATCGTGGACGCGAATTTTTACGCAAAAAATTAGAGTACAAATTGTGAGGGGAAAACGCCTATCGCCGTTCTTTGAGGAAGAGAGATCGCGTTTAAGGGCGCTTTTTTCTTGCGGAGCCAGAAAGTTAGTCTCTGCAAATTTTTTTCTGACTATCTTTTAAAAAAATTGAAACATCCCTGATTCCGGCACGTATGAACAATAAGCAAGTCTTATGCCCCTATGGGGAAGGGACCCAGCAAAGAGATTGAATGAAAGGATTGGCTCACAAATGGATTGCAAATTAGCCGTCTCTTTGATGCATGATTATCTGGATAATGACTTGTCCGACCCACAGCAGCTGGAATTGCAGCAACATTTGCGGGATTGTGCTGACTGTCGGAATTACTTCGAGAAGCTGGAGCATACCGATATGCTTCTTTATTCCTTAACTCATCATGCGACCAAGCCATCCGATGATTTAACGGAACGTATAATGGGCATGCTGCCGCAGCCCAAGAGACAAAAAGCTTGGGTCAAATGGGTTAGGAATCATCCTGCGCTCACGGCTGCAGCTTTGTTTTTGGTTGTCATGCTCTTCAGCACAATCAGTTTTTGGAGTCAGGATACTCAGCTGGTTGTAAAGAGTGACGAATTCGAAAAGCTGGTGATTGAAGGAGATACCGTCATTATTCCTCCGGATCAAATCATCACGGGAGATATTACGGTCGAGAACGGAAAGACGAAGGTCTACGGTCAAGTGAATGGCAATGTGACCGTCATTGACGGAGAATTATTTCAGGCTTCCACCTCACATATAGCAGGTCAAGTGAAGGACATAGATCGGGCGATGGACTGGATCTGGTACAAGATCTCCACTCTGTTTACAGATGCCGCTTACCGCTAGGTGAAACCTGAAGCCTACTGAATAAAAGCGCCTCTTTTCTGTGAAAAGACGGCGCTTCTTTTGTTGATTTTATGATCTTTTTCATGGAAAGCAGAGGGCGTCCGCTTGCATCGGAAAGATTAACGTTATAACCTAGAGAGTGTAGAGTACATACTACATATATAAGTCTCATGCGTTATTAAAAAGGAAGTTCAAAAAGTCCCCGTGTGATCCGAAGGAAAATGGAGAGCTGGTTCGGTGAAATCGAATCTTAGCATTCATTTTCGAGGAACCGGATTTTTTGGGCCCGCACTTAAAGGAAATGACGGGGGTTGCTGTATGGAGTATTTCACAGATATGACCTGGGGTGAAACCATTAAAGATATCATCGATATCCTTATCGTTACTTATATAATATACCAGATGATACTGCTCGTCCGCGGGACGCGGGCGGTCCAGCTGCTCAAAGGGATTTTGGTGCTGGTGGTCATCTGGGCTCTCAGCACCTGGTTTGATCTGTATACGCTGAAGTGGCTGATGAATCAGATCTTTACATTTGGGGTGCTGGCGATCTTTATCATCTTCCAGCCGGAGCTCAGACGTGGTCTGGAGCAGCTCGGACGAGGCAAGCTGTTTGGGCGGACGGCGGATATTGACGAGGAGACCAATAAGTTAATCAGCGAAACCATTAAGGCGGTTAATTATTTGTCTCGGCGCAAAATAGGGGCTCTGATCGTCTTCGAGCGGACGACGGGCCTGAATGAATATGTAGAATCAGGAATTCCGATGAGATCGGTGATCAGCTCGGAATTGTTTATTAATATTTTTATACCGAACACGCCGCTCCATGACGGAGCTGTCATTATTCAGAACGGTCAAATTGCGGCGGCTGGCTGTTATTTACCGCTATCAGAGAATCCTTTTATCAGTAAGGAACTGGGAACAAGACACCGTGCCGCTATCGGAATCAGTGAGGTGGGTGATGCGATTTCGGTTGTCGTATCCGAGGAGACTGGGCAAGTATCGCTGGCCTTGAATGGACAGGTGGTTCGAGATATTAAGGAAGAGTCCCTCATCTCCAAATTGTATGAGGAGCTCAGGCCTGCCGCGTCCATTAAGGAGAAACGCACGTTCTTCTGGAAACGGAAGGGGGACGGCAGCAATGGATAAATGGATCAAGAACAATACGGCAAGCAAGCTCATTGCACTCGCTGTCAGTATTTTATTGTGGGCGATGGTTCATATGGACAGCGGAACGCCTGCACCGCCAACGACTTTTTATGATACCAAAGTCATTGAAGGCGTTGAGATACAGACTTATGGATTTGATGACAGCGAATATGCGTTAACAGGGATTGATAAAGACCGTGTAAATCTCGAAGTTCGGGGAAAGAAATCCAATATTTCGCTTTTGACCGACGATTATAAGGTGAAGCTTGATTTGAGCAACGTCAAAGAACCGGGTACGCACACACTTCCGCTAACGCCCTCCATCCCGAGTGGCGTGGAGATGGTATCGATGGAGCCTTCGGTTGTTACAGTGACGGTAGAGGCGAGAGTGTCGAAATCCGTGACGGTAAGTATTGGAACCAAAGGCGAGCCTGCTAAAGATTACCGGGCCGGAACACCCGTGCTGATTGACCCAAGGCAAGTCACGGTTACCCTGCCTGAATCGTCAATGGCGAATCTGGGGCAGGTCAAAGGTAATGTGGAGCTTGATGGTGCCAAAGAGAAGATTACGGAGAAACGAGTCAAGCTTACAGCATATGATAAAGAAGGCAACGCAATGGAAGATGCGGTCATTGAGCCTGCTACAGTAGCAGCTGAAGTGCCGATCGAGCCTGCTTTTGTCACCCTGCCGCTGGAGCTTCAATATACCGGACGGCTGCCGGAAGGGTTTGTCCTATCCAAGGTGGAACAGAAGGTAAAAGAAGTGAAGCTGTTTGGCAGTAAAGAGGCGCTGGCAGGAGCTGAGACCTATATCGAAGCTACGATCAATCTGGGAGAAGTTAGAAATTCGGGAACAACAGTGCTTACGGCCGACTTGACGCCGCCTGAAGGTTTTGAGAAAATCGAGCCGAGCTCTGTAACGGTGGATGTTACGGCGGTATCGCATGGTGAACGGGTGATTACGGGGATTCCGATAACGTTAAAAGGGGTTGCCACCGGCTTGGATGCTGTCATTACGGATCCAAAGACGAAGACCATATCTTTAACGCTCACCGGAGCGCCGGACTTGCTCAATAGCCTGGAGCCGACGGATATCGGAGCTGAAGCGAATGCAACCGGTTTGAAAGCCGGCGTTCACGAAATTCCGCTGCAGATCACGCTTCCTAACTTTATTAACCGTACGGATTCGGAACGTCCTGTTGTTAAGGTAGAGCTCAAGGATAACTCCAAGCCCGTGACAACGGAGCCGGACACCTCGAAGAATGAGGGAATGGAAGACAAGCCGCCTGTTCCACCAGGAACGGGATCAGGAACAGGAACAGGCAATGATCAGGAGGAGGATCCGGAGACGCCTCCTACTCATGAAGACACGGATAACTCCGGATCAGGAGAAACCCCATCACATCCGCCGGGAGACGGATCGAATGATGGGACAACGGGGTCAGAAACGTCCATTGATGGATAATAACGAAGAGTAGATAAAGGAGTATATAAAACATGGGGAAATATTTTGGTACAGATGGAGTAAGAGGAGTTGCGAATCAAGAGCTGACAGCGGAAATGGCTTACAGCATCGGTCGCTGCGGCGGTTATGTGCTCACTGGCGATAAAGAGAAGCCAACTGTCATCATCGGCATGGATACTCGCGTATCGGGGGCTATGCTGGAGTCGGCTTTGATTGCAGGCCTGCTGTCAATCGGTGCACATGTCATTCGTCTGGGTGTCGTAAGTACACCAGCGGTGGCGTATATCACAAGACTTTTGAAAGCTGATGCGGGTGTTATGATCTCGGCTTCACATAACCCTGTACAAGATAACGGCATCAAGTTCTTCGGTGGAGACGGCTTCAAGCTGTCGGATGAGACAGAGCTTAAGATTGAAGAGCTGATGGATGCGGAAACGGATAATCTGCCGCGGCCAATCGGGGCTGATTTAGGTGAATTGCTGGTTGATAACGAATCGAAGTATAAATACCTGGAATATTTGAAAACGACGGTGAATAACCGGTTTGACGGCCTGAAAATCGTACTGGACTGTGCTAATGGCGCAGCTTATGAGCTGGCTCCAAAGCTTTTCCGTGAACTGGGTGCGGATGTGATTACCATCGGTGCTGAGCCGAATGGCCTGAATATCAATGATCACTGTGGATCGACTCACCCGGAGAAACTCGTCGAGGCTGTACTCGAGCATGGCGCTGACCTCGGTCTGGCTTTTGACGGAGATGCGGATCGCCTGATTGCCATTGACGCAAAAGGCGAGGAAGTAGACGGCGATTTCATTCTGTGCATTTGCGGTGATGCCATGAACCGTGCCGGCAAGCTGAAGGCAGGCACCATCGTTTCGACCGTTATGAGTAACATCGGTTTCTATAAGGCATGTGACAGCTTGAAGCTGAAAACCGCTAAAACTGCAGTCGGTGACCGCTACGTGATGGAAGAAATGCGCCGTGGCGGATATAACCTGGGTGGAGAGCAGTCAGGACACGTGATTTTCCTGGATCACAATACAACAGGGGATGGCATTCTGACGGGAATTCAATTGGTGGATACGTTGGTAGCCTCCGGCAAGCCTCTGCATGAGCTGAAGAGCAGCATGCGCAAGTACCCGCAAGTGCTGGTTAATGTTCGTGTTGGCGATAAGAGCAAGTACCAAGGCAATACCGTTATTGAGTCTGCGATTGCTGAAGTTGAAGGCATTCTGGGGGATAATGGACGTGTCCTGGTTCGCCCATCGGGAACGGAATCCCTCATTCGCGTCATGGCCGAAGGCCCGGACAAAGAAGAGCTCGACCGTTACGTAACGCAGATTGCAGACGTGGTGAAGCGGGAATTGGCGTAAGACTAAGGGTGTATTTTTCAAGGAAAGCAGACTAATTTTTGTCAGGGCCAGTGAACTATGCGGATCCGGTTCACTGGCCTTCTGCTTTTCAATGAAGCCAGTCAATGAAAGCGCAACACCCCCTGTCCTGTCAGCAAAGAGTGTGAATTACGGCATTGCTTGAGAGGGTAGGCCATTCGATGCCATTCATGGGGTTAATTATACGCAGGGCTTGGAGCACCTAGGAAACAGCCGAGTTGCCAAAGTGATATAGCATGAATATAATAAAGGATGTCATTCAAGAATAGAAAGCGAGGATTGTGAGGTTACTTCAAGCTTCATAAGCGCCAGAGCTTGTACCTGCGCGGGGATTGGTTATTGCTACGATAGGGATAACCAAACGGCAGAACGCAAGTTGACGAGGTAGAGGTGTTCGGATTATTCGGCGGGGACCTCTCGGTTATGCACCAACCGTAAGCGAATCACGGAAAAGGAATGGGCGACCGTTCTTACAACGGATTCGCAGGTGCTTCTTATTAGGAATTATACAAAACATGAATGTGCGATTTAGAACAGGGCAGCGCGGTGGAAGAAGAGTGCATTCATGTCTGTTCAACTTAGCAGCCGAAATCATGCTGGATCTTTGAACGTTGATAATTGAATAAATCATTCTTCTTTCCTGATACCGCACAGATGCTGCCGTGTTCTATTTCCGCCTACTATTATAGGGAAATCGAACGGAGGAATCATACTATGTGTGGTATTGTCGGATATATTGGAAATCAGAAAACGCAAGCGGTGTTGATCGAGGGATTGAGAAAGCTGGAGTATCGCGGATACGATTCAGCAGGGATTGCCGTGTTTACGAATGAAGGGCTGCGTGTGGCCAAAGCGCAAGGACGTCTTGCCAATCTGGAGGAGAGACTGGAGTCTGCCCCACTCGTGGGAACTGCAGGTATCGGTCATACCCGCTGGGCTACGCATGGCCGGCCGTCGGACGTGAATTCGCATCCGCATACAGATGAAAGCCAGAAGTTCTCCGTTGTTCATAACGGGATTGTTGAGAACTATCTGGAGCTGAAGGAAGAGCTGATCAGCCAAGGACACCACTTTGTTTCGGAGACCGATACCGAAGTTATCTCCCATCTCATTGCCCGTGAATATGACGGGGATATCGTTAAGGCCGTGCAGAAGGCGATCTCTTACATGAGAGGCGCATTTGCCCTTGGCGTATTGACCGAGTATGAGCCGGATCGATTGGTGGCTGTGCGTCAAGCAAGCCCGCTCATTATTGGTCTTGGAGAAGGGGAGAACTTCATCGGTTCTGATATTCCGGCTATTTTGAAATATACCCGAAACGTATATATTCTCAACGATGGAGAGATGGCTCTGCTGACCGCAGATGCTGTCGAATTAATGACCATTGAGGGGAACTTTATTTCTCGGGAAATGATTCGTGTCGATTGGGATGCCGTTACAGCGGAAAAAGGCGGATTCGATCACTTCATGCTGAAGGAGATCCACGAGCAGCCAAAAGCATACCGGGATACCATGCTGGGCCGTGTGGATGAGAGCGGACGTAAAGTCGTTCTGCCGGAGCTGAAGCTGACACAGGAACAGATTAAGAACATTCGCAATGTTCAGATCGTCGCCTGCGGTACGGCTTACCATGCCGGACTTCTGGGACGCAGCGTGATTGAAGAGATGGTACGCATTCCGGTTGAGAATGACGTGGCGTCCGAGTATCGTTACCGTTCGCCAATCGTTACGCCAGAGACCCTGGTTATCGTTGTAAGCCAATCCGGTGAAACGGCAGATACCTTGGCAGCGCTTCGTGAAGCACAGAGCCATGGCGCTCATGTCCTGGCCATCACGAACGTAGTAGGCAGCTCGATTGCCCGTGAAGCGAACGATGTGCTTGGCACCCTGGCTGGACCGGAGATCGCCGTAGCATCTACGAAAGCCTATACTTCTCAGTTAATTGCGTTCTATCTGTTGGGTCTGTACCTGGCTCAAGTACGCGGTACGATGACCGAAGACGCTGTGGCTGAAGTGATTGCAGCGATGGAAGCACTGCCTGAACAGGTAGAGTCCATGCTGACCAACGCAGAGTCAATCAAGGGATATGCCGAGCAAATTGCGGAGCATGAGAACCTGTTCTTCATCGGCCGTGGTCAGGACTACGCCGTAGCACAAGAAGGGTCCCTGAAGCTCAAGGAGATCTCTTACATTCACTCCGAGGCCTATGCTGCTGGTGAATTGAAGCATGGTACGCTGGCCCTGATTGAAGAGGGCATTCCGGTTATTGCCTTGGCAACCCAGGAAGCGGTTATGGAGAAAACGGTGAGTAATATCAAGGAAGTGAAGGCACGCGGTGCAGAAGTGATGGCGATTACGCATGAAGAGCATGTGGCAGGCCTGCTGAAATCCGTGGATCAAGCCTTCGCCATTCCGAAGACCTTGCCGATCTTGACGGCAGCCTTGTCTGTCGTACCGTTGCAGCTGCTTGCCTACTACGCATCGCTTGCCCGTGGCAACGACGTGGATAAGCCGCGGAACCTGGCGAAGAGCGTGACGGTGGAGTAAAGGCGGGAGCCGGACGACACACGACGACCCTTGTAGAATGCAAATAAAGTTATAGCAAATTAAAGTTGTATTGAGCAATGGAAAGTCATATCAGAGTCGAGCAGATGCAGGTTATTTCCTGACATTTGCTCGGCTTTTCTTATAGAGGGGGAGTGTACAGAATCCCTAAGTTTGATATCGCCCCGGCATTGTTATTGTCTATCGAGATAAGATATTTGAGGACACTGGTTCCGCTATATTTCCTTGTTCTTACCATTTCGCAGCAACATGCGGACAAGAGATCCGCTATTACGAGTTATTTGGTGGATTAACCCGTGATTATGGTCCAATAGCAGATCCTGTGTCCGCGTGAACTCCATAATGGGCCGATTCCATCTAAATTACGGATCCTCTGTCCTCTTGATCTCCATATCGATTGTCAGCTAACCCGGATAAGCTATCCATGGCATGGAAATGAGACGTATACGGAATCCGTTACCGTGTAACTGCGTCACCTATGAAATGGGATTTTTATTTTAAAATGTAGAGGTTTTCAATTATTGAAATACAAATAACGGGGGAAAAGTTAAAATGGCAGTTACTTATTGGACAGGACCAAATCTTATATTACGAGCGATTCGATCTGAAGATGTTGTTATTTGAATCATATAGAGGCAAAGGATATGCCACAGAAATGATTTTGATGGGTCTTCGCTTCTTCTTTTTGGAACTTTCTTATCAAAAATTAAATACAACGGACTAAGGAATATCATTTTCACTTAAGGTGCCTATTATGATGGTATTTGTTATGGGATGACAAGAGAAGAATTTGAACTGAATTATGCAGAATAACACTTGTGAAAAATAAAATAGAAGTCAATGCATAATTCGGATTATGTAGCAACACGATTAGGAAATGATCAACCTTTATTCCAAACGAACACTCTTTTCTGGTGACAATAAAGTTAGCATTATTACAATAGAGTTGGTATCAGAAGATATAAATGTCAAACGGCTACTCTGTTTTAAAATGAAATTAGGATCACCTAGAATTACATCAAAACATTAATAACTAATGGCTTCGCCCTTTATTTTAGAGAGCGAAGCCATTAGTCGTTTTTAGGGATTTACCGGACGGCTCGCTATAGGCCGTCTTATGGAAACCAAAATGGAGAAGGGAAAAAATACCGGAAAAACATTGCTTGTAAATCTATGTATTCGTTGAAATCCCTACAAAATGGGCCATCCGATACGAATATAATAATATCAAGGATGTATAGTAGATTTTGTTCCTTTCTAACCCCAACCTGCAGCTTCGCTGGCGAAACTGCAGGTTGGCCCAGTATACTTAAATAACAATACTGTCTTCCAAAGCCGCGAAAAAAGCGGTTTTTTGATTTGATCAAGATATTTATGAATCAATTGTTCGATTTATAAAGAATTTATTAACTTTTCAAACCCACCAGTAAATCGAACTAGAATGGATAGCAAGGGGAGGATAAAGCATGGAGCAGAAGAACAGCCATGAATATCAAGAACATAAGGGCAATCTGTTAATCGTTGAGGATGATTCCGGAATTGGTAGGGTCGTGAGAGATCATTTGCGCCGTGAGAATTATGCGGTCCGTGGGCAACAACAGGGCTGGAATGCTGGGAGGATTTCTGCAATGGAGAATATGATCTCGTCTTGGTAGATCTGATGCTGCCGGAAATGGACGGCTTTACACTGAGCAAAAACATTCGGTTGAAAAGCGAAGTTCCCTTGCTGATCATGAGTGCGAGGAGTGAAGACGAGAGCAAAATCCAAGCATTTGGACTCGGAGCGGATGATTATATCACCAAGCCCTTTAGCTTGACTGAGCTTACTTTAAGGGTGGAGGCCCACCTGAAGAAATTCCGGAAATACCAAGGGAGCGAGGAAGGGAAATCTCACCTGTTATGCTATCGGGGTGGACTTACCGTTGATCCGGTTTTGAAACAGGCTATGTATGGAAATGAATTGCTGGCACTTACAAGTAAGGAGTGGTCACTGCTACTGTTGCTTTCCACCCATCCGGGGCGTCATTTTAGTAAAAGCGAGCTATATGAACATGTTTGGCAGCAAAAAGTGGTGGACGGCGGGAATACGGTCACTGTGCATATTAAGAGCCTGAGGGCGAAGCTTAAAGAAAATATACGAACACCCCGATATATTCAAACGGTGTGGGGCAGCGGTTATCGTTTTATCGGTGAGTTCTTATAATGAAGCTTAGGACATGGTTGCTTATTGCTTTTCTAGTGCTCATGCTGCTCCCCCTCGCAGCCGGAATCATGCTGTACCAGCTTATTGGGAAACTGGATGAGCAACGCTCGTTCGCCGATTATATGTCAGCTTCGAAGGAGATATCTGCAGCAGAGACATATTTGCAAAAACCTGAACTCTATCATTTCAATTCTACCCGGGACGAGCGCGAATTGAACGCATTGACGAGTGATGCTTTAAAGATTGAATTATTTAGCCCAAACGGCGTGCTTATTTACTCATCGATGATTGACAGTCAGTATACGGAATTTGTTCAAACCACTGAGAGTCTGTACGCAAAATTGTACCAGACGCAAATCAATCCGCGAAGTTATGTGATGAAAAAACCCGTGTTCGTTGATGGTGAGATCGCAGGAATATACCGGATCACGCTGGCCAGGAATGAGTGGAAAGAAGGAGTAAGACATCGGAGTCTATGGGTAGCTGGCTTACTGTGCCTGTTTATAACGGCTTTGTTTATCATCGTTCTGTTGTTCACCCGGCGTAAGTTGATCTTACCGATGCGTATGCTGACAAAACAAATGAGAGCTTTTGCCTTAGGGGAACCGGTGCCTGAGTCTGTATACCGAGGCGGTGGTGAGATGGAAGAGCTTATGAATCACTTTGTGGAAATGAGAAAGACAATCGAAGCTTCGCGTGAAAAGCTTTCAAAGCAGCAGGAAGAGAAAGCTTTCATGACAGCTGCTCTGTCCCATGATTTAAAAACACCGCTCACTTCCATTCGGGCCTATGCTGAAGAGCTCGGTAATTTAAAGTTAACAAGAGAGGAAAGTCAGGAATACCTTGCGCTCATGATCGGACAGGCCGACAGGATGAGGCATATGTTGGATGATTTGAATTTATATGCTTCCTTGGAATCCAAAATAACAAAGGAAATGCACGTTAAGGTGGACAGTGCGGAATTCATGGAAATGCTGCTGGAGGGGTATGAACCTCTCGCATCGGTTAAAAACATACATTTGGAATCAACTCTTACAGTTAGCGGTGAATTAGAATTAAATCCTCAACTGATGATGCGGATGATGGATAACCTGATCTCCAATGCTATCCGGTATACGCCAGAGGGAGGAAAGCTTTACCTTGGCGCAGTATCCACTTGTTTTGAGATTCCGGAGTGGGTATTCCCACCGTTTAAATCTGTTGTGCATCAGCACTTCAATCAAGAAAAAGCGAAAATTCTGTTGTTGATTCAGAACGATGGAGAGCACATCCCCATGGAAATTCAGGCGATGCTGTACGAACCTTTCTATCAAGGGGAAACTTCCAGAAATCAAGCGGGTTCAGGCAGCTTCGGGCTTGGGTTAACCATTGCTAAAATGGCGATTGAACAACACCAAGGAACGATTATGCTTTTATCAGAGGCGCCGCACGGAACGCTCGTCATATGCGGATTGCCTATTTCAGATAAGGAGAGTTGAGAATATGATACAGACAAAGAAAAGGGTTAGAAACATATTAAAAAGAAAACAGTTGATTTTCCTTCTAGGGACATCTCTACTGTCAGGTGCACTGATGACAGGCTGTCAGACAGGAGAAGCATTGGCTTATACGGGTGAAGAAATGGTGGAAAAAGCCATTGAAGAGAATAAGAAGCCCTTCTCTTACTATGCCGAAGCTGAGATGAACCTTATCGAAGGAGATAAGAGAACGGAATCTATGTCGATTAAAGAATGGTATAACGCAGAGAACGGCAATATGCGTAACGAGATCGCTACACAGGGAAACGATCAAAGTGTGTCCGTGAATGATGGTAATCAGATCATTGTCTATGAGAAAGCCAGAAATACAGCTTATATTATGGATGCCGAGGTGGTTGGGCCCCTTAAAAGTTCTCCAAAAGAGAAAATGCTGAGCCAGCTTGAACGCATGCGGAGTACCCACTCCATTGAACCAGTGGCGAAAGAGAAGTGGCTTGGGAATGACGTATATCATATCAAGGCGACTCCGCTTGAAGAGGGTAAAAGCACGTTGATTGGTTCTCAGGAGTACTGGGTAAATGCCAAAAACTGGATGGTCGTTAAATCCAAAGTCACAACAGGAGATATCACATCTGAGTTCGCATATAAGCTGTTGGATGAATCTCCGGAATTTACTACTGATACATTTAAACTGGAGCTTCCGGAGAATGTTGAAATGATCTCAATGGAGGACTTCGGTCCGAAAGCCGTGACGGTTGAAGAGGCAGAGGCGGCTCTAGGCCACTCGTTCTTGCAGCTCCCTGCCGAACGTTTCAATCAAATATCTGTGGAAATGTTTGAAGGTAGCGGAGAGTTGGAGCGAACCGAAGTGATGATAAATTATCTGGAGGAAGGGAAGACACCTTTAAGTCTGTCCGTGTTCAAATCTCCCGAGAACGAGGATCAGGAAGAAGAGTTTGGAGAACCGGTGATCGTCAGAGGTCACAAAGGGGAATATATAAAAGAAATCGAAGTCATCAGTTGGGATGAGGAGGGCCTGAGATACAGCCTGATGGCTGCGCAACAAAGTACCCAAAATAAGGTGGATCAGCTTCTTGAATGGGCAGAACTACTGACAGACACGAGACCTGAGTAACATGTATGTAATTAAAATTGAACTATAGAGTTACGCCGTCCGATAATCAGAAACCCTGTACTTGCTCAAAGGCACAGGGTTTCTCGCATTTGGATTCATTCAAAATTTAAGGAGGGATTATCCTATAACGATTGATATCTATAATTATAACAGAAAGGCTGTGCCCCTGAAGATAAGGGACGCAGCCTTTTTGTTATACTTACTCGATCGATTCCACCTGAATGACAGGCACCTGCGTAATCTGACCGGATACGGTGCTGTCACTACTTCCGTTATGGTCTTGCTGGACATCATCCGGATTGATATCCTCGGTAGTGACGGCGTCGCTTGGATTCTCGGTTTCATCTATAGTGTCTGCCTTGTGTCCGTCAACCTGTTCGGTCTCCGGTGCAACGGGATTTGAAGTAGTGGAACTCTGGCTTCCCGGGATCTCCAGCTGCTGATACTCGCTGCTGAATGACCCGATGAGGGTCACGTTTCCCGCTGTGAAATCCAGGGCTCCTCTTAAAATGACATGGTATCCATCGCGTTCTGCAACGACTTCGCCATAGCCATCCTCCAGGATATTAACAGTGAAGCGAACCTTCTCATTCGGATACTTCTCGATATTAACGATATCGATGTCGGTATAATGAACCTGATATCCTGTGAATCCGTATTGGTCTCCCTGACGCTCGAAGATGGCGATCTCGTCTGGGCTTGCTCCTTCCAGATTGGTGACCAGCAAAGACTTATCCGGCTGGACCTGGTAGCCTTCGGCCGTGAACTGGAACAGCGGCGTCAGATTGGCATCTCTGGCTTCATACCCTGAATACAATACCAGTCCGGTCCCTGCGTCGCCCTCCACTAGGATAGCCGGATGATTCGCGGTGCTAAGCGATTCCTCGATTGAAACCTGTTGGATGGCGATGTCGGACGGGTAATCATGGTTTTGGAATAATTGCACCGTTTCATCGGCATTCAAGACCGCTAAATAGATGATATTCCCCTCATCGACTCCAATGGCATAGACCAATCCTCCAAAGCGATTCCCGCCTCCGCTTACGTAGCTGAAGCTGCCTTTGAGCCCCGCCGCTTGAAACAAACGAATCGGATCGTGGATCGTCCAGGCCAATTCGGCAGCTTGCAGTTTACCGCTCATATCCTGGTATCCCGACAGCGCATCATAGAGTGCTACCGCTTCCTCGTAGTTCTGACTTTGTACCATCCCATCAGCCGCTGCGATCCACCGATTGATCTGATTCTGAATATACGCCATGATTTCCGCGTTCTTCCGCTCGTTCCGTTCCAGGTAGTCATGATACCCCATGGCGTGCGAAGCAAAATCGGAGGGCCGCTCTCGCTGGACATCCTTTTGCAGCATGGTATACACGAGTTCATCGGTCTTGCTATTCAACCAGGCAGCCGATATTGTCCGGTTGGCATATTCGGAACCCATGGATTGCGACCAACTTAGCAGGTCGGTATACTGTCCGGCTCCTGCCAGACGAGTTAGAACCATTTCGTCATAACGCTGGAACAAACGGAGCAGCTTGTCATTCTTCTGCTTCTCTCCGCCGTAGAATGAATCGGGAATACGGAGCAAATTCCATTTGAAGCTGTTGTCGTCATACTGCTGCTCTTCAAGCAGTTCGTCGGCCTGACGGTTAAACAAACCAATGAACTGCAGGAATATCCGTTTCACATCGTCGGGGATTCCGTAAAACGCAGCAATTTCATCGTAGTAGGAAGCATAAGCTCCTTGCTGCCCCGTTAGCTTCTGCTCTGTATCAAGCAATTCAGCATACACGTTCATGAAGCCGGAGAAATCACCTGCCTCCCCGACCCGGCTCAATCGATGATCAAGCGAGGAAAGGCTCTGCTTCATGGAAGTAATGGGTTCAAGCTCTTGCAGTCTTGAGGCAAGCAGCTCCTCTTTATATAGAAGGGAGCGATTGTTTCGCGCCTTCTGATACCATTCTTCTGCCTGAACGAGCTTCTTCTGAGCATATAATAGCTCTGCTTGTGCCATCGATTCGATTTTCTGATAGATATGAATTCCCTTATATCCGATCAGCAGCAGAAGGACTATACATAAAAAAAGATACAAATTGCGCAGGGTTAGCGTGTTTTTCATCGTCATAACGGTATAGCCCCTCTAATCCCATTTTTGAAAATCAGGGTCCGAGCGGTAGTGTTCATTATAAATGGCCGACACCCGGTCCCGCAGGCCGTTCCACGACAAGCCGGGATTGCGGCGTACGATCTGATACAAGCGGAGGAAGCGATATCTCGGCAATCCATCCGCATAGCGGCTAATGAAATCAGGGAAGGTATCGATGTATTTTTTCTTCCGTACCGCTGCCCCGGCGGCGTCGATCATAATCTGCCTGCCTTGCTCCATCCGCAAAATGTTGGATTCATGGTCGAGCAGGTATTGGATGGCTTTGCTGTTAATCAACTCGCGTTTAATTTTGGCGATTTCACCAATATAGGCGGCTAAGTCCGGATCAAACTCATCCAGCAATAACGGTTCGAGTTCAAGCTCCATATCCTTGCGCAAGCTGAAGCTTTGAAGGAGAACGATCTGCTGAAGACGGATGCGGTCATTTCGGACCAAAAAGGCAATTTCCCTGACGATTTCATACCCTAGCTGGGCATCTTCCTTGATGGCGGCAGAAGCCGTCGCTTTGTTCAGGTCAAGGCCTTCAAGAATCTGTTTTCGCTGACTTCTTATAACCTTGTCCAGAGCGTGCAAGTTCTCGGAATGCAGCACTCGCCGCTGGATCAGCCATAACCATACAAGCAGGGCCACCATACAAGCAAAGGAGATCACGATCTGCAAGAAGGTCTGACTAAGAAGCACGGCAGAGAGCCCTATTATATAGAAGAGAAGTCGGTCACTCTGCATGGAACGCTTGGCCATTTTCTCTGCAAGTTCCATAACGGGAACAAGGGCGTTGCGTTTACAGTGAGCGCAGCTGTCTTCCCAAAGAATCGTGAAATGGTGGCAATGTTTGCAAACCCTTAACTTTTGGTAGACATATCTCGTTTTTTTATAGGGGCGAAGTTGTACGGGTTTTTTCTTATCCATGCTGTTCCCTCTGTGAGTTTGCAACTTCAAGCAGAGTCTGATGCAGCTGCTCCGGTGTCGGGGCGTTCTTCTTACGCTTGAAGTAGGCCGTGATCTTGATGATGACAAAAAGAAACAAAATCCCGAGACATCCGTATGTAATCATATATCTATTCCTTTCGGCATCATATTTGTTCGAAAATGGCGGGTGAGGCTTGTGTCCTAAGTCCGGGTGGTACGACTGATTATGTTGAACTTTGGCAGGTATAATTATATCATATGGACATAGTGCTGGTATATTTTAGTGATTAGCATGGTATTTTCTATATAAATACACCAGAGAAATGGATGTTCCCGTTATTGTTTTTAAGCTTTCTTTCATGTAATTTTAAGGCTTATTGCCTACAGTTAGACTCATGGTCTGACAAACGAACCGAGGCATCCACCTGATGCTAGACTAAATGGATGAAGGAGTAATTCAATGTTACGTAAAAATAAATGGCTGCTCTCTTTGATGGCAGCGGTGCTGCTGACCCTGACCTGGAGCGGAGGAACCATGCCCCAGGCAATGGCTGCTTCGCAAGGCTCCAAGATTGATGCCGTACTGGTGATGGATGCCAGCAACTCCATGAAAAACAGTGATCCGGAGCGGATCAGCAGCGAAGCAATGAAGATGTTTATCGACATGCTGGCCACCACCGGCGACAAGGTCGGCGTCGTTTCCTATACCGATCGGATTCAGCGGGAGAAAGCCCTGCTTGAAATTCAGTCGGAGGCGGATAAAACGGACCTGAAGGAGTTTATCGATCAGCTTGATCGCGGCCCGTACACCGATATATCAGTAGGTCTCGATGAAGCGGTGAAAGTGCTGAAGCAGGGAATGAACCCGGCGCATGCGCCAATGATCGTTGTTTTGGCCGACGGTAACAATGACCTGGATCCAAACACAGGCAAGACGAGCCAAGAAGCGTCAGACCAGTTAGATCAAGCTGTCAAGGAGGCCAAGGGAAGCGGCATCCCGATATATACGATCGGGCTGAATGCCGACGGGAAGCTGAATAAAGAAACGTTGGCTGAATTGGCAAACCAAACGGGGGGCAAATCCTTCACTACCAGTTCGGCGGATGACCTTCCGCAAATATTAAGCGAGATTTTTGCCAGCCACCAGCAGCTCAAGATCGTTCCGGTACAGTCGATTACCGGCAATGGAAGCTATCAGGAAGTCACGGTCAATGTACCGAATGCGAACGTGCTGGAGGCGAACATCTCCATTATGTCTTCAAGCCCCGTGGACGTGAAGCTGGTTGATCCTGCCGGCGCTGAGCAGACTATTCCTTCAGCCAATGTACTGCGATCCACCTCCAATTCCTATTCGCTGCTGAAGCTGCTAAAGCCGCAGCAAGGTGACTGGAAGCTGCAGGTGAAGGGCGTATCTAAAGATAAAATCGACATTAACCTCGTGTTCAGCTACGACCTGGAGCTGATCATGGACCCTCCGCCACCTTCAAAGGTAAAGGCAGGAGACACGATCGATATTAAGGCCCATCTCGTCAGCAATGGACAGAAGCTGCAGGATCAGGAACAGTATGGCAATATGATGGCCAAGCTGTTGGTTAAGGATCTGGACACCGGGGACGAGTCAGAGGTGGAGCTTGAGAATAAAGGCGGCAGCTTTGAAGGGGATTACAAGATTCCGCAGAAGCACGACTACGAGCTGAGAGTACGGGCGGAGGAGCAGAGCTTCTACCGCGAAAGCGCGCCTGTGAAGATAAGCGCAAAGGCAGCAGCCGCGGGCTCCGGAAGCGGCGGGAAGGAGATGACTGCGGGCGAGGATGCGAAACCTTTTCCATTATGGCCCGTAATCATTGGCATCGCGGCGCTGCTCATGGTTGGGGCGGCTGCATATTTCATACTCGGCGCGATTAAGAAAGCGAACAAAGGCTTTGTCGGCCAGATCGTGATCGAGATCAGGGACGAGAACACCGGCGAGAAGACATTCCCGCAATACAAGAAGCTGACTTCGTTCAAAGGGAAGTTCAATCTGCATCAGCTTCTGCAGCTTGCTCCGGAGCTGAAGGAAACGGAGAAAATCCTGTTCATGCCGGGCAAGAACGACCGCATCATACTTAAGAACAATTCTTCAGCCGTGATTGAGAAATCCGGCCGCGCGCTGGATGCATCGAATGGCACGGAGCTTAAGAACGGAGACCGGCTGAGAGTTTCCCTGCAGCAGGCGGACAAAACGATATTATTTGAATATTTGGCTTAAAGTGCGTGTTCAAAAAGGGCTGCTTCCTGACTCACTTCTTATCAAAAGCGGACTTTTTGAACAACCTCTTAAAGCCATGACCTATCAGGAGGGGAAGTTATGAAACCGGTAGTAAGAGAACATATACAACAGCTTGACGTTTCACTTGGAGGCGGGATTGTCAGCGAGAAAATACGGGTGGATACCATCGACAATCCGATCCTTATCATCGGACTTGGAGGGACGGGGATCGATGCGCTGCTGCGCTTGAAATATCAGATTAACCGCCGTTTCAAGCTGCCGGAGGATCCGTTGTCCAAGAAGAGAATGGACAAGCCGGATAATGTGGAATTTCTGGCTTTTGAGACCAACGAACAGGATAAGAATAAACGCTATAAAGGCATCGGGCTTGATCCGATCAATGAATTCGTGCTTCTCTCCAATGCCGAGATTGGTGGCCTCCTCCAGAACCGCAGCATCCTGGAGCCGTATATTACAGATTGGCTGTCGCCAGAGCTGAGCATTACCGATGGCATGAACGGGGCAGCAGGCGTACGCCAAGCGGGCCGTTTGCTCCTGTTCACGAAGATTACGCAAGTGGTGCAGGCGATTGACAAGAAGATCAAGACGCTGTCGGTCGGCACGAACAAAAAGCTGATGGTTTTCCTGCTGACGGGATTGTCCGGCGGTACAGGCAGCGGCTGCTTCTTGGACATCGCCTATATCGTCCGCGGCATTATCGAACGCGACCACGGCTCTGCCGGCATCGACCGCGTGAACACCCTTGGCTATCTGTTTACGCCGGATATTAATCTGGCGAACAAAAGCTTGAGCGAGCATACGCGCGAATACATCAAGAAGAACGGTTACGCCGCTCTCAAAGAGCTCGATTACTGGATGAACGTGGATGCCAGAGGCGAGCGGTTCAAGCAGCAGTACGGCAACATCCTGAACGTGAACTCCCCGCTGCCTCCGTTTAATCTGTGTCATCTGATTTCCGCTACGAATACGGAAGGCAAGCTGCTGGAGAACGCCTATGATTACTGCATGAACGTTACCGCTGAGAACATCACAAACTTCATGGCCAGCGAGGAAAAACAGTCCGGCGAAGAGTTTGCGATCCATGACTATATCAGCAACATCCGCACCAATATCGCGCAGATGAACAAGGCGTACCCTGCCAATTACGACTACAACATTATCGGCGCATCTTCAGCTGTTCTACCGATTGAAGAGATGACCACTTATCTCGCGTACCGCGTTTTCGGCAAAATGCAAACCATGTTCGAGAAGGCGCCAAGCCAGGAGGACGTCGAGAAATTCGCAAGCAAGCTGGGCATCGACCTGGACTCGATGACGAAGAACTTCGAGTCCCGCGTGCCGGAGCCGCTCCCCGGGTATCAGAATAGCGAACGGCTCAGCTACGCGAACGTTGTGAAGAACCAGGTCATCAATATGGACACGGAGCTGGAGCAGAATTTCCTGGCGAGAGCCCGCGAGGAGTATATCAAAGCGAAGAAGCAGCTGCCGGGCGAGATCGTGGCTCAGTTCAGTGATCAAATCCGCCGCATGTTCCTGCATCCGCAGCAAGGACCGTTCTATGTGTCCCGGTTGATCTATACGGAGAAGGGCTTCAGCCTGCTGAAGATGCTGCTGTCCTACATCGAGGCGCTGCGCGAGAATCTGACCCGCATTCCCCGTGACATCGAGTCGGCCAGGGAACAGGCCATCGAACGCCTGGGCGATGCGAAGAGCGCTTTTGTCTCCAAGGATAAGAAGAAGAATATCTATATTGAAGCCAAAATCAACGAATATTGGCTGGAAGCCGATGTGGAACGCACCGAGCAGATGATTGAATTCTATGAGGATTTATACGATCTGCTGAATCAGGAGAATAACCGGATTTACAGCGTGTATACGGAAATTCTGAATGCATTGAATTCGATTTTCGCCAAGAACGGTGACATTCTCGTCAACGGGGAAGAGCAGCAGGACCATAAAGGGAATAGAACGTATTACTGGAACCTGGTCAGCGTGCCCGACATTTCCGACGTGATCAACAAAATCATGGATCAGAAGGATGTGGACGATCTCATCCGCGATTTCGCGCAGGAGCTGCTGAGCCATGCCAATCGTTGGACGCGGGAGCAGGAGATCGATATCGTCAGATCCATTTCGGAGTTTCTTACCGATAAATTCGGCGATCTGATCACCCGCTCGATGGAGGATTTCCTCGTCATGAAATTCGGGCAGGAGGATTCCATCGAAAAATTCGTCGAGCGCAACATCGCCAGCAAGCTGGATGACGAAGCCGTGCCGGTCTTCCATCTGAGCAACAGCGCAGGCAATCTGTACTTCCCTTCCTGGGGCTTCGTGTCCGTGCCGGTACAGGCACCAAGCATTCTGAAGGGGATTCGCAATTATCAGAACAATTCGGTCGGGAAGTCTCACTTCACCGTGAAGGAGAGCGAAGTGAAGAACCGGATTTTCTGGTTGAATACGAAGAACGGCGTGCCGCTGTTCGTCTATACGCCGCTTAAGGTTTATGAGGAAAGCTACGAACGCACGATCATGGACAAGGAAGGCGTCGGGCGTCACTTGGTTCAGACGGACCGCAACAATTGGACGTACCTGCCATCACCGATTCCCGAGAAATCCTGGGGGGATACCTACGTCAACCCGCGGGTTCAGGATTATAACGCCCGGGTACGCGCTGAATTTAACCAGGCGCTTGAGTTTAAAGTCATCATCCAGAAGGACGTTGACCAGAATACGAGCAGCCGCTATGCGGTCGTGTTTACGAAGCCATTTGATCTGAACGAGCTGCTTCGCGCTTATGATTTGCAGTTGGATAGTCCCAAGCCTAATCTTGGGGAAGTGAAGCGGGCATGGACCGAGCTGAAGCGGCTCTTGAACGAGGGGCTGGAACGGGTTGGCTCTAAGGATATTTTCAACAGCATCAACGAGGATATGGCCAAGGAGAATCTGATCCGTTCGCCGGAAATGATCCGCATCGTGCGGGAAGAGCTGAAGAAATATGCTGCCATCGCGGCCAAAATCACGGAATTTGAGCTCTTGATCAGCGACAATCAGAATGAAGAGAAATGGCTTGATCAATTCATCGAGGCGTTGTACACCGGGACGATCACCAAGAAGGGTGCGCTCTTCGTTTATGATCGCGATCCGGAGGAGGATTCCTGGGAGCCGTTTGCCAACCTGCTGAAAAGCGTGAACGACGTGGAGTATGAAGTTTACAAGCACTTCCGTCAGCTGGACGAGAAAAGCCGCAGCACGCTGCTTCGCAAATCCTCCCGCCGCGATCAGGAGCTGACCGCTTCCGAGGACATTACGCCGCTGCTCACGAAGCTGGAAGAATTGGCCGAGCGGTTCCTGGAAACGCGCGACCGGCTCGAATACGAGAAGGTGGAGCTTGCGGACGGTGAAGAGCGATACCAGTTCTACAGACAGGTATCTTCGAAATTAAACGACATCCGAAGAAGGTTGAAATAGACGATGAGGGAAATTCTTCGCCAGTATGCTGCCGGTTATGCCAAATCGGAAGAGCAGCTTACCTTGAAGGAGGATGATCAGAGCAGCATCCACTACCCGGAGGTATACTTGTTCATTGGCGACAAGACAGCGTCCGCCATCGAACCGATCATGGAAATTCATGACCGCAAATGGGATAACAGCGCAAGCGTCGTTTATTTTCATGTGGGAACGGACCGGAGCGGAAATCGGGAGCCGAAAGGCTCCGACTCCTTCGGTCGCCTTCATCGGTATCATCTGCAATTGCCAGCGTCAGACGGCTCATCCAAGTCCGCACGCAAGGAGCTGTATCAGGGCTTCCATCGGGACCAGCGCCACCTGGCCGGGTTGAATAAAGCGATTCGGAAGCTGAGCCACCACATTTCAGACTATGGACGCAGCTATTCATCCTTTGACCGGATTCATCTGTCTGTCATTACACGGGTCGACGACCCGTTCAATGTGTTTATACCGGAAATTTCATTACTGGCCGCATCCATCTTCCAGCAGTCATTCAAGTCGGTGCAAATGGATATGTATGCGCTCATTAATGAAAGGGAGCAGATTGATTCCTATGGTTATGCGAGCTCTGTGGGCGTTGCCTTCCTGCGGGAGTTGGAGCTGATGCAGAGCCGGGAATACAGCTTCTCCGCGCCGCTGCAGGTCACGGAGGATGGGCTGACCATTCCGGTCGTTCACCCGGCCTCGCCGCTGTTTGATCTGGTCTATGTGCTGTCCGATAAGAATGAACGCGGCATAACCGGATACGCAGGCATGCAGGATATCTATGATATCATCTGCCATCTGGGTTTGCTTAAGAACCGGAAGCAGAAGGATGAAACCTATGACGGCATCAGAGGTATTTATAACAATACGTCGTTCAAAAGCAATATCATGACCGAATCCGGCCGCCAAGGTTTTGTCTCCGCCGGCTTTGCCCGGGTGAAGAGACCCAACGAGCCGATTGCGCTAACGGTGCTCTATCATCTGTGCCGCGGACTTCTTCTTCGCATGAAGGGCGGGCCCGAACCGGAGGTTCATGAATGCCTGACCTACTTTGGTCTAAATCCGGAGGCCGTATCGGCAAGAGCGGATTTAATGCTGCCCAACCCGGAGCATCTGGACGGGCTAAAGGGTATGATGTCACACCCCGTCAGTTATGCCGGGCTGAAGCGGATGAACATTCGTGAAGCAGAAGAGGCATTGTTCGGGGATGGCTGCCGGCAATTTTTTCACAGCAATTACGAGCTGGAGGTCCAAAAGAGGCTTAGAGATATGAGTACTTCTGAGGAGCTTCAACGTGCGCTTCGTCGAACCTTGGCGGATCATCCGCAAATCGGTTGTTATCAAATCGTGAAGTGGACGAGCGACAAGGCGGGAGAGGGGATACTGCTTGAAGCGGTTCGTTCCCGAATCCGGGATCTCGGCAGCCAACTGAAGAGCGAGCAGGACGGACTCAACCGCTATTATGAGGAAAGCGTGGAAAGTCAGCCGTTCAAGAAGCTTCCTTTTCGGGATAAGCAGAATGTGCGCCATTTCATTCGATATTTCGTGGGCGAGGTTTATAGACGCAAATATGAGCTTTTGCAGCTGGAAACGGAGCTTGAGCTTTACAGGTTGTATGAGACGGAGCTCGAACGGATTCACCGTCAGTACAAGCAGCAGGCGAACATGCTGGACCAGCTCGAAGCGGAATTGCTGGAAGCAGCCAAGTCGAGCATCCGTACCGCAGATGATTATATCGGCCAGAACCTGATGGAGTATTATGGCCTGGTCACGGAAGAGCTGATGCTGGAATTGGAGAGCAAGCGCGGTCAGGGTGTATTCTTCGAGGAACGGTATGTCGGCAATCTCTCCATCGTTACGCCTGAAGGGATCGAACCGATCCTGTCGAGCATGATCCGGGTCTGTTTGAGGGATCTATTGACGGCGGAGCCGTTCGTGCAGACTTTCGAGGAAGAACTGCTGCGGCGGGCGAACGTAACCATCGACTACAATAACAAACAGGTGCTTGCCAAGGAAGATCTGTTTAAGGTGCTTTACCGGATGCTGGAGGAGAACTCCGTTACGCTGGTTAGACTGCTTGACTATACGCAGGAGCATCGATACGAGGAGAAATACTTCTTCGGCGATGCCGACAGCGAATTCGTCCGTTACGCGATCCACGCCGATGAAGCTTTAAGGGTGTACAAGCTTGGCATCGTGCATGAGAAGCGCTCAAGCGGGGTTGAGAAGCTGAACCTGATGGGAGGTTTCCACTTGGAGGATCTGATGTACTACCGGACTGGCAAAACCTACTACGAGACCTATACGGCAAACGGTTATGAATTTCATGGAATGGAACCGGTGCAACTTCCCGAGCTGCGCTAGCGTTCTTAGATTCTGATACAGAGAGTAGGCGTGTATTGTGCAACGAAAAATAAACCCTCTCCTGCTGCTGTTTAGTCTAGTCGGTGGGGGAATCGGATTTGCCATTGGGGAATTTTTGCTCCGCCAGTGGGGTACAGGGCTTCCCGTCATCGTGGTTACAGGAATCTATTTCGGAATTTTGGCCTTGTGCATCGGATTGGCCTGCTTCATCGCAGAACTGATTTCCCCTCGTTTGAATGGGAGCTCATGGAGACAGCGATATACAGGCACATCATGGAAGCTGCTGATTCCATCCACTTTGGTGGCCCTGTTCCTGTTAGGTATGCTGTTTGAGTGGGTGTATCAGTTGAACCCGGGCAGCGCCAAGCCCGTGAAGGACATCGTGCTGATCATTGATAATTCAGGCAGCATGAAAGATACGGACCCGAATCAGGACCGATATACGGCGGCCAAAAATCTGATCAACCGCATGGACGAGGATAACCGTGTATCGGTGATGGTGTTTGATCATGCAACAACGTTACTGCAGCCGTTTACGCGTGTGAAGAACCAAGAAACCAGGGATGAGATCATCGCGGAAATCGACGGTTTGGCAACGACCGACGGTGGCACGGACATCAGTCTCGCGCTGGAGGATACCATGACGCATATCCAAGAGAGCCATGATGCCGCTCGAAGCGCCATGGTCATTATGCTGTCGGACGGCTTTAGCGAAACGGATCATGCGCGTGTGCTTGCGGAATACAAGGAGCAGCAAATCGCGGTGAATACGATTGGCCTCAGCCTTGTGAACCCGGACGGTGCCCAACTGCTTCAGACGATTGCCGCCGAAACGGGCGGGCAATATTACGATGTGCAGAACGCGGCAGATTTGTCTTTTGTTTTCCAGAAAATCTATGACGAAGTCGGGGAGCGTTCCCTGTTGACCAAACGTACGGGCGTTATGGAAGATAGCGTTTATTATCAGATTGTAAGAATCGCTGTGATGCTGCTCATTGGCGCTGCCATGGGCCTTGCCCTCGGCATTGTGTTTGATAACCGCCATCTCGCGCTTAGCTTCAGCATCGGCGGAGCGGTATCCGGCGTGCTCGCAGGCGTTGTTCTGGAATATGGCCTATCCGGGGTAGAAGTGGGGGATGCCTCCATTCGTATGCTGGCCTGCTTCATCCTAGCAGGAGTCATCGCCTTGTTTACGTTGGTGATCCCGGTTAAGGAGAACAGCAGGATCATTCGCAATGAGCAGCGGCCGGGCCGAACGGGACGAGGACAACGGCCGAATGATTCAACAAGCCGAGGATTTTAAAGCAGGGGGCGTTCGATATGCGTTTTAAAAATGCGGAGCCCGGAGAATGGGTCATTCAGGGATTAAGCTATCAGTTGGAAGATGGTTTCTGTACGCTCCGCTGGAGCTGGCCGCCAGGTCTTCAGGCGGTATACATTCACCGCGAGATGGATGATGGATTTGGTCCGCCCGCTGGAGCTTTGGAGCCTGGCAGCCTGCGTCTGTATACCCGAGACGAGTACAAGGCGAACAATGGGTATCGGGATCGGGTGGACGGAATAGGTCAGATTATGTACACGGTGTATGCCATGTCTTCCGAAGACGGAGAGATGGCCTTAATCAGGCAGCCGGATGAAGCGAACAGCATTCAGTTCAGCACCGGCAAAGCCATGCTGGCATACTCCATCCGCGAAAAGAGCCGCTGGCTGCAGCCCTATAAGACGATTGAAATTCAGGTGACGGCGGAAGTGCCGGTACCCAAGGACGTTTTATGTTACGTAAAGAAGCAGGGGGCTTATCCGGTTAACAAGGAAGACGGCATCTTGTACCCTTTCGTTACGGATTTTGCAGCGGGGCGCAACGAATTGCCTGCGATCGAGGTGGGCAAGAACGATTATATTCGCTTGTTTTTTACGGATGGCAAGAAGTATGGACAACGGTATGAGCTCGTTTATAGATAGAGAAATCGAACACACAGCAACCACGATGAACGCGTCAGTGTGTAATTCATAGGGTTCAGAGGGAGGTACGAAAGATGGGCATTTTTGATATATTCAAGAAAAAACCGGAGCCGGAGCCAAGGCCGCTGTTCTATGACATTGTGTGCCCTTACTGTTTCAGTAAGTTTGCTCCGAAAGAGGTTGTCTTCCGGGCTGCCCACGACCGAGAGGATGACGAGGACTATGCGCTTGGGGAAGATGATGAGCTGAATCGGTACCGTGAACGCTTTGGGCTGGATTCGGTGTATGATATCGAAGCGATTATCCGTCCGAGCGACATACCGGAGGAGCAGCATATTTATTCGGATCACGTGCTGGTTGGATTGAATGACCGTTACGGCGTCGTCACGCGCAGACGGTTGTGCCCGAAATGCCACAATGAGCTTCCGGTAACCGCCGGAAAGGTGCCAAGCAACATTATCTCGATCATCGGTGCTTCGCAAGTGGGCAAGTCGGTCTATATGACTTCGCTCATTCATACGCTGCAGCATACGACGGCAGATCATTTCGATGCGGCCTGCATGCCGCTGAATGCCGAGATCAGCCGCAAGTTCCGTACCGGCTATGAGGAGCCGTTATTTGAGCGGGGAGATTTGCTGGCGTCTACGCAGAAGGAGAAGATGCAGGAGCCCTTCATTTTCCAATTCGTGTTCAAGGACGAGTCCAAGCCGCCGTTAACGCTCGTATTTTTTGACGTGGCGGGCGAGGGCATGGTGGACGAGGATTATTTGGGCCTTCACGGACAGCATATCAAGAATTCCGCGGGTATTCTGTTTATGGTGGATCCGCTTCAAATCCGCTCCATCCGGGAGAAAATCCGTCTGAAATTCGGTGACCAGCCCGGTGAATGGGTGTCCCAGTATGATGAGCCGCGGGATGTCGTGCTGACGATGTTCGGCGATTTCATCGCTTATGAGGACAAGGGCAAGACGGATATTCCAACGGCCGTCGTGCTGACCAAGAGCGACATGCTTCACGCGCTTAAGGACGAGGATGGCGAATATGTGAAGCTGAACAGCAACATTTTTAACAATGTGGTGCACCGCAAGCATATGAATTTGACCGAGTTTGAAAATATTGACGGCGAGATCCGCCGTTTTATCGAGAAGGTGGACCGTCCGTTCAAGGGGACGATGGATGTATACTTTTCGAATACTGCATATTTTGCCGTGTCGGCTCTCGGCAGCAACCCTGTCGACCAGAAGCTGCAGAGCGTGGTCAGCCCGATTCGGGTGGATGAACCGTTCATCTGGCTTTTGTACAAGCTGAAGTATATTCAGGGGAGGGAAGACTAGTGCCGGATTTCCCATCCCGAACCATACAACAGCAAATGTACACGCGGGAGCGCCGGGGCATATTCCGTTCAGCCGAAGGCTTTGATACAGTGGCTCGTTCGTCCGGATTGGAGGCCTCCTTTATCAAAAAGGTGCTGCATCCCTTTTGCCAATACGAAGCTCCTGCCGAGCTGACGGCACGCAGCGAGAGGGAAGCGGCAGCTTATCCGGCCGCCCTTCATCTGTTCCATACGGAAACAGGAGAAACGGTGCTGGGGCGCAGCGTGTTTCAGCCTGCGGACTTTACGGGACTTCGCAGTGCCTTTTTTACGCATCACTATGTCATTCCCGACGGTTTTCTTGAAGATGAGCATTCCGCTTATCAGACCTGGCTGCAGGCCTCCTTTGCCGATCACTACGATATTGAAGAAGGCGTTGATCTGCCGCAGCTTCCTGCCATTCCGGTTCAAGGGGATTCTCCAGCCGCGATTTCATATAAGAAGGCGCCAGCTTTATTGCAGGAGCTTGGGATCGACGAGAAGGTATTCAAGCAGCTGCTCTATGCATGCATATCCGCGGCTGCCGGGAAGAAAAAGGTATATATCGTTCTGGATGTCCCGGTGGAACAGTTGTCCGCGAAGGCGGAGCAGCTGCTCTTTGTGTTGTTTGGCCGATTGCCCTATGCGCTGCGCCAGGTGCTTGGATTCGTAACCTATGCCAAGGAGCCGCAGAGCAAGAAGGGACTTCACCTTATGTTCGTGGAGAAGGGCAGCCTGCGTCTAAGCGACCGCAGCATCGAGAAGGATTATTTGTTTGAGCTCGCTGCCGGCAGGGTCATCAATGCCGATCTGAAATGGTCCGAGCAGCCTTATCTTGATTTTGCATGGGAAACGCTTTTGGACCCGGATCGCTCCGAGCGCTTTTTTGCCTTCGCCGAGCAGATGCTAGCCGATATGGAGCCGGGTCTGGGGATCTTGCTGGACAGCTACGATGATTTATGTGTGCTGTTCCAGATTGAAGAAGGCCAAGAGGGCTTGTACCATGAGCATAAACATGCCGTGCTGCGCGCAATGCTGCTTTATTTGAAGCCGGCAGGCGCTCTTGCTTCTAAGGGACGGCTGGATCAGCTGTTCCACGCCCTGTTTGCCCAGGAATTCGAGCTTGTCAAAGGCGGACATGTTCCGGATGCAGCGATTGCCGGTTTCGTTAGGGATTATCACGGCATCAATCCCCGGCAGCATCATGATCTGATTGTGGAATATTTTATCCGCTCATTAAATAACGCCTTATCGAAGCGGCGTCAGGATGTGACCGAGGCGATTTATGACTTGCTGGAGGGCAGCCCGGCCTTAAGCCGAGCTTTCTACGCCAGGGTGCTGACCAATCCGGGACTGCCGGCATTGATGTTCGATCCGTACATGAAAAAGCGCATGCAGCAAGCGGCGTCGCCTACAGACTTGGTAGATCTGATCGGCTTGTGGGTTCGGAACCACCCGCTCCTGCTGGAACAGGAGAATTACATCAGGTTAGCCGAAGCCCAACTTGTCGATAAGCTTAAGCAGGATTTGGATCCGGTGAGAGCGGTCAACGCCGTACTGGACCAATTGGATTCGCTGGAGCACCATCCTCAGAAGGGAATCGGTCGTTACCAAGGTGGGACTGCATTTGCAGACCGGTTGATATATGCGGCAAACCTTTTCCTCTTGCGTGAGTTGGAGCCCGAGCAATTAAGCCAGAAACAGCTGCTGGATATCGGCTTTCTGCAAATGCCGAAGGAGTTCAAGGGCTGGGTAGAGCGGTTTGATTCCCGGATTCGGTCCAAAGCCGCGGTCATGCTGGCCCTTCACCAATGGTCCAGCCGACAAGAAGCAAGAGTGGAGGTGCTGGAGGATCTGTCAGCCGAGGAGCGGGAACGAACCCAGCAAATCATGCGGAAATGGCTGCAGAACCATGTGGTGCCACCCCGATTTGATAGCATTACCCTAGCCTTTTGCACGGAGATTCGTTCCAGTGCCGTAGACTATCGGGGCCTGCTTGATTATTTGCACAGATACGTTAACAGTCCGGAAGTGGTATACCAGTATATGAAGTGGTCTGCCGAGCAACCTGTATTCGTTAGACCGCGGGGACTTGTTCCGGCTTATGCCACCGCCATCGTTGATTATTTCAAAACCTATGATCGTGAAGCCTTCAAGAATAAGGAATATGCGAAAACGTATTTCAATTCTCCCGCTCCAATCCTTAAACCGGTGTATACGAAGGTTAGGGCCGAATTAGCTTCGCCGTTGGTGCGATGGATTCGACAGCATTCGCGGTTCGTAAAAATCACGTCATCTTTGCTTGCGGTGATCGTTATTGCTGGCGCTGTCTTCATGATGATCCAAAACGGCAAGGGACCTGCGGATGGCAGTGCCGATCCGAATCCGGTCACTACCCCTCCGGTTACCGCACCTCCGGCTTCTTCTGATACCGTCCCTGAAAAGCCATTACTGACGGCGACGGTGGTGGAGGAAGGTGAGCAGGAGGGCAGGACCGAGCTGAGTTTCCATTTTAAACAGCCGGCAGCTTGCCGGGATTTCAATGTGGACGAGCTACAGATTGTAGGCAAGGATGCAAGCACGTTGTTTGAAGCTGCCAGCCCTGAATTAACGCGGGTATGCGCGGATGAAACTACAGGCGAAGCGGAAGCCGATCCATCAGGAACAGAGATTGAATCAACAGAAAATCAAACGGACCCGAATACTGGGACTACAGAAGGGGAAGACTCGTCTGATCCTGCTGAAGGTGAAGCTGTGCAGTCATCGGAGAGCGTTGGTGACGCTCAGGAAAACCAGACTTACTCAAGTCAGGTCACCGTGAAGCTGGATAAGCCGCTTGACGTGTCCCTAGTCGAAAAGGTTGTTGTGGATGGCGTCTCGTATGAGCTGTCCGACGAAAGCGCGCTTTCGGAAGAGCAGACTCCGGAGAATGAGACGGATGAAGGAGTTTAATATAGAAAACGAGCAGACGATCATTCGTCTGCTCGTTTTTTTTTCGAAGCCTCTTTATATGCACGACCGCCTATTTATGCTGGCAGCAGATTTGTTCTTCTGTTTCGAGGTTTTGTACGGTTGCGTAGGTGTTGCCCCATTCACACATTGTATTTAATACAGGCACGAAGGATTGGCCCAGCTCAGTTAAACTGTATTCTACCTTAGGCGGCACTTCTTTAAATACTTCTCTTCGGACAAGCTCATCTCTTTCCAGCTGCTTTAATTGCTCGGTTAAAACTTTCTGCGTTATGGTTGGCATGAGCAGAAAGAAATCCTTGGTTCTCCTTGGTTTTTGACTCAGAAAAAAGAGGATTAAACATTTCCACTTTCCTCCTACCGTATTCATAAAAATATTGATTCCCGTATTGAGACCATTCATTATGGATTCCTCCTAAATAGGCACATAAAGGTGGCTAACCCACTTTATTGTGCGTTATTTTCTGCCACTTTACGGTCCATTATAATCGGAATGTGAAGCAAATAAAACATTTGGAGTGAGTGAGCACAATGAGTGTGAGAGAGATATTGGAACAAAGACGTTCTGTCAGATATTATGATCCCCATTATAAAGTGGAATCGGAAACGTTAGCTGCTTTGATTGAAGGAGCCAGCCAATCGCCGAACGGAAACAATATTCAAGCGACACGGTACCTGGTTATAGACGACCCGAAGTTAAAAAACTTGTTACTCCCCATTGCCTTTCATCAGCAACAGGTAGTAGAAGCATCCGTACTAATCGTTGTACTGGGCGATTATCAAGCATTTGAAAAAGAAAACATTATAAATATCCATGAAGATGGATTCCAAAAGGGTTATTTTGACGCAACATTAAGAGACTATTTAGCCAACGCGGCTATCCAATATTATTTAAATAAATCAAAAGAAGATTTAAAGCTCGAATTAGTAAGAGACGCAAGCCTGGCGTCCATGTCGTTAGTCTTACTGGCGAACGAGGCGGGTCTTCATACGATTACCATGTCCGGGTATGATTCCGAACAGTTAAAGTCGGCCTTACAGATTTCTGACAGGTATGAAGATGTGATGCTTATAGCCATTGGGAAAGGAATTAAACAAGGTCATAAAACCGTTAGACACGATGTGGACAAAATCATTTATACAAACAAAATATAATTCATGGAATGAAATATTAGTTATACGAAGCCAAAGCAGCCGATCACAATGATCGGCTGCCTTTTTCTTATTGATTGATGGTGAATCGATTACGGATAATGGTTACCTCCAAAATGTAATCTTGTCAGAGCTTAATCGAACGGACTCATGCCCATTTTCTTTGGCTTTTCCTAATGAGATGATCATGACAGGAGCATAGCGTTCTTCATCTAAATCGAATGCTTTTGCTAGCTGATCAGCTTCAAAGCCTGCCATTGGATTCGTATCATACCCGTGTGCACGAGCTACTAACATGAATTGCATGGCAAAGAGGCTGCTATCGACTTTTGCAATTTCAACTTTCATTTCTTTTGATAGTGTCGGAAACAGGGATAGAATGGTTTCGAGTTGACGATCTCGTACTTCAGCTGGCATTTTTCCTTGTTCCACAGCTGTATTGTAAATTTCTTCAGCATATAAATAGCTTTGGGTATCGCCAAAAAGTAATAACATGGCTGATGAAGTATCATTCTGTAACGTATTGAACCTCACAAGAGGTCTTAGCTTTTCTTTTCCTTCTGGAGTATCGATCACAATTACACGCCAAGGCTGCATATTTGCAGAGGATGGAGCCAAGCTGGCTTCCGAAATCATGTCGCTTATCTCTTCTTTCGATATTTTAATGTTCTCGTCATAATTTCGAACAGAACGTCGGCCCATAACGATATTGGCGAAATCGTTGTTTTGAATATGGTTAAACATAGAACCTCTCCTTTTGATAACATAGATTTTTTTGACAATGTGTATGTCGTTCGTTATCATATTTCGTATTATGAACTATGAACCTAGGTTTATAGCAAGAAATAAAAGAGGTCCTATTATGAAAATAAACGATGTATCAAAATTAACGGGTCTGCCCATATCAACATTGAGATTCTATGAACGTAAGAACCTGATTCCGGACAGCTTTGTTAAAAGAGATGCAAATAATTATCGTGTTTATTCTGAAGACATTGTAGAGTTTCTATATGATGTGAAGACACTTTTATCCGTAGACTTTTCGATAGAAGAATTAAGTTTGTTGGTAAATCAACAACTTAACTTGTCATACGAGGCAAAGACGGCAATGATTGAACAAAAAATCAAAGAAATTGAAGAGATCCAGAAGCGATTGAAAAAATCGAAGAAGTTCTTGAATGCCGTTTTGGAAGGAAAGGCAAATTTTCAAACCAAGTGTTAAGGAAATTATTATTTTATAACTTATATGCCTAGTTGAGAGATGGGAGGTGTGGAACAATATCAAAAGGCACTTGAGGCATACATAGCGGCCACGAATACGCATGATTTTGACAATGTAGCCCGGCTGCTCGACGGAGAAGCGGTCTATTGGTTTTCGGACAGGAGCTGTCATACGTTGGATGAGATTCGGGCCTATTTCGAACATGCTTGGCATGTTATTCAGGATGAGGTGTACCGGGCGGAGGATGTAGAGTGGATCGCGAGCGATGCTCATACGGCGGTATGCGTCTATACCTACCACTTCGAGGGTTATCATCAGGGAACATTTACGTCCGGAAGCGGGAGAGCAACGAATGTGTTCGTTCGCCATGCCGATGGTATATGGAAATTAAAGCACGAGCATTTGAGTTCGATTCGATGAATCGGTTGGATATCATTGCATAAATAAAAGAAAAAGAGTCCTTGGAGGGCTCTTTTTCCATTTGTAAAGATTGCAGGCCCTGACAGATCCAATCCAGGTTGAATTTATTAACAGAATATAAAATTACAAGAATTTATCCCGTATTTATGGAAATGTATCCCTTCTCAATCGATAGTGTAGGTTCCATGATACAAATATATGAATATTTATTGAACTCGAATGAATTCATGAAAGGAGGCTGTAGTAGAGCGCTCGGACAGTGATTCCATCATGAGTAGAAAGGGGGGAACTGAACTCTACATAGTTGAGCTGGAAAAATTAGTAACCGCTTTCAATAGAAGTTTGATTTGTGCGATCTGCGAAATTAGGCAAGTCATCAAAGAACCACCCGATGACACCGAGGGACAGACATCCATCGAAATGCTGTATCATTTGCAATCGAAATTCAATCAACAGAGGTGAAAACGGTGACACCCTTTCTAACGAAAAAGCACCCAAAATGGGTGATATGTTTCTTGGCCCTTATTCTCATTTTTACGCCACTGCTTAATGCGCCTGCTTCCTATGCGGCAGAGGGCGCTCCTTCCTCAGAGATTCCCGCCATTAGCTCCGAAATCGACCCGGCAACGGTAACGAGCTCGACCTATGGAGCTCAAGATCCGCTGGCACCTCAGAATCTGCGCGTAGTTCAAGACACAATCACTGCCACTGAAGCAATGATTCAATGGGATTATGACAAGAATAATCCTCAACACACGTTTGAAATTGATGTGTGGAATGCCGTTGACGATGCATGGTATACATGGGGTAACGGCGGAAGCCGGACTCTTGATAACTTAAAACCCAATACAACTTATAAACTTTACATTACCTGGTATGAGAGACCTTCTCAAGGACCGGCACAAAGACATAAGAGTAATGTAATAGAATTCACTACTTTGGACGGTGAGGTCAAACCTCCGAAAACGTCTGCTCCTCAGAATCTCCGATTAGTTGAGGTCACGCATAACCAGGCAATCTTTGAGTGGGATTTCCTTAAGGGGGACAAGAATGATATCGATGTCTGGAATGCAGACACGGGTGCTTATATCACATGGGGAAATTTAACCACCCACGCCGTTACAGGGCTAAGTCCTGAAACAACCTATCGCATATATATTACCTGGTATGATCATAGGCCATCCAAAGACATGAAAAGTAATATTCTTGAATTCACGACCACTGCGGATCAAACCGTATATGAACAAGCGCCGATAGCACCGCCAAGTTATTTGAAAGTTACAGATATTTCTGAGGGAACAGTAACTCTCCATTGGGGAGAAAGCTCGGATGCCACTGGATATGAATTGTATATAGACGACAACAAAGTCGAGACATTGGGCACGGTGACGTCGGTCACATACTCCCTGGATCCAACAGCAAATCGTAATTATACCTTTGAGGTTACTGCCGTTAAAGCAATCCAAGGACAGACTTCGGAAACCTCTGCGAAGAGTAATGCCGTCAAACTGAAATGGGGAGAGCTTGCTAAACCTGAGGGGCTGCAGGTTGTTTCATCCACGAGATCTACGGCAGCATTGGGGTGGGCGCCAGTTCCAGGGGCTACAGGCTATCATATTTATCAAGATGGCACGAAGATACAAACGAGCAATGAGAGTCGGTATTTGGCTGCTAAACTACAAGAAGGCAAGTCTTATTCATACCAGATTAAAGCCTTCAACAGACTGTGGACATCACCTATAAGTGAAGAAGTTACGGTTGTACCCGGAAGCAATTACAACAATATTACTTACTACACATCATGGTCAGCACTTCCATCCGAGCGGAATTTCTATCCATCTGACATTGATGTTTCTCAGGTAACCCATATTAATTATGCGTTTGCAGATTTGTGTTGGAAGAAATTCGGAAGTACAGTGAGAGCATGCGAAGACCCGAATGTCCCTTTACAAAATAGATACGTTTATGATGGTGAGATGATTATTGGAGATCCAGAGAACGATTTCAAGAACTTCCAAGCGTTTGATGGCATCAAGGCATCCAACCCCCACTTGAAGCTCATGATTTCGGTAGGCGGCTGGTCTTGGTCCAACAACTTCTCTAATATGGCGAAGACCGAAGAAACTCGCCGAGCCTTTGCGAACTCTGCGGTTGATTTCCTTCGCGAATACAAATTCGATGGTTTGGATATCGACTGGGAATACCCGGTTGAAGGCGGGGAAGATGATAACTCCAGAGGACCGGAAGATACGGAAAACTTCACATTATTAATGAAAACCGTACGTGAGGCATTGGATGCAGCTGGTTCCGAGGACGGGAAATATTATCTGCTGACGATTGCTTCAGGGCAGGGAGACAATTTTGTTAAAAATGCCGATCTTGCAAATTCCGTGCAATATCTTGATTTCATCAATATCATGACTTACGACTTCAGCGGAAGCTGGGAGACGCTGGGTCATCATAATGCACCGCTGTTCTATGACAAAGAGCATCCAAAAGCAGCATCATCCGCTCCAAGAAATCATGTGCTTGGCGGTTTGTTAGGACATCTGAACGGTGGGGTGCCGACGCACAAGCTGATCGCCGGTGTTCCCTACTACGGTAAGGGATGGGATGATTGTCCACCAACGGGTCAATATCAAACTTGTAAGGGTGGCTCCTCATTAAAAACTTGGGAAGCGGGAGTTTTTGACTTCAGCGATCTCGAGAATAACTACATCGACAAGAACGGCTATAAAAGATATTGGAACGAATCCGCCAAGGTACCTTACCTGTACAACGATCAAAATAAAGTGTTCATCACCTACAACGATAAGAACACCATGAAGTACACCGCTTCTATCGTGAAGTCGCTGGATATTGCCGGCGTCATGAGCTGGGATATCAGTGGCGACCGCAATAAGACGCTGACGACTCAACTCATTAACGACTTGCCGATCGACGGCAAAGTCAATGCTTCAGCACTTCCGGCTCCGGCGAATCTCTCAAAGGTAAGTGTCGGCGCAAGCTCCATTCAGGTGAAATGGGATGCTGTGGCAGATGCAACGGGATACGAAGTATATGTGAATCATGCTTTGTCAGGCTCGGTTATAGAGAATAGTTACACCGTGAATGGCCTTAGTTCTCTGACAAACTACAAGATTCATGTGCTAGCGGTAGATCGAACGGGGGATGAGATTAACCGCGTCTCCAGCGCTTCGAATCTGCTTAGCGTAACAACTTCAAGCAGCGGTTCCGGTGGATCTGACGGTTCCGGCGGATCAGGAGGCGCTGGAGGATCTGGTTCACCAACGCCTTCGAAGCCACAACCGCCTAAAGCCAACGATCAGCTAGAGGCAAAAGTCACGCTTCTTGGCGATAAGGCTGTCGTGACCCTACCTACAGCTGCAGCTGTTAACAGCATTAACCTTTCGGATTCCTCCAACTTCCAGATTCATGCGGGTGCAGGTGCGAAGCAGGTTGAGGTTGAGATTCCGCAAGAAGTCATCGCTGCCGTTGCAAAAAAAGGAGCCAAGGCCAGTCTCTCCATTATCGTGAACGGGACAGAATACCGGATTCCGGCTTCGCTGATTACGGTTCCCGGCCCTGTGAAAGTCTCGATTGTTTCTCCAAAGGCTGCCGATGCAGCGGGCGTGGAGAAACTGATGAATGGAAGAGAAGTGCTAGCTACTCCGCTGTTGTTCAAGCTTGAGCAAATCAACGCGGATAAGACAACGACCGAACTGAAACATTTCGGCAAAACCCATGTCAGCGAATTTGTGACGTTAGACGCGAAAAAGCTAAATGTAAAACGTGCCACCGGAGTGGTTTATATACCACGTACCCATGAGCTTCGATCCGTTCCGGCCTTGTTTAAAGTTAACGCGGATGGTACGGTAACGATTGAAATCAAGAAAACCGGCAGCGGTATTTATGCCTTGCTTCAGCAAGATATCCGGTTTAGTGACGCGATCCCTTCATGGGCACGAGAAGACGTTGCGCAGGCTGCTGCCAAGCTGATCGTATCTGGTGCAAGTAACGGATCTTTTGACGGTAATCAACCCATTACCCGTGCCGAAATTATATCCATTGTGGTGAAGGCGCTGGGGATTCTGCCTGATGACAGTTACTCCAACTTTAAGGATGTAGATCCGAAATCCGGATATGCCAGAGAGATTGCAGCTGCGAAAGCGGCAGGGTTAGTGAAAGGACGCTCAGGCGATATCTTTGATCCAAACAGCTTGATTACGCGTGAGGAATTGGCCGTTATGCTAAGTAATGTGCTGGATTATGCCGGCAAGAAGAACGAAGCGAACCAAGGATTGTTAAACAAATTTAAAGACAACGCCAAGGTTTCATCCTATGCGAAGTCGTCCGTCACCTTCGTTGTGGAGCAGAAGATTATGCAAGGCGTATCGGCCTCCAAGCTGGATCCGCAATCCCATGTAACCAAAGCTCAGACGGTGGTAACCGTCATGAGATTGCTGCGGGCAGTGGGTTTATCTAACTAACATGGATTCGTAATACAATGGGATGTCTCGCAGGCGAGTTTTAACACTGCCTGGAGGCATCCTCTTTTTTTGATATGGAGTTATAGCCGTCTGAATCGCTGCTGTGTTTGATTGAACATAGCAATTGAAGAGAAATGCCGTGCTGCTGCTCATGCTATGATGAATCTATCAAATCGACGAGGTGATTCGAAATGGCTTTGAAAAGCGATAATATTTTTGTGAACCTACCAGTGAAGGACTTGGAGAAAACGAAGGACTTTTTCTCAAAAATCGGTTTTGAATTTAACGCGCAATTTACGGACAAAAACGCGGCTTGCCTGGTCATCGGCGATAACATCTTTGCCATGCTGCTCACCGAGGATTATTTCAAGACGTTCACCAAGAAAGATCTGTCGAATGCCGCGAACACAACGGAAGTAATTCTGGCACTATCCGCCGAAAGCCGGGAGCAGGTGGACGAAATCGTCAATGCCGCACTTTCCGCAGGAGGGTCGCCTTCCAATGATCCGGTGGATCATGGCTTTATGTACGGATGGAGCTTCCAGGATCCGGACGGCCACCTGTGGGAAGTCATGTATATGGATCAGAGCCAGGTCGAATAGAAGCATTGCAGCAAGCAGATGTATCTTCAACATGAAGCAGCATATTTCTCGTAAAATGAAGCGGCAGAGGTCTCCGAGGTTATGGGGGAAATCTGCCTCTTTACTTTTATTTGGAAATCCGTTATATTTGTATGTGCAAACAATCAAAGATGATTCAACAGGATGAACTCAGCGAAAGAGGTAACCGTTATGTTAAATACGTATATCAAGGAATGCCTTTACTTCACAGCCAATCGTCTTAGCCGGGTCATTACCAAGATGGCCGAAGACGAGTTTGCAGCAAGCGGATTGTCACCCACATATGCTTATTTGCTTATGGCTGTATATGAGAAGGAAGGGATCTCGCAGAAGGAATTAGGCGAAATTCTTCTCCTTCAGCCTTCTACCGTAACCCGTCTGGTTGAGAAACTGGTCGTTAAAGGGCTGGTTTATAATCGGGTGGAAGGAAGGATGTCGTTGATCTATACAACCGATAAAGGAAAGGCTTTGGAGAAAGTGATTCACGAGTGCTGGATGAATTTGCGCAGTCGTTATGGCGCTATTTTAGGTCATGCCGAAGGTGATGAATTATCATTGCATCTATACGAGGTGAGTGATCAATTGGAGAATAAGGACTGAGGTCTTTATCTTCGCGGAATTATAATTGTATGTACAAACAAATTAATATAGGAAGATCACTTGAGATGATGCGTGTTAAGCGTTCATTCTAATCGGGAGGTGAGTCAGACTGCAAGCTAGCTGGTGATTTTGGTTGACCACAAAATAAAAGGAGTGTTGTCTATATGGAACGCCTACTCGTTATTAATGCACATCCGAGAATAAGAAGCGAGAAGTCCTTGAGCTTGCAGGTGCTTGAGTTTTTCGTAAGCAAGTATGCAGCGCAGAATCCGGCCAGCCTAATTGAACAGATCGACCTATATCGGGAATTCATTCCCGCCATTGACACGAATCTGCTGAACGGGTGGGAAAAGCTTGAGAGCGGGGAGCCGTTATCCGAGGATGAAGGGAAAATGATGGGGCGGATGGCTGAGATCCTGCAGCAGTTCAAGGGGGCATCCAAGTATGTAATCGCCATGCCGCTTCACAATTTTAACATCCCTTCCAAGCTGAAAGATTATATGGACAATATCATCATTCCGAAGGAAACGTTCAGATATACGGAAAGCGGGTCCGAAGGACTCCTTACCGACGGAAGAAGCGTTGTGGTCATACAGGGCAGCGACGGCATATATACAGAGAATGATGGGTACCGTGAGATTGAATATTCGCACAAGTACTTGAAATCCATGTTCGATTTCCTCGGTATTACGGATTATGAGATCATTCGTGCACAAGGTCGCGCCACGCGGGATGTTAAAAATATTTTGCACACAAGCCAATTGGCCGCAGCGGAAGTCGTGGATCGTTGGAGTTCCGTATAAATAACGCGAAAAGGCCCTCCAAGTGAAACTTGAAGGGCCTTCTAACATTAATTGACTTGGACTTCGGTCGTTACCTGCCACAATACGCCGAACTTGTCTTCCAGCAACCCGAACAGCGCTCCCCAGAATTGAGTCTTCAGCGGATCAAGCACCTTACCGCCCTGTGCCAAGCGGTCAAAAGCTTCATGCGCTTCAGCATCGCTCTCAAACGACAGGCTCAGGTGAATCCCGTTCCCGCGCTCCAGGGTTTGGAATATGGAGTCCGACATAAAGATTGGAATGCCTCCGGCTACCAGACTAAGATGCATGACCTTGTCTTTAAGCTCTTCCTTGGTTCCGGGAATCTCGCCATGCGTTTGTACGGACAGGATCTCCCCGCCTAGTGCTTGGGTATAAAACTCAGCCTGCGCTTTTGCATCCTCAGAGAAAATATACGGTGTCAGTTTAGCCACGTTCAACATCCTTCCCAGTTTTAAAATGATGGATTTGTTTTCCTTGGCTTTATTATAAACGGTCTGCGTTTCCCGTATTTCTTCTGAATTGCTAAATGTTGAGGCAGTGCTAAAGGTTTGTTTTTACAAAATAGGGGACAGCAAGCGTGAGATGGATTCCTTGAACTTGATCCACCTTGATCGCTCCAGATACTGCTTCATCGTAAGCTGGCTGGATACGCGCAGATCCTGATGGAAGATGTGAGTCAACTGTTGTGATAAATGCTCATCGTACAGGAACGCATTCACTTCAAAATTCAGCTTGAAGCTTCGAACATCGATATTTGCCGTGCCGACGGAAGAAATCTTCTCGTCAATGATAATCGTCTTGGCATGAATGAAGCCATTATTGTAGAGATACACGTTAGCCCCGGTTCTCAGCATTTCCCCGATATAGGATAAGGTCGCCCAGTAGACAAAGGGATGATCCGGTTTATCGGGAATCATCAGGTGAACCTTGACGCCGGACAGCGCCGCAATGCGGAGCGCATCCAGAAGGCTGGCATCAGGGATAAAATACGGCGTCTGAATATGAATGGATTTCTTGGCGGACGAAATCATTTTGATATACCCATTCTTGATGTGCTCATACCTGGAATCGGGACCGCTGGTCACAATCTGAATCCCGACATTGCCAGGCGAATCGATCTTGGGAAACAGATTCGATTCATAATAAATATCGTGATGGTGCGAAGCCTGATTCCAATCGAGAATGAAGCGAACCTGCATCGCATAAACCGCTTCACCTTGAATGCGCAGATGGGTGTCCCGCCAATATCCGAACCTGGAGTTGAGACCCAGGTATTCATCCCCGACGTTAAAGCCGCCGACATACCCGATATCGCCATCAATGATAGCCAGCTTTCGGTGATTCCGGTAATTCAAACGCAGATTGATGAAGCGCAGCTTGGACGGGAAGAAGGCCTCGGCTTCTCCGCCGGCTTCGCGAAATGCTTTGAAGAAGCCCTTGGTTAACTGACGCGAGCCCAGCTCGTCGTAGAGAACCCGGACCTTCACGCCTTCTTTTGCTTTTTTGGTCAACAGGGATATCAGCTTCTTGCCCAGCTCGTCGCGACGGATGATGTAATATTGAATATGTATGTAGACTTTGGCTTCCTCAATATCCTGAAACAACCGTTCAAATTTCTTGCGTCCATCCGTGAAAATTTCAACGTGGTTGTCGTCCGTAAGGATCGCTTGATTCTCGTTGATATGCATATGGATCAAATCGCTGCTATCCGCAGCCGCTTGATTGCTGAACGGGTATTCTCCGTTATTCATCCCTTCCATTTGAGACAGCAATACCTTCTCGATTCCGGTTTTCTGCAGATCATCCCAATGAAAGAGACGGATTCTTCTTAAATTTTGGGCGAACAACAGGTACAGCGCAAAGCCCAGAATCGGGATAAAGGACAGCACCAGCAGCCATGCCCAGGTGGATCCGGCATCCCGCCGTTCCCTGAACACGACGAACATGGAGAACACGATATTCAGTACGATGATCAGACCAAGAATGATGGATGTAACATGCATGTTTTATATTATCCTCCTACACTATAGCCTTACCCTTGCAATCCTACATATTATACGTGAGGCGTTAGGAGAAGTATATATCTCCAGGATGAAGTGAACGGAATGGTTATAAAAGCGATAGCACCTTAGATCCGACCCTCTCAAAAGTGCAGATGGGAGCGATTTGTATATGGATACATGGTCATGATACGATGGTGAAAAAAATAGGAGAAGGGGCATGCTTTTTGCTAAAAATGAACAAGTTTTTCAAATTATGTCTTGCCGTGATCCTGGTCCTCATTATTATTTATTTGGGGTCGCTGGTGGATTTTATATTCAGACCGGTACTTTCGTTCTTCTCGATCATCCTCGTGCCGCTGATGCTGTCCGGGTTCTTCTATTACCTGCTTAGGCCGCTGGTTGATTTTCTCGAAAAGCGCAAGCTAAATCGCTCGCTGGCCATTCTGCTCCTATATGTCGTGTTTGCAGGCATACTTACAGGTTTTATTATTGGGGTATGGCCATCCCTGCGGGATCAGATCGTGGCCCTTGTACAGAATGCCCCCGCTTTGTTTGCAAAGCTTGGCGAGCAGCTACAGGAATGGGAGAATAACGGCTTCTTCAAGGATATATTCCCGGAGAACGCAAATCCGCTTACACAGCTAACTGATTATTTGAACCAAGGCTTCACGTTCCTCACGAATTATATTATGAACCTGTTTTCGTTTGTTTCGAGTTTTGCCATCGTTTTATTTACGTTCCCGATCATGCTGTACTACATGCTGAAGGAAGGCGGAAAGTTCGGGGAGATGATTGTCAGCTTTTTGCCTGACCGATTCAAGGAAGTAGGAGGCTCGGTGCTGGATGAAATCAATAACGCGCTCAAAGGGTTTATCGTGGGCCGGGTCCTCATCAATCTGGCGCTGGGCGTCTTGATGTATCTCGGCTTCCTGATCATTGGCCTGCCTTATGCGCTGCTGTTGACGGTTGTCGCGGTCATTGCGAATTTCATACCGTTTATCGGAGCTATTCTTTCCTCGATCCCGATCGTGATCATCGGGTTCATCCAGTCCCCGGGGACGGCGATCTGGTCGCTTGTTGTCATTCTGGCCGCCCAGCAGATTCAGGATAACCTGATTGGTCCGTATATCTTCGGCAAACAGCTGGCAATCCACCCCATTACGATCATTATTCTGGTTTTGGTGGGACAGGATCTTGGCGGAATTATAGGGATTCTGCTGGTGGTACCGATTTACATGATCATTAAGATTATCGTAACCAGAGTGTATCAGCTGTTCTTTAAGGAAAAATGGCAAAAAGCATAGACGCGGGATAGACATGTGGCCGCAGCTGCATGCTGGAGCCGCCTAAGAGCGTGGAATCGTTCTTGGCGGCTTTTTGTCTGCCTGAGATATGAAGGGCCGCTTGACATTGGTATGAAAAAAATATAATCTTGAATTAAAGATATTAAATTTAAAGATTATATTTCATCATACGAACCGAAAATCATGTAGGGAAACATCGGTATGGACACGAAACGATGAGGAGTCGATGGAGATGGCATTACAAACGGCAGGCATTCATCATATTACCGCTTATGCGCAGGATCCGCAGAGAAATGTTGATTTTTATACAGCTGTGCTGGGGCTAAGACTGGTGAAGAAGACGGTCAATTATGATGCGCCTGAGGTTTACCATTTGTATTTCGGGGATGAGGCGGGACACCCGGGGACCATTATCACCTTCTTTCCGTCTTCTGCTTCACGAAGAGGGATACGTGGAGGTGGGCAGGTTGGGTATACAACATTTGTCGTCCCTGCGGGTGCCCTGCCTTATTGGGAAGGGCGTTTACGGAGATTCGGCGTTCCTGTCATGAAAGCATTTCGGTTTAACGAACATTATCTTCAGTTCTCTGATCGCGATGGACTTTCTCTTGAGCTTGTGGAGCGGGAGGGCGGACCGAATAACGGCTGGTCCGTGGACGATATAACTCCGGATACAGCGATAAAGGGATTCGGCGGTGCGGTTCTGTTCAGCAGCAAATGGGAGGAAACGAAGAAGGCGCTGGAGCAGGTCATGGGACTGACCTACATCGGAGAGGACGTTAATTATGCCCGGTTTCAAGCTGCGGGCCTTTTCGGCAACGTGATCGATTTGCCGATGCGGGATATCCCTTTGGGAACCGGAGGCGCTGGAACGACCCATCATATCGCATGGCGGGCCCAAGATGATGGTGAGCATGTTACATGGCAAGAGTGGGTGAAACAACATGGCTTTTTGCCAACAGAGATTAAGAACCGCAACTATTTCAGATCGTTATATTTCAGGGAACGAGGGGGGATCTTGTTTGAGATCGCAACCGATCCGCCCGGGTTTACGGTGGATGAAGATCTGGACTCGCTGGGGGAGCAATTGAAACTTCCTGTCTGGTTTGAACCGGAGCGAGCCCGTATTGAGGAAGGACTGGAGCCTATACAAGTCAAAAATACAGGAGAGGGGCAACTCAAGTGATATCCATAGACCCGAATACTCAAAGCGAACGGGACATCTACAAGCTGCTGATCGGGAGCGTTGTTCCGCGGCCGATCGCTTTCGTTACGACATTATCGGAGGACGGTGTGCTGAATGCCGCGCCGTTCAGTTATTTCTCCATTCTGACGAGCAATCCGCCCATGCTGTCCGTTTCCGTTCAGCGGAAGAACGGCACGGCGAAGGATACAGCGAGAAATGCCATGCAAAGCGGCGAGCTTGTCATCCACATCGTGGACGAAGACAACGTTGAGGCCGTGAATGAAACGGCGGCGAACCTGCCTCCGGACGAGAGTGAGCTTGACCGAACCAACTTAACCCCTGTCGTAAGCGAGGTTGTTAAGGTTCCCGGCGTTCTGGAATCCAAGATTCGTATGGAATGCGTACTGGAGCAGGTGGTTACGTTGAATGGCGCGGATCAGCTGCCTGCTGCCGATCTGCTGATTGCCCGCGTAGTCCGCTTTCATGTTTCGGAGGAGCTATACGAGCAAGGCCGGATTGACGCTGCCAAGTTGAAGCCTGTGAGCCGTATGGCGGGAAACATCTATTCTGCACTGGGAGAGATGTTTACGATCGAGCGGCCGGTATAACAACGGACGGGCGGATAAAAAGGTTAGGACGCAGCGAATATCAAGTTATGAATTCATATGCCGTCATTCGATACTACGTAGGTTTAAGAAAGAAAAGGGGCTTGTGGAATATCATGCCTGAAGTATGCAAACTCTACATGAATGAGGAGCTGATATGATGAATTCACAAAATAGGAGTGGTCGAGAAATGAAGTTTGAATCCAAGGTTGTCATTGTGACGGGAGGCGCCAGCGGGATCGGCGAAGCAGCGGTAAGGCTTTTTGTGGAAGAGGGAGCCAAGGTTGTTATCGCGGATTATTCGGACCGGGGACAAGCAGTTTCCGATGAATTAAGAGGGGCAGGCTTTGAAACGCTGTTCGTTAAAACGGATGTAACCCAAGAACAGGAAGTTGCAAATATGGTGAAGCAGACGGTTGAGCATTTTGGCCGTGTCGATGTATTGTTCGCCAATGCAGGCATTGCTCATGATGCTCCTGCCGATCAGTTGTCGATGGACAACTGGCAAAGAACGATTGATATTAATCTGACAGGAGTGTTCCTGTGCGATAAATATGTAATCCAGCAAATGTTATCCCAAGGAACCGGAGGGGCGATCGTAAACTGCGGCTCAATCCATAGCCATGTCGGAAAAGCGGGCGTTACCGCCTATGCTTCCGCTAAGGGAGGCGTTAAGCTGTTAACCCAGTCGATGAGCGCAGATTATGCTCCTAAAGGGATCCGGGTTAATGCCGTATGTCCGGGATATATCGATACTCCTCTTATTCAGGGAAGAACGGAAGCGATCACCCAGCACCTGGTTGGCCTTCATCCGATGGGCCGCTTGGGACAGCCGGAAGAAGTCGCTAAAGCCGTGTTGTTCCTCGCCAGTGAAGATGCGTCCTTCATTACAGGCACGAGCTTGCTGGTGGATGGCGGATATACAGCCGTGTAAATGAAGCAAAGCCCCGATATGAAAATCGGGGCTTTTTTTGCAGGTGGAAAACGAAACTTATATAATGCTGACACCAGCGCTGCCGTAACCTGCCACTGCAGTGACAAGTGTTGCGCCAGCTGCGGTTGCCGAGAATACCATTAACAGGCGTGTATTGGCCGGCACCGGAATAGCCAGGCCTTCTACGAAGCCATTGCTTACCGTACCGAGAGCGAGAACGCCCGTAAGAGGCGGAGCCAGCGTAACAAGAGCGCCTGGTATCGGTGCGAAAATGTTGCTTGTAGCCGGCGCACTGTACAGTTGTGCTGTAATTGTAACCGTAGTTCCCAGCAGGGAAAGCGCCACAGTAGTGCTAAAGGTAGCGGAGATGCCAGTGATGGTACCGGCTCGTGGCGTGTTAAACGCCATGTTAAGCAGAGTTCCAGCAGCTCCAGTGAGGTCAATCGTACCGCCAGCCAGCGTAAACGTATTGGCCGAGTTACCAAATCCTACGAGACCAACGGATCCAACTAATCCGCCTAAAACGGTGGTCAGAGCAAGCGGTATGCCGGATGCGAATGGGATGATGGCTCCTCCTGCGGCTGCTCCTGTAGCCCCTGTTGCCCCAGTAGCTCCAGTAGCTCCAGTAGGTCCCGCAGGTCCGACAGGTCCAACAGGTCCGACAGGCCCGACTGGTCCAGCAGGTCCAGCAGGTCCTGCAATACCGGTTGTCGGTCCGGCAGGTCCCACAGGCCCGATAGGTCCGACCGGTCCAACCGGTCCGATCGGACCCTGAGGACCTACAGGTCCACGGATAGCTCTTGGGCATCGACGCTTTTTCATGCCACCGCCATGGCCTTTATGATCACCATGACCATGAGACGGGCAATGCTTTTTCTTCGCATGAATGACTTTTTTCTCTATTTTTTTAAGAGCACACAATTTTCTCTTTCTAGAAGAACGTTCCAAATGAAGCACCTCCTTTAGATTTGTTCTATACTACGCAAATACTCTCGGTACGGCATGGGTTAATAGCGCATAAATGATAGATAAACACCTATAATTTCCAGAATGTACGCTAGCCCCGGAGGCATTCATCTATTGACGAATAGCAAAACTATAGGATGAATTTCGGATCTCCCTACGATATTCATAGGCTCTGTAACGCAGCGTTTCAAAAAAAAATTTGCGCCGTAAATGTGTGGGGAAAGCTTTCACAATCCGAATGTAATTCATGGCATAAACGATCCACCATATGAATGAGTAAGGGAGGCATGTCAAATGCCTGCTATATAGCGAAAAATGAGGCTGGGATAAAATTCCTGTATCGTTGGGGAAGAGGCTTGAATGAGGCATTTTTCATGCTTGTCATAGGCCCTGGAAGAACGGCATTTCCGCCTCTGAATTTCCAGAAAAAGCGGTTAAAGGGGTTTGACTTTTCCTGAAGTTCCCTTTATCATGGACACACGCTTAGTTTCCGGCATACATTTTCCGGAAAGCGGGGGAACCAGTTTCACCAGGGGCGAGTCACTTGGAATCACGAGTGTAGGGTACCATCTTACCCGAGTCCGTCAGCTAACCTCGTCAGCAGTGGATGGGTCTTGCATACATAATGGATGTTCATAACAAAGGCCCTTAATTCTCTTTAGGGGCCTTTTCTCTATTTTTTGACCCCCTGCTGGCGGAGCTATGTCTAAATCCCCTGTTTGGTGGTCTTTTTGTATTCTGCTAAAGAGGAGGGGCAAGGCCTGCAAATGTTTAACCAAAAGCAATTAAATCGATCAGATGGCATTGGGTTTAAGCGTGGAAGGAGATGGATGAATCATCTTCCCTGAAGGTCCGGCCCATGCAAGGTATCTGAATAGGTTAAATCCTAGTTAACATATGTGTTAACATGGGTAATTTCAACATGCCATTTTTAAGCATACCAAAGTCATAATGAAAGGTTGTGGAAAGTTTTGAAAAGAGTGGTTGTACTGATGTTGTCATTGATTATGGGGGTGTCGCTTGCGGCTTGCGGTGACAAAGGGAGTACATTGGAGCAAGCCATTGAGCAGGGGTATATCACCGTGGGATTTGCGAATGAGAAGCCTTATGCCTATAAAGAGGCCAACGGGGAGCTGACAGGAGAAGCGGTTGAAATTGCGAGGGTTATTCTGGAGCGGCTTGGCATCAAGGAAATGAGGGGAGAGCTTACGGAATTCGGATCGCTGGTTGCCGGACTGCAGGCCGAGCGGTTTGATCTAATTACCGCAGGCATGTTCATTAATCCGGATCGCTGTTCTGCCGTATTATTTGCTAATCCGGAGTACAGCATCGGGGAAGCCATTGCGGTGAAGCAAGGGAATCCGCTGGGACTCGGAAGTTATGAGGATATTGCCAATCATGACCAAGCTAAGGTCGCCGTTATGACCGGTGCGGTCGAAATCGGCTATATGGAAAAGTCCGGCATTCCTGCGGACCGGATTGTGCAGGTTCCCGATCAGGCCTCGGCCATTAGCGCTCTTCAGGCAGACCGGGTGCATGCAATTACCATGACGGGGCCGTCCCTGCAGGCGATGCTGGATTCGGCCAGCGACGACAGCATCGAACGCGTGGCTGATTTCGAGCAGCCGGTCATCGACGGCGAAAGCGTTCGCGGTTATGGAGCTACGGCTTTCCGCCAAGCGGATACCGAGTTCCAGGAGGCTTATAATGCGGAGCTTCAAAAAATGAAGGAGTCGGGCGAGCTGCTGGAAATTTTGCAGAAGTTCGGGTTCACAGAAGAAGAGCTCCCGGGCGAGATGACGGCCGCTGCCCTTTGCGGGGAGTAGCATGCCGAATTCGTGGATTGATTTTCTCCCTACGCTGCTGAAAGGGGCGGAGATCACGATTGTAGTTGCTTTCTTTTCAGCCATTCTTGCGGTCGTGATGTCCTTTGCAGCCGGGTTATGCCGACTGTCGAAGCTGTGGATCATTCGCACGTTGACAGCCGTGTACGTGGAAGTCTTTCGGGGGACCTCCTTGCTGGTGCAGCTGTTCTGGTTGTATTTCGCCCTTCCGTTCATCGGCGTCGAGCTTCCGAAAATGCTGGCTGCGATCCTCGCGATCGGGCTGAACTTCGGCGCATACGGCTCGGAAATCGTTCGCAGCGCCGTGTTGGCCGTTCCGAAAGGACAATGGGAAGCCGCTGTAGCGCTTAATCTGAAGCCTTGGCAAAGACTGTGGAATGTCATATTGCCTCAAGCGTCCCTGCGAATGCTTCCCCCCTTCGGGAATCAGCTTGTGGAGCTCATCAAATCCACCTCACTGGTTTATTTCATCACGATGGCGGATTTAACGTATCAGGCGATGGTGCTCCGCAATAATTACATCTCCTGGACGACCGAGATTCTGGTGCTGCTGCTCCTCATGTATTTTGTCATTGCTACGCTTGTTTCGCTGGCAGTTCGACTGCTGGAGCGTAAATGGACAGCGGGGAGGTTATAGTCATGTGGGATTGGAACTATGTATGGGATATCCTGCCCCAGCTCTTGAGTGCATTAAAAATGACAGTATGGGTGACGATCTGCGCTTTCGCGGTGGCATTGGTCATCGGCTTGCTCCTTGCTTTTGCAGCGCGGAGCCGATTTAAGGTGCTGTCATTAATAACCAAGGGAATGATCGAATTTATTCGCAATACACCGCTGCTGGTGCAGGTCTTCTTCCTGTATTACAGTCTGCCGCTTCTTACCGGAATTTCCATTCCGGCCTTCTATGCCGGGGTGATCGGTCTCGGGCTGCATTACAGCACATATCTGTCCGAGGTGTACCGATCCGGAATCGAGGGAGTGCCGAAGGGACAATGGGAGGCTGCCACAGCACTGAATTACACGAAAGCCCAAACCTGGCGAAGTATTATCCTGCCGCAAGCGGTGCCGCCGATCATTCCGGTACTGGGTAATTATTTGATTGTTATGTTTAAAGAGACGCCGATTCTATGCGCCATAACGCTTGTGGAGATGATGCTGACGGCCAAAAATATCGTGTCGCAGTCGTTTCGTGCATTTGAACCGTATACGATGGTCGGGATTCTGTTCCTGATCATCAGTTATATCGCCTCATTGCTTGTGCAAAGGCTGGAAAAACGCATGAATCTGCAGCGTGGAAAATAAAAGGAGGGAATCAATTGAATGCCGTTGTGATCGATGAGCAAGCGGAAGCGTCGAAGGTGCCGCAGCAGGAGGGAAATCCCGATATCGCTACGGGTACAAAGCCGATTGTGAAATATACCGGCGTGACCAAGTCGTTTGGTGATCTACAGGTGCTTAAAGGCATTGATCTGGAGATGCAGCCTGGAGAAAAGGTGGCTGTGATCGGTCCGAGCGGATCAGGCAAAACAACGATGGGCCGGATGCTGATGACGCTGGAAGAACCGACCGAGGGAACCATCGAGGTTGATGGTGAGCTGCTCTGGCATATGGAAGAGAAGGGCAAGCTGGTTCGGGCCAATGAAAAGCATTTGCACCGGATGCGCTGCAATGTCGGCATGGTCTTCCAGCATTTCAATCTGTTCCCGCACATGAACGTGCTTCGCAATGTGACGGAGGCCCCACGCAAAGTGCTGGGTTTATCCAAGGAGGAGGCGGAGGAGCGGGCCGTCTCCATGCTCAGTAAGGTCGGTTTGGCCGACAAATTGAAGATGTACCCGTCCAATCTGTCCGGGGGCCAGAAGCAGCGGGTTGCCATCGCCAGAGCGCTGGTCATGCGGCCAAAGGTTATGGTGTTTGACGAGGTGACCTCGGCGCTGGATCCCGAGCTGGTCGGCGAAGTGCTGGAGGTCATCCGGGAAATCGCGGAGGAAGGCGAAATGGCCATGATGCTGATTACGCATGAGATGGATTTTGCGAAGGAAATCGCGGACCGCGTCATCTTCGGAGCCGAGGGAAGGATCGTTGAGCAGGGCACGCCGGAGGAGATATTCGATAATCCCCAGAGCGAGCGGCTGCAGAGCTTCCTGCAGCGATTCCGTTCCAACGGAAATTAGTTCTGGAGAGAGGTGATTGTATAGAATGGCTGTTGATACCGATACCGAAATTGTTTACCGAAGACCGAAAGCCCGGGATGGTACCCGGGTGTGGGAGCTTATACGCGACACCGGATCGCTTGATCTGAACTCCCCCTATTGCTACATGCTGCTTGGAGATTACTTCCATGATACCTGCATGATTGCCGAGCATGAAGGAGATATCATCGGTTTTATTTCCGCCTTCCGTTCTCCTCGCAATCCGGAGACGCTGTTCGTATGGCAAGTGGCCGTTGCTAATTCGCATCGGAGGCAAGGCGTTGCAAAGGCAATGCTGACAAATCTGATGAATCAGAAGGCATGCCATGGCGTCCGTTACATTGAAGCTACGGTATCGCCGAGTAACATGGCGTCCCGTCGTTTGTTTCTCGGTTATGCCGAGGAGAAATCCATTCCCAGCACCGTAACCGTAGGTTATGGAGCAGAGATGTTCCCCGATGGAACGTCCCATGAAGATGAGCCGTTATTCGTGATTGGCCCCTTTTTCAATGACATTTAAACAAATGGAGGGAACTATGGACAACCAAGTCATGGAGAAACCGAAGCTTACTGTGTTTAACAAGCTGGAATCGGAAGTAAGAAGTTATTGCCGGAGCTTTCAGACGGTTTTTGACAAGGCCCGAAATGCGAAGCTGTGGGATACGCAGGGGAATGAATACATTGATTTTTTTGCGGGAGCCGGGGCTTTGAATTACGGACATAACAATGAGAAGATTCGCGAGAAGGTAGTCGACTACATCCTGAAGGATGGCGTCACGCATAGCCTGGATATGGCTACGGGTGCGAAGGAAACGTTTCTGACCCGATTTCAGGAGGTCATCCTGAAGCCGCGCGGGTGGGATCACAAAGTGATGTTTCCCGGTCCGACCGGAACGAATGCCGTAGAGGCCGCGCTCAAAATCGCCCGTAAAGTGACAGGGCGCAGCACCGTTCTGTGCTTCACGAATGCCTTTCATGGCATGTCGCTCGGATCGCTGGCGGTAACCGGCAACTCCTTCAAGCGCCAGGGTGCCGGCGTGGATCTAAGTCACTCCGTGTTTATGCCGTATGACGGTTACTTTGGTGACGACGTGGATACGATGGCATATATGGAGAAACTTCTGGATGATCCGGGAAGCGGAATTCCGCTGCCGGCCGCAGTGATCGTCGAGGCGGTGCAGGGGGAAGGCGGATTGAACGCCGCCAGCCGGGAATGGCTGCAGAAGCTTGCGCGCATCTGCAAGGATAAGGGAATGCTGCTGATTTTGGATGATATCCAGATGGGCTGCGGCCGAACCGGTCCGTTCTTTAGTTTTGATGATGCCGGTATTGAACCGGATATCATATGCCTCTCGAAATCGATTGGCGGCTTTGGCTTGCCGATGGCGATTACGCTGATCAAACCGGAGATTGATATATGGGAGCCGGGGGAGCATAACGGTACCTTCCGGGGCAATAATCTCGGATTCGTTGCAGCAGCCGAAGCGCTGAATTATTGGAAAACGAAAGATTTTCAGCTTGATATCGGCATCAGGGAAAATCGGATTCGCCAATCATTGGAAGGCGTTGTGAAGGATTATCCTCAGCTCGGCGGCGAAATCCGCGGCAGAGGCATGATTCAGGGGGTTGCTTTTGATAAGCCGGAGCTCGCAGGCAGGCTGTCCGAGTTGGCCTTCGAGCATGGACTGATTATGGAAACGTCCGGTCCGTACAGCGAAGTGGCAAAGCTAATGCCGCCGCTTACGATTGAAATGAACACATTGGCAGAGGGATTGGGGATACTTGAGAGCAGTATCAAACAATTAGCAGCAGAGGAGAGGTTGTCATGATTGTTAAACATTTGGAAGAGATCGTGGATACCAAGGATGACATTGATACAACGACATGGAACTCGAGAAGGCTTCTGCTTACAAAAGACGGCATGGGCTTCTCTCTCAATGATACCCTCATCAAGGCGGGAACGGAGACGCTGATCTGGTACAAAAACCACGTCGAAGCCGTGTACTGCATCGAAGGCGAGGGGGAAATCGAGATTGTCGGGGGGGAAACGTACCCTATTTCCCCAGGCATGATGTATGCGCTGGACGGTCACGAGAAGCATTATTTGAGAGCTCGTTCGCAGATGCGGATGGTCTGCGTATTCAATCCGCCGCTTACCGGCGCGGAAGTTCACGATAAGGAAGGAACCTACCCGCTGTTTGCCCCAATTTCAGACTAAGGAGATGATATGCGATGAGTAATAATCATGTGTCGGCCCTTCAGGAAAAAGAACTGGACGTTTATCCTTCAAGAGTGCATTCGGAACCCAGGATCCTAAAGAGACAGGATCCTGTCGTACATTCGGAATGGACGCCGGATGCTGCGTTAACGCAGGAGCAATCCGACTTCTATGAGCGCAACGGATATTTATTTCTGGAAGACTTCTTTGGTCCAGAAGAGCTGTCGGTATATCAGGCGGAAGCCCGAAGTTTACAGGTATCGGCAAGAGAGCTGAACCAGGATGAAGTGATCCGGGAGCCGGGCGGGAACGAAGTTCGATCGGTCTTTGCGGTGCATGAGAGCCATGAAGTGTTCAAGAAGCTGTCCCGGCATCCGAGACTCTTGGCGATCATGGAGTATCTCTTGGGAAGCGAGACGTATATCCATCAATCGCGGATTAATTACAAACCGGGCTTCACGGGCAAAGAGTTCTATTGGCACTCCGATTTCGAAACATGGCATGTTGAGGATGGCATGCCTCGTATGAGAGCCTTGAGCTGCTCCATTGCTCTGGAGGATAACTACTCTTATAACGGACCGCTTATGGTTGTGCCTGGATCGCATAAGGAATTCGTGGCCTGCATCGGCCAAACGCCGGAGAATCATTTCAAGGATTCCCTGCGCAAACAGGAGTACGGCGTTCCGGATCATGACAGCCTGACACGCATGGTGCAGAAAAGCGGTATCGACACGCCTGTCGGCAAAGCCGGTTCAATTGTGATTTTTGACTGCAATATTATGCACGGTTCGAACAGCAATATTACGCCGAAGCCGCGCAGCAATATTTTCATGGTTTATAACAGCGTGGAGAATAAGGTCAAGCAGCCGTATTCGGGCCAGAAGCCAAGGCCAGAGTACATCGCCACCCGCGATTCTTTATGATCTCGCTGTCACTTATCGGCTCCATCATCGGCATCAACGTGGTTTATGTCTCAATCTTTTCGCTGCGTCTGATTCTGATGATCAAAGGCAGGAGAGGGATCGCCTCTCTCCTGGCCATGCTGGAGGTATTCGTTTACTTGCTCGGCCTTAATCTCGTCCTGCAAAATCTGGACAATCCCTTTAATATGGCGGCCTATTGCCTGGGCTTCGGCCTTGGCGTATATGCCGGCAGTCGTATCGAAGAGTATCTGGCACTCGGGTACATCGTGGTACAGGTTATCGTGAATTCCGTTGAGACGAACCTGGCGATGAACCTGCGGGAGAAGGGGTATGGCGTGACTGCCTGGGAAGCGGACGGCAAGGATGGCAAACGGCTCGTGCTTCAAGTTCTCGTGAAACGGAAGAACGAGCGGCGGTTGATGGAGTCACTATCCAAAATGTCGCCGCAGGCGTTCATTATCTCCCATGAACCGAAGAGCTTTAAAGGCGGCTTCTGGGTGCGATTGACGGAAGGACGCAAACTGTAACACGCTTTTAACAGGAAACAGGAAAGCCTGCTTCGAACCCGTTCGGATCAGGCTTTTGCCGGGCTGAACCGGCATGGAATTTTCGGATCAGGGGATTGCCACTAGTGCTGCGAGTTATTTAGGCAAGACCAACTCCGGTTCACTCTGGTACCAAAAAAAAGCGTAGTCGGTCATCGCGGAGGAGCTTCCGAGCTGGCGCATCATGGCAGCAATATTTCCACGATGATAGGTGCCGTGGTTCACGACATGAAGTATGATCTCGGAGAGGCGGGTGTCCCGGATCCCGGCATAAGGATTATCCAATCGGATGATCCGTTCCAGGTCAGGATTTTGGCCCAGAAAGGCCGCGAATCGCTCGGATAGTTCGATAAACCGGAGGTTTAGGTCCTCCAGTGAAATGGACTCAAGCTCTTCCCGAAGCTGGAAGGCCTCTGTTAAAGCCTGCTTCATATCCATCCCCGACAAAATGTTGATCCATCCAAGATCCGCCGTGTAAATGTGAATCAACGCCTCGGATACGGTTGGGAAAATGCTCGTTATTTTCTGATTGTACAATTCCCCCGGCAGCTCCAGCAGACGGTTGAATATCGCTTGGTTGGCCCATACATGATACTCATACATTTTTACAGGATAATTCATTGTTATCGTCCCCTTTGGCTTCTTCGTTTTTGCTTTCTTGGGAACATTGTAAATAAAAAAGTATGACAGCGGACTGTCATACTTTTGCGTATACCTGCAGCATTTTTTCTAATTTGGATTGCATGAGCGTCCTTAAGCCAGCCGGCTCAATGATCTCGATATCCTCGCCAAAGCTCAGCAGGGTCGACCAGAACCACCAGGAATCCGGATCTTGGACCTTGAACGTGAGACGGAGCGAGCCGTCTTCATAAAATTCCCGCTGCACATCATAGAATTGATCCATCGCTTTCGCCAAGGCCCGGGGGGATACGTGAAGGATGACTTCCATCGCATCGGATGAAGGCTCCCAGGGATGATGCTCCCCTCGGTCGTGCTGATTTTGCTCTTGAAGATGAGGACCGTGCGTGTGCTCCTCCGAATGCTGGTGCAAAAAGGGCTCGGCGGAGGGGGACAGCTCCGATATCCTCGAAATTCGGAATTCGCGGTAATCGGCCCTTGTTCTGCAGAATCCGTACAAATACCAGGAACCGAATTTATACATGAGTCGCAGGGGCTCGACTTTACGGTGAATGCGTTCATTCTTGGCGCTTATGTATTGAAAGGAGATCACATGCTTGTCGGTAATGGCGCGGCGAAGAAGTCGGAGGCTTTCGTTGTAAGAGCGCCAGCTCCCGATATCCATGGACAATCCCTGCGATGCCGAATTGGCGGAACGATCGATGGTCTGCAGACGCTGAATGGTATCCATGGCCCGTTCATCCTCAAACACCGTGGACATGCTGTGCAGGATGGTGATCAAGGCACTGACATCGTAGGAGCCAAGCAAGCTTTTGTCCATCTTGTATTGCTCCATAATGCCATAACCGCCGTTCACTCCCTGATACGATACAACGGGAATGCCGGCTGCGCAGATTGCATCAATGTCGCGGTATATGGTTCGCTGGGACACGTTATATTTCTCTGCCAGGGCAGACGCGGACAGGATCTCGTTGTTCAGCAGCATATAAATCATGGATATGAGCCGCTCTAGTTTCATATCGCTTCAACCCCTCTTATCTTAATTGGACCTATTCTCCAATGATTCCGTATTATATCATAGGTTTTATGAAGAAGGAGAGGAAATCCCGGACTGCCTTTTGTTCCATTCCCATCCATTTTGCCGTACAATATAAGGGAATTCTATAATACAAGGAGTGTGAGCCTTATGGCCCGTACCAAAACGCAAAAAGCGCTCCGCAAAGCGGAACGTGCCGGAACATGGTCAGCTGTCTCAATGAGAAAGACCAACGAAGATTACAGCGCGCTGTCACAGCATGTGAGAGTAAAGCCGACGAAACAGGAACAATTGAATAAGATCAAACACAGAAAGCGGATCGGAGACGATGGCGCTTTTTTTGTTGGTTTCGGAGGATGTGATATAGTACGCTAGAGAGGTTAGTTCGGAATGGAGGTTTATAATGGCGAAGCAAAAATATTATGTAGTCTGGGTAGGTAAAGTGCCCGGAATTTATACAAGCTGGGGCGAATGCCAACAGCAGGTCAATCAGTTTATAGGTGCGAAGTTCAAGGCGTTCGAATCCCGGAGCGAAGCGGAACAGGCATATGCGGCCGGTTATAAAAATTACTGGGGGCAGCAGTTCGGAGGCAAATCGGGCAGTTCAGGCTCCAAAAACTACAAGCGAAGCAGCGCATCTGCTGCCGAAGAACCGGGCGAGATCGATTATGACAGCATTTCCGTAGATGTGGGGACGCGAGGAAACCCGGGACCCGTCGAGTACAAAGGCGTGGATACGCAGACGGGAGATATTCTGTTCTCGTGCGGACCGATATCGAAGGGAACGAACAATCTCGGCGAGTTTCTGGCCATCGTTCACGCGCTGGCTTATTTGAAGAAAATCGGCAGCACCAAAACGGTGTACAGCGATTCCATGAATGCAATCAAATGGCTGAAACAGAAGAAGGTGGCGACCACGCTTCCGCGCGACGCGTCAACCCAAGAGATCTGGGATCTGGTGGACCGGGCCGAGCACTGGCTTCGAACCAATACATATGAGAACAAGGTTCTGAAATGGCAAACGAAGAGCTGGGGCGAGATTAAGGCCGATTACGGGCGCAAGTAACGAGGGCAGCAGAAGGAAGCCGTTTGAAGCTATATAAAGGGTGGTTTTAGATATCGATGTCTTTATGAGCGGACGGGCACCTTACTATTAAAAAGCGAAGACAGGGAGGAGGCTTCCCTGTTCTCGCTTTTTTTTATATGCCATGATTCCGGGTTCATGCGGAAAAATCCAAATCAACGCATGTGGATAATTAACACGGCAGACTTACCTCACACCGGAAGAACTGTGCATAACATCTTGAATAAGTTCGTTATACACAGAGTTATAAACATTATCCCCGTTCGTTCCGCACAAACTGAATTTCCGATCTTTTAATACAAGGAAGTTATCCAGCGTTTGTGAACAAATGTGGAGAAGTGCAAGGATAACTCCCTATTAACTTGGAGGGGTGGCGGGTTATCCCCAACGCCGAAGGTCAACCGTATTAAACGCTTGCTTTATGCCAAGCTTATTCCTTCTCGCGGACCTGCTTATAGTATTGATTCGGGGACATGCCGACGTATTTTTTGAAGATCTTGCTGAAATAGAACGGATCCTCCAGGCCGGTCAGATACCCGATCTCACCGAAGCTAAGGTGCGTGGCCTCGATTAATTCCTTCGCATGATTGATTCTTACCTGATTCACATATCGCATGATCGTATGACCGGTAAGCTTGGCGAATACCCGATTGATGTAATCATAATTGCATTCGAAGCGCTGTTCGATATCCGAGCTGATGATTTTCTCGGCGTAATGTTCATGGATGTAGTCGAGCAGCGCATGCACCTTCATATAGGACTTGGTATGTGGGCTGTTCTTCTCCATCTCATCGAACAGGCTCTCCCGGGACAGCTCGATCAGCATTTCCATGAATTTGAGCGCGGTCAAACTGCGGTTAAAGTGCTTCCGCCTATATAGCTGCAGCATTTCGCCGAGGGCATGGTACATATGATGAAGGCTTTTTTTCTGGGTTAGCGTGCAGGTCTTGGGGAAATATAGCTGCCTGCTGTCGTTCTTGCCTGCCGTCTCGTTCTCGCCCATGATCCACTGCTTGGCCAGCAAGGGTAAGGGACGCTCGGGCGCTTGACGAATATCGGGGTGTTCAAAGTGAATATAGTAGTAGTCGCAGGGATGCTTCTGGGTTCCCTCGTGGTCCAGATGCGGTTCTAGGACCAGTAAGTCGCCTTTTTTCAGCACATGGGAAACGCCGTTCTCCCGCATATGAAGCTCGCCGCTCTTCACGAAATACAGAATATACTCGTGTGTGTTCCGCTTGAAATGAATCCAGGGGTTCTTGTAGGAGACAAATCCCATCAGTTTGATTCTTGGCACATAGTCAGCGTTCATCGATAGCACGAATTCCACCCTCTCTCCCCAAAAAAACGCGAAGTCGTTTTTGTACAAAAAGAGTAACTTTCACACATTCCCGTTCATTGTAACACAGCCTATACTTGGGATGAATGTATAAGAGGTCGCTGGATTTCAATATTAAAGGAGGCCACTACCCTTGGCTAATATCAATGTAACGGTATGGAATGAATACCGGCACGAGAGACATAATGAACAGATCGCTAAGATTTACCCTGAAGGCATCCACCGTACGATTGCCGATTTTTTGGGAAAAGATGCTCAGTTCGTCGTACGCACCGCCGTATTGGATGATCCGGAACACGGCTTGACGGATGAGGTGCTCGCTTCAACGGATGTTCTGATCTGGTGGGGGCATGTGGCTCACGGTGAAGTACGGGATGATATCGTGGAAAAAGTGCGCCAGCGCGTATTGGACGGCATGGGAATCATCGTCCTGCATTCCGGTCACGGCTCGAAGATTTTCCAGCGCCTCCTCGGCACGAACACAGGCGCGTTGAAATGGCGCGATGACGGCGAGAAGGAACGGTTGTGGGTCATCGATCCGAGCCATCCGATCGTAAGCGGACTTGGAGAATATATCGAGGTTCCGCAGGAGGAAATGTACGGTGAGCGCTTTGAAATCCCGGCACCGGATGAACTGGTGTTTGTCTCCTGGTTCGAAGGCGGCGAGGTGTTCCGCAGCGGCTGCTGCTACAAGCGCGGACGCGGCAAGCTGTTCTATTTCAGACCGGGTCATGAAGCATTCCCTACTTACCATCAACCTGAAATTCAACAGGTAATTGCCAATGCCGTGGCCTGGGCGGCGCCGATCCAGGGCGTGAAGACCTCCTATGGCCGGGTATCTCCGCTCGAATACGTTCAGCCGGTATAGGCTGATCCTTTGCAAGCGTCCATATCAACGGTGTATCCCTGAGACATCAGGAATACAACCGTTGAGCGGGCGCTTGTTTGTTCATAACGACGTCCGCTATCGAAATCATCAGCATAACGATGTATAATGGACCCAATTCGATTACGACATAATAAAAGTGGGTTGGATCATGGATCAGGATAAACAGCGCCTTAGCATTGAGGCGGCAAGATTGTATTATATGTCGGATTACAGCCAGCAGGATATCGCGACAAGGCTCGGCGTTTCACGTCCCACGGTCTCCAGGCTTCTTCAGCATGCCAAGGAGCAGGGCTACGTGCAGATCAGCATCGTGGACCCTCTCGAGGACCTGGACGCTTTGGGCGAAGGAGTGAAGAAGAAGTACGGCCTGGAACAGGTGTTGGTGAGTTATTCCCCTATCAATGAATACCGTGAAATCCAGAAGCATATCAGCAAAAGGGCAGCCGATTACCTGCATGAAACGGTCCAGGATGCCGACATCATCGGCGTGACCTGGGGAACGACCATGCATGCCGTGGCGCTTCAGCTGCAGCAGAAGCCCGTTCGGGGCGTCGAGGTCGTGCAGTTGAAGGGCGGCGTCAGTCATTCGCATGTGAACACGTATGCCGCAGAGATCGTCAATCTGTTTGCCGAGGCGTACCACACGATGGCGAGATATTTGCCGCTGCCCGTCATCTTTGACACCACCGAGCTGAAAGAGATGGTGGAGAGGGACCGGCATATCCAGCGGATTATCCAATTAGGCAAACAAGCGAACATCGCCATGTTCACGGTGGGTACCGTTCATGAGGATGCGCTTCTGTTCAGACTTGGCTATCTTAGCAAGGAGGAACAGAAGCTGCTGCAGCGGATCGGCGCCGGCGATATTTGCTCCCGGTTTTTTGATGCGGAGGGCACGGTGTGCAGCGAGGATATTAACAACCGTACGGTGGGCATCGATTTGGAAGATTTGCGCCACAAGGAGAAATCCATTCTCGTGGCAGGCGGGCAGCGTAAGGTAGATGCCATTCGAGCCGCGCTGATCGGCAAATATGCAAACATCCTGGTGACGGACCAGTTTACGGCGCAAGCCTTGTTATCATAAAAAGTTTGACATATTGTCAAAGTTTACAGCACCTTGTTCAGGGAGATTCGAACCGGTTACGGCTTCAAACTTACCTGGACGGGGTGTTTTTTGTGCGCAGAAATTGAATGACCCTTGCTTAATAGGAGGCCGATTCTTTGTTTCTGTTTACCCTGATCGGGTATAGAGCATAGTAAACGGAGGGAATTGTTAGATTATTCCTGAATGATGGATTGTCGTTTTAGTTAACAATGATAAATATCATTGCCATAAATCGGAATGAACATATTTTCAATATGTATTTTACATATGTTCAAGGCTGTGATATGATGGTCCCGTCTAAAGGATTAAGCGTTATGATAGCGCTTTTACAAGTTACTAAAAAAACAGATTAAGGAGTGTTTTAACCAGATGAATATAGCAGGAATGATCGACCACACGCTCTTGAAGGCGGATGCAACCCAAGCCGAGATTGCGAAAATTACGGAAGAGGCCAAAAAGTACGGATTTGCTTCGGTTTGCGTGAACCCGACTTGGGTATCCTACTGTGCTGAGCAGCTAGCGGACACCAACGTCAAAGTATGCACGGTCATCGGTTTCCCTCTGGGAGCTACGACATCCGCAGTAAAAGCTTTTGAAGCGAAGGATGCCATCGCTAACGGAGCAACGGAGGTTGATATGGTCATTAACATCGGTGCGCTCAAAGATCGTAACGATGAGCTTGTACTGAACGATATTCAGGCTGTAGTGGATGCAGCAAAGGGCCAAGCCCTGGTCAAGGTTATTATTGAGACTAGCCTTCTGACAGAAGAAGAGAAGGTACGTGCGTGCCAGCTGTCCGTGAAAGCGGGAGCGGATTTTGTGAAGACGTCAACAGGGTTCTCCACGGGCGGAGCCACACCGGAAGACGTAGCCTTGATGCGCAAAACCGTTGGCGAGAACACCGGCGTGAAGGCTTCCGGCGGCGTCCGCAGCAAGGAAGATATGGACCGCATGATCGAAGCAGGCGCAACGCGTATCGGTGCCAGCTCCGGCGTGAAAATTATGGAGGGCGGTCAATCCAGCTCTTCCTACTAAATGATGTTGCAAATATCCGGTTTTCGATGATTCGGTAGACGTGTCATATCAAAAAAAACACCTATGGGGGAACAACGACGATGAAATTTATAATCGCCATACTAGGTTTGCTGGTCGTATTCGGTCTTGCGTTCCTTATCAGCAATGATAAGCGCCGCATCCGTTACCGTCCGCTGGCTGTCATGATTGTGCTGCAGCTGATCCTTGGATTTTTTCTGCTGAACACGAATTTCGGCGAGTATCTTGTTAAAGGGATAGCGAATACGTTTAAAGCGCTGCTTGACTATGCCGGAGCCGGGATCGAGTTTGTGTTTGGCGGCATTGCCAATGAAGGTGCGGGTCCGTTCTTCTTGAATGTCCTGCTGCCAATCGTGTTTATTTCCGCATTGATTGGTATACTTCAATATATTAAGGTACTGCCGTTTATCGTAAGATATATCGGTCTCGTCTTGAGTAAAGTCAACGGCATGGGCAAGCTGGAGTCTTACAATGCGGTAGCTTCGGCGATTCTGGGGCAATCCGAGGTGTTTATTTCGGTAAAAAAACAGATTGCCCTCATTCCGAAGCATCGGATGTATACATTGTGTGCTTCCGCCATGTCCACCGTATCGATGTCGATCGTCGGCGCGTATATGACGATGATTGAGCCGCGTTACGTGGTGACTGCGCTTGTGCTTAACCTGTTTGGCGGATTTATCATCGCTTCCATCGTCAACCCTTACAAGGTCGAGAAGGATGAGGATATCCTGGAGGTGCAGGAGGAGGAGAAGCAATCCTTCTTCGAGATGCTGGGCGAATACATCATGGATGGCTTCAAGGTAGCGATTACCGTTGCTGCGATGCTCCTCGGTTTCGTTGCGTTGATTGCGATGATCAACGGCATCTTTGATATGATTTTCGGGATTACCTTCCAAGAGTTGTTAGGGTTCATTTTTGCCCCGTTTGCTTTTGTCATGGGCGTGCCTTGGAAAGAGGCAGTGGATGCAGGCAGCATCATGGCTACGAAGCTGGTATCGAACGAGTTCGTCGCGATGCTCGACCTGGCCAACTTCACGGATATGTCCGAACGCACCGTGGGAATCGTATCGGTATTTCTGGTGTCCTTTGCTAACTTCTCCTCAATCGGCATCATTGCCGGCGCGGTCAAAGGCCTGAACGAGAAGCAGGGGAACGTGGTTGCCCGTTTCGGCCTCAAACTGCTGTACGGCGCAACGCTGGTGAGCGTGCTGTCGGCAACGATTGCGGGACTGTTCCTGTAAGCAAGTCATGGAAGGATAACAACAAGCGAGCCTTATGGATAGTTTTGATGTAAAAACTCATATATGAGGGGGATCACTTGGATATGGAACGTTTTGATCGAATTCATTTAATTGTATTGGACTCTGTAGGTATCGGCGAAGCACCGGATGCGGCTGATTTTGACGATATCGGATCCGACACCCTGGGTCATATTGCCCGCGAGTGCGGCGGGCTGAACATGCCGAACATGGCAGCGCTCGGGCTGTCCAATATCCGGGAGATCGAAGGAGTTCCGGCCGCGGATAAACCTCGGGCGTACTATACGAAGATGCAGGAAGCTTCGAATGGCAAAGACACCATGACGGGGCACTGGGAGATCATGGGCTTGTATATTGATACGCCATTCCGCGTATTCCCGGACGGGTTCCCGGACGAGCTGATCCAGCGGATCGAAGAGAAGACCGGACGGAAGGTCATCGGCAACAAGCCGGCCAGCGGAACGGAGATTATCGAAGAGCTTGGCGAAGAGCATGTAAAAACGGGAGCGCTGATCATTTATACCTCGGCGGATTCCGTGCTTCAAATCGCTGCGCATGAGGATATCGTTCCACTGAAAGAGCTGTATGAAATCTGCGAGTTCTGCCGCGAAATCACGCTGGAAGATCCTTATATGCTCGGCCGGATCATCGCCCGTCCGTTCATTGGCGAGGTGGGAAGCTTCAAGCGTACGGCGAATCGGCATGATTATGCCTTGAAGCCTTTCGGACGTACCACGATGAATGAGATGAAAGATGCTGGTCTTGACGTCATCGCCCTCGGTAAAATCTCCGACATTTATGATGGCGAAGGCATTACGAAGGCGGTCAGAACCGTATCGAACATGGACGGCATGGATAAAATGGTGCAAACCCTGGGTGAATCCTTCAAGGGTCTGAGCTTCCTGAACCTCGTGGATTTCGATGCCGTGTACGGACATCGGCGCGATCCGAAAGGATATGGCCAAGCGTTGGAGGATTACGATCGGCGCCTCCCTGAGGTGTTCGAGAAAATGACGGAGAATGATCTTCTGATCATCACGGCCGACCACGGGAATGATCCTACCTACAAGGGCACGGACCATACGCGTGAATACGTGCCGCTGCTTGTATATTCCCCTCGCTTTACGGAAGGCAAGGAACTGCCGCTTCGCACAACCTTTGCCGACATCGGCGCCACGGTTGCCGACAACTTCGGCGTGAAGCTGCCGGAGAACGGAACCAGCTTTTTGAATGATTTGAAATAATCGAACAAGTGGAGGAATGGGACATGAGTACACATATTGGAGCGAAACCGGGAGATATCGCCGAGTCGATTCTGCTGCCAGGCGACCCGCTGCGGGCTAAATTTATTGCTGAGACGTATCTGGAGGATGTGACCTGCTACAACGAAGTGCGGGGCATGCTCGGATTTACGGGAACCTACAAAGGAAAACGCATCTCCGTGCAGGGTTCGGGCATGGGCGTGCCTTCCATCGGGATTTATGTCAATGAACTCATTCGGGATTATGGCGTAAAAAATTTGTTCCGTGTCGGAACCTGCGGCGCGATGCAGGAGCATGTTCGTGTGCGCGACGTCATTCTGGCCCAGGCGGCTTGCTCGGATTCCGGCATGAACCGTCACCACTTTAACGGTTATGATTTCTCCCCGATCGCCAGCTTCCCGCTGCTGCTGGGTGCGTATGAGCGCGGCAAGGAGAAAGGCCTGAAGATGCATGTCGGCAACGTGTTCACGTCCGATGTGTTCTACCGCGAGGACAAATCCGTGGTGGAGAAGCTGATGCAGCATGGGGTTCTCGGCGTGGAAATGGAGACAACGGCGCTCTACACGATTGCCGCACGTTTCGGCGTAAACGCCCTGACGATCCTGACCGTAAGCGATCATTTGCTCACAGGGGAAGAGACTTCTTCCGAGGAGCGGCAAACGACGTTTAACGAGATGATGGAAGTGGCCCTGGATACGGCGATTTCGTTGTAATCAAACTGTCCCGACGAAGAAAGCGGATTGGTTTTGGAGAAGCGAACCGGTCGCCTTTGCCCACGGATTCCAACAATATTAACAATCTAAGGAATCTGGGGGCAACAGCGATAGGATCCGCATTTGTAGTGATGCCCAAGGAATACAATCATCGCAAACAGTGAGGAGAATGTACGATGAGAATGGTTGATTTAATTGCGAAGAAACGCGACGGCAAGGAACTGACAACAGAAGAGATCAATTTCTTTATCGACGGATATACCAAGGGAGACATTCCCGACTACCAGGTGAGCGCCATGAACATGGCGATATACTTCCAGGACATGTCCGACCGGGAGCGGGCGGACTTGACGATGGCGATGGTAAACTCCGGCGAAACGATTGATCTGTCCGCAATTGAGGGAATCAAGGTCGATAAGCATTCCACCGGGGGCGTAGGCGACACGACGACGCTTGTACTGGCTCCACTCGTAGCGGCTCTGGATATTCCGGTAGCGAAGATGTCCGGACGCGGCCTCGGCCATACCGGAGGAACGATCGACAAGCTGGAATCCATCGAGGGCTTCCATGTGGAGATCAGCAAAGACGAATTTGTGAACCTTGTGAATCAACATAAAATCGCCGTCATCGGCCAAACCGGAAACCTCACCCCAGCGGACAAAAAATTGTACGCGCTCCGGGATGTGACGGCCACCGTCAACTCCATTCCGCTGATTGCCAGCTCCATCATGAGCAAGAAGATCGCCGCCGGCTCGGATGCGATTGTGCTGGATGTTAAAACCGGCGCAGGCGCGTTCATGAAAACGGTGGAGGATGCCAAGGAATTGGCACACGCCATGGTCAGCATCGGCAACAACGTAGGCCGCAAAACGATGGCGGTCATCTCCGATATGAGCCAACCGCTTGGCGCTGCGATTGGCAACTCGCTGGAGGTGCAGGAAGCGATCGATGCACTTCGCGGCGAGGGACCGAAGGATCTGGAGGAGCTGTGCCTGGCTCTGGGCCGGCAGATGGTTTACCTTGCGCAGAAGGCAGATTCGCTTGAAGATGCCGAAGAGATGTTAAGAGAGGTTATCCGCAACGGCAAGGCACTGGAGAAGTTCAAGGAATTCATTCAGAACCAGGGCGGGGACCCGTCCGTGGTGGATCATCCGGACCGTTTGCCGAAGGCGCAATATCTGATTGAGCTTCCTGCCCAGCAGGACGGCGTTGTCGCAGAGCTGGTAGCGGATGAGATCGGTACCGCAGCGATGCTGCTTGGAGCCGGCCGCGCGACGAAGGAATCCGAGATTGATCTGGCTGTAGGCCTGATGCTGAACAAGAAGGTCGGCGATGCCGTGAAGAAGGGTGATTCCCTTGTAACCATTCATGCTAATCGCGAGAACGTGGATGACGTGAAGCAGAAGCTGTATGAAAGCATTCGGATTGCAGATCATGCGGATGCGCCTGTATTGATTTATGACATCGTGACGGAGTAAGGGAAGCCTAATCCGTAGCGAGTCATATTCGGAACAACTCATTTTCCAAGCTATGCCGATACAACCTGCCTTCCCGTGTTTTATGAACGGGAGCAGGTTTTTTTGGAGGTCCCGTCATAAAACGGGTGGGGGCCCTCATAAGATGGTAGTGGGGAAAACGTAAGGCATTTAACGGGAGAGGGAGATGTGTAGCCCGGGCAAGAGCCATCCTGCTTGAAGGAGGCTTTTGGCCATGACCATCGATCAGTTGATTGCTTTGCTGGCACTTATCGTTATGATCATTGGACTTGCGGTGAAGAAGGAGTCTTAACCTGTGAGTCCGGGAGGGCTGCTGCTAAGTAGAAATTCTACTGATGCAGCAGTCTTTTTCTTTTGATAGGTTGATAGAGTTCGCTATAAGTCATATACTTAGAATGCAATGTTCTCCATTATTCATCATTTATTGGGAGGAAACCATGCTCTATTTTGCAGCGTTTGTCATATCCATGGTGCTGGTATTGGTGCTGATTCCGCCATTTCGTAAACTTGCGATCAAGCTTGATTTTGTGGACAAGCCAAGACCGGACAGCGAGCGGAAAATACACCGCGAGCCGATACCGCTGACAGCGGGGGTCGCCATATTTATCGGATTTTTCATCACTTATTTTGCGCTTACCGGCGCCATTTCAAGGGAAGCGGTAGGCATTTTTATCGGTAGTGCTCTTATTCTTGGCATTGGACTTGTGGATGATTGGTATAAGTCCCAGGGCAAGGAGCTGGCCTCGCTGCCGAAGCTCATTGTACAGGTCAGCGCAGCCGTTGTTGTATACAGCTATGGCATCGCGTTTGAAGGATTCAACAATCCGTTTACGGGTCAGTATATTAACCTGCCGGAATGGCTGCAGCTCATCTTAACGATTTTGTGGATTTTTGGCGTAACGACCGTTATTAATTTCTCGGATGGCATCGACGGTCTTGCTGGAGGGCTCTCCGCCATATCCGGAGGCACGCTGTTTGTTGTGGCGATTACGCTGGGCAGAGGCGAATCCGCGCTGCTGGCCGTCATTCTTGTAGGTGCTGCGCTGGGATATTTACGATATAATAAGCCGCCGGCCCGAGTGTTCATGGGGGATGCCGGTGCAACCTTCCTCGGGTTCATCCTCGGGATCATTGCCCTGGATGGTGCGTTTAAAGGTGCAACCCTGGCGTCCTTATTCGTTCCGATCTTCGCACTGGGCGTGCCGATCTTCGATAATATCATTGTGGTCATCCGCAGAATGCTTCAGTCCAAGCCGATCTATCAGGCCGATGCATCGCAGGCGCATTATCGTTTGCTGGCAACGGGGCTCAATCAGAAGCAGACATTGGTATTTCTGTGCTTGCTGAATCTTTGTTTCGGTCTGGCTGCCATCATACTTGCCATGAATGGCGCCGCCTGAGGCGTTTAAGCCTGATATAAGCATTTTCCGTTCCGTTATTGAAGTCTCGTCTCCAAATGGATATTGGTGGCGAGGCTTTTTTTGAGATAAGAAAGTATAAACTTCAGAGGCTTACCCTCCTTATCTCGCAAGAAAAACTTCCGCTACATGTGGTCTGTCTTCTGAGAAAGTACGTCGATAGTCGTTTTTCTTTAGATATCAGAAAGTATAAACTTCGAAGCATGGACCTTCCTGATATCGCAAGAAAAACTTCCGCTAAATGCGGTCTGTCTTCTGAGAAAGTACGTCGATAGTCGTTTTTCTTATTACAATGGTAGAAGGATACGAACAGGAGGTTGTGCATGAATGATATGACAGGCAAAATCGTCATGATAACAGGGGCGAACTCCGGCATGGGTTTGGCTACGACAGTGGAGCTGGCAAAAAGCGGAGCGCATGTGATCATGGCTTGTCGTAGTCAATCAAGGGGTGAAGCGGCTCTTCGCGAAGCTCAGCAGGAGAGCGGCAGCTCGGACATCGAGTTGATGACGCTGGATTTAGGGTCTTTTGATAGCATCAGAGCGTTTGCTTCCGACTTTAAGGCCAAATACGACAGACTCGATGTGTTGGTGAACAACGCGGGTGTGGTTACCATCAAGCGGGAATTGACGCAGGACGGATACGAGGCCATGATGGGGGTCAATCATCTGGGGCATTTTTTGTTGACGAACGAACTGCTGGAGCCTCTACAGCATGCCCGGCAGGGAAGGATCGTGAACGTATCCTCTGGCGCGCATAAAGTGGGCAGCATCCATTTTGATGACCCTAATCTCGGTAAGGGATTCAATGTGGCCAAAGGGTACGCGCAGTCCAAATTGGCGAATATTTTATTCACGAAGGAGCTGGCGCGCCGGCTGCAGCCAACAAGGGTCACGGTCAATACGCTCCACCCCGGTGCCGTCAGCACCAGCATTGGCGTTAACAGGGACACAGGCTTTGGCAATGCGGTTCACAAGCTGCTTCGCCCGTTCTTCTTAACGCCGCTTGAAGGAGCTCGGACAGCGATATACTTGGCTTCAAGTCCTGAAGTGGAGCATGTGACGGGGGAATACTACGTCAAATGCAAACCGGCCAAAATCACCGAGAAGGCAAGGGATCCGAAGCTGGCCGCTCGTCTGTGGGAGTGGAGTGAACAACAGGTAGGATGGAAACCGGACCAGGGTCGATGAATTTACGCGTTCCAAAAGGCCCGGCTCCACGAGTAAGGTTATAACTGAAATGATCTAATAAGGGCATGAACGATCAATAAGGAACGACGAGACCAACCGGCCTACAGTATGGTGACGACTACAAGTATAATGACGAACGAATAAACGGGATATCTCCAGATCAACATGATCTGAGGATATCCCGTTTCATTTTACGTTAGATGTTCATCATAGGCCATAGAAGTTCACACTTGAAATTACTTCGTCGTTTTCATATCGATCGCGCTGCGCACAAATCCGCTGGTGCCGTCAAGCAGTTTGGACGCTTCCGCGGCACTGACATTAGCCAGCAGCATCACGATAGCGGTTTTGACGTGGGCGCCGGCTTCATGGTACGCCTTCTCCACAGCATCCTCTGATGCTCCGGTTGCCAGGGTAATGATTCGTTTGGCTCGGTGCACAAGCTTGTTATTGGACGGGTTGAGGTCGACCATCAGGTTTTTGTACACCTTGCCGATTCGAATCATGGCGGTCGTTGTCAGCATGTTCAGAATCAGCTTTTGCGAAGTACCGGCCTTCATACGCGTGGAGCCCATAATTACTTCGGGTCCGACAACAGCCTCAATTACAAATTCCGCATACTGATGCATCGGCGATTCGTAGTTATTACAGAGTCCGATGACAACGGCTCCACGCTCCTTGGCGCGTCTCATCGCCCCAAGAACGTAGGGCGTGCGGCCGCTTGCAGCGATGCCGATGACCACATCCTTTTCGTTGATACCGTTTTCATTGATATCCTGCTCACCTAACTCTTCGCTATCCTCGGCACCTTCGATAGCTTCCTTCACGGCTCTGAAACCACCTGCGATCAATCCCTGCACCATGGAAGGGTCTGTTCCGTAGGTAGGCGGACACTCGGAGGCGTCCAGAATCCCGATTCGGCCGCTGGTTCCGGCACCTATATAGAACAATCTGCCGCCCTTCTGGAAAGCTTCCACAACGAGATCTGCAGCTCTGGCTATAAGAGGAATAAGCTCGCGGATCGCATCCGTGATCAGGCTATCCTCGTTATTGATGAGGATCATAATTTGTTCTGAGCTCAACTGATCAATGTTCTGCGTATTTTCATGAGGCTGTTCGGTTGTCAATTGACTTAGAATATTCGTCATGAGACAGGTCTCCTTTTTTGCCTTGGAATATGGACGGGCACTGATGTAAAGCTACAGCAAGTCAGAGACGCCGTCTGTAAATAGCTTGCAGGCTAACAGAGCCGCACCATGGGCGGGGGTACGTTCACGATTTCCTTCAGGGAACCGGAGGCGGGGATAACGCGATAGCAGAATGCCGGCGTACGTTTCCCGGAACAATGGCGAATGTTTGAAGATCGAGCCGATCCGCACGAGTTCACTCTCAGCGAATTCAGCTTGCTGCCTGATGAGAGCGCTTGTTGTATCGGCCAGTTCTGCTGCCTGCTGCCGGAGGATACGGTCTGCCGCTTCATCACCGGCTTCGGCTGCTTCTATGCAGCAGCGGGCGAAGGAAGCGATATCCTGTTTCGTTATAGCGGGCTGGTAAATGTAAGATTTGAGATCGGTAATATGCTGGAGAGGATAGGCTGCAACAATCAGGCTGCTCATGATGGTGGGTGGCAAAATGCCCTCATGGCTCTTAATGACAGTTTTCAGAGTCTGAAGTCCGATCTGATAACCGCTGCCTTCGTCTCCAAGAAGATGTCCCCAGCCACCGACGCGGTGAATGTCTCCCGATTTGGTTATAGCGTAGGTATTGGATCCGGTTCCCGAGATCGCAAGGATTCCATACTGCCGTTCCAGTACGGCCATTAATGAAATTTCGGCTTCCGAGCGCATGTAAATATGCATCGAGAGCTGCCGCTGCTGGAGATAGGAATGAAGGAAAGACTGAACTTGGCTCCGTTCTTCTGCAGAGCTCACACCTGACATCCCAAGACATATTGATGTGAATAATAATGACTTATCAAAAAGAGGTGCCAGAAGCCCATCCAACACCGTTCGGAGTTCCTCCATCGCTTTATTAAAGGTTACAATATAAGGATTGGTGGAACCTCCGGTATACCGGGACAACACTTCTCCAGCGCTATTGATAGCGGTTGCTTCAGTCTTGGTACCGCCACCATCAACACCGATAAAAATTTCCATATTGAACCACTTCGCTTTCTATATCCAGTATAGGAGAAAACAGAAGTGTTGTAAAATAAAATTTTAAATCATTAATTAAGTATTGAAATATAATTTCATACAATTTATAATGAACTCAATCCACTGATATTGAAAGCGATACCAGTAATGCTTTCATTCAAGATGTGTAAAGTAATATTACATAGTAGTGACCGTCAGAGGATGATTTGTAAAGGGGGGCAAGAAATGAACGGCGGATTGGTTCGATTGCGTGAGGTGTATGATTCATTAAATCCGTCCGAGCGCAAAGTTGCAGCCTTCATTTTGCAGGAACCGGCAGAGATGATACAGATGTCGGTCGCGGATCTTGCAGTCCGAAGCGGTTCCAGTCAGGCTGCCATTGTGCGCCTGTGCAAAACGATGGGTTTCAAAGGCTATCAGGATCTGAAGCTGAAGGTAGCCGGAGACTTGCAGGAGCCATTAGCCACCGGGTATCAGGATATCCGGCCCAATGACAGCATTTCTGCAATTATACAGAACGTCTCGAACAACAACATTCAATCGATTCGGGATACGATGAAGATTATGGAGGAAGGGAAGGTGGAAGAGGCCGTTCTGGCCCTCGATCAGTCGAAGCGCATTTTTATGTTCGGGGTAGGGGCTTCAAATCTGATCGGGATGGATGCCCAACAGAAATTTTTGCGGATTAATAAGGTATGCATATCTTTTCCGGACCCTCATGTTCAGCTCACCTCGGCGGTGCTGCTGACTCCAGATGATGCGGCCGTATGCATTTCCTACTCCGGTGAAACGGATGAAGTAATCCGCGCGGCAGCTATTGCGAAGGAGAAGGGATGCAAGACGATTGGCATTACCAAATACGGCGATTCTACCTTGAGCCGATCGGTGGACATTCCCTTGTACACTTCCTCCACGGAGAACGAGATTCGCAGTGGCGCGATGTCCTCTCGTATTACGCAGCTTAATCTTATCGATATTTTATATCTTGGCGTCGCCAGCCGGAATTACGAGAATTCAGTGAAATACCTGGATGAGAGCCGGCAAGCGATCAAGCGGTTGTAGTTCATTACGAAAACCACAAATATATAAATGATAAGGGGAGTAGTACATGAAGAAAAAAGGTTGGCTTACATTGTTGGCTTCTTTAATGCTCGTGTTTACCGCAGCTTGCGGCGGTTCCGGCGGGGCGAAGGCACCGGAAGGCGGAACAGGAACCACTTCGGAAGGAAACGGTGAAGCCGCACCGAAGCAGGATACGGTTGTCGTCTGGACTTATCCGGTACATGGTAAATACGAAGATGAGTTGAAAGAGCATGTAGCGGATCTGAAAGAAAAATATCCGCATATTACGGTCCAAACCGAAGTGCTCTCCTGGGCCGAAGGTCCAAAGAAGTTCGATGTGGCCTTGAATGCCGGCAACCCGCCTGATCTTTACTTCCACGCGGTGGATGGCGCTTATGTAGATACAGGCCTGGCACTGGAACTGACCCCTTATATTACGGACGAGATCAAAAACGACTACCTGCCGGGAACGCTTGAGCTGGGTCAAATCCAGGGCAAGCAGTATGGGCTTCCGCTGTACCAATCCCTTTGGGCTTGGGGCGGCAACAAGAAAATTCTCGAAGAAGCGGGAATCGACTGGAAGGCCATTCAAGAGAAAGGCTGGACCTGGACCGAGTTCAAGGCAGCTGCAGAGAAGCTGACCAAGAAGCTTCCTAATGGCAATACGCAATATGCGCTGGTAACGGACGGAACTTCGCTGGACTTCATGGAAATGCTGACGCGCAGCAACGGCATGCCGGACGTGCTGAACGATAAAGGCGAGTTCCAATGGAACGACGAACGGATTCTGGATACGATGACCTTCGTGTCGGATCTGATGAAAGCCGGTCATCTGCCTGCCGAGACTGCCGCGATTACGCCGGCAAAACGGATGGACCTGTTCTACGCCGAGGAAGCCGCGATCGTGTCCAAGGCGATCCCTTACTATGACGTGATGCTGCAGAACCGTGCGAAGGATATCGACAGCGGTACGGTCCAAGGCGCGAAAATCGACTTCGTTCTGCTGCCGGTTCCGCATAATGACGGGGCTGAGCGGAAGACATCCATGTTTGGTGAAGGTTACGTAGCGTTCAAGCAGAAGAAGGATAAAGGCGAAGAGCATGCAAAGAACACGTTCCTGATCATGGAAGGATTGAGCGGAGCGAAAGCCGGTAATTCCGCCAATGAATTGGTATTGCCTTTCGTACGTAAATCCCAGGCGGAGTTTTATGAAGGTAAAGGACTCGGTACGGAATCTACAATTAAGGCAGCGGAAATTTTCGCAAACTTCAAGGAAATTCCGGTGACTCTGAACCTTGATGCAGAAGCTTCAGGAAATCAGAAGAAGTTCAAGGAGCAAGTGGTGAAGCCGAATATACAAGCGCTGTTCTCGGGTGAGAAGACGCCGGAGCAGATCGCACAAGACTTCAAGGACAAAGGCAAACAAATTTTAGGACAGTAATTGAAGTTATAAGGGGGTGTCCCGTTGTCCTTAGCAGGAACGATCGGGGCACTCCCTTTTTAAACCAATCGCTCCAGGCTCTATAAGGGCTTCATGAAAATACTTCACCTGTGCGCAAAGGAGGAAATCAAATGCAGACTGCCCCGGCGCAAGCCCGGCCATCACGTCCCCCCATGAAGGGGTACTTACGCGAATATGGATGGGCGTATTTATTCATTCTGGCTCCAGTCTTGTTGTTCTTGGTATTTACGCTTTACCCTGTCGCCTCCGCTTTTCTGATGAGCTTCCAGGAATACAGCGTAATGGGCTCCGAATGGATTGGAACGGACAACTACACACGGATGGTACAGGATGAAGTGTTCTGGAAATCCATGAAGAATACAGTCATATTCACGATCGGCACGGTTCCGGTCAACATTGTCATTACGTATGCATTATCCTTTTTTATTTTTCAGATGAAGAACAAATGGCAAACATTCTTCAAGGCTACAATGTACCTGCCGGCCGTTGCTTCCGGCGTCACCATTTCGGTCGTGTGGCTCGCGATTTACGACCCGACGCATGCCGGGCTGTTGAATCGTTTTATCGGTTTGTTCGGATTGGACCCGGTCATATGGCTCGGTAAATCGAACACCGCGCTCTTCTCACTCATTTTAATGAACTGGCTCGGTTCGCATGGTGCAGGTATTATTCTCTATCTGGCCGCCATGGGCGGGATTCCGAAATCGCTGTATGAAGCGGCGGACATCGACCATGCCAGCGGCTGGTCCAAATTCTGGCGCATTACGTGGCCGCTGATGAAACCAACCACATTATACCTGCTGGTGACGGGCGTCATAACATCCTTCCAGGTGTTTATCTCCGTGTATTTGATGACGCAGGGCGGACCGAACTTCGCGACGACAACGATCGCCTATCTGATTTACAGCACGGCGTTCAACTTCTACGAGTTTGGACTCGCGGCAGCACAATCTTTTGTACTGGCTGCATTGATTATTGTCATTTCCATCATTCAGTTCAAGTACTTCTCGTCCGACGTGGAGTACTAACGTTTATTTCTGAAGCTAAAAGGGGGTGCACCTATGAAATCAAGATCAAAAGTGATCATGCTGATTGTGGCCTCGGTCATCCTGGTGGTATGGAGCGTTCTGACGATCATTCCGATGTACTGGATGCTGATCGGTTCTGTGCAGGACACGAAGTCAGCAGCATCGTTTATCCCGAAAATGATACCGGAGGTATTCTCCGTAGCCCCGTACGAGCGTTTTTTTGGCAAAACCGACGTCATGAGGTGGCTCTTTAACTCCTTATTGATCTCATCCATCCTGACGGTGACCAACGTATTCCTGGCTTCGCTCGCAGGTTATGCTTTTGCGAAGCTGAAGTTTCCGGGGAACAAAGCGGTATTCTGGATTTTGCTCAGTACGATGATGATCCCGGCGCAGGTGACGCTGATTCCGCTCTATATTTTGATGATTGACGTGTTTGATCTCGGGAATACATATACGGCTATTCTTCTTCCCGGCATTGTAAGCGTGGGCAACATCTTCTTGATGAAGCAGTACATGTCATCACTGCCTACCTCTCTGATTCATGCAGCGCGTATCGACGCTTGCGGCGAATTCGGCATCTTCTGGAAGGTTATTCTTCCGATGGCGAAACCGGGTCTCGCCGTGCTGGCAATTTTCACGTTTGTTGCATCATGGAACGATTTCTTCTGGCCCTTCCTCGTGACTAACTCGACGGAGATGAGGACGATTCAGGTCGGTCTTGCTTCCTTCGTCTATGCGGACACGACCGATTTCGGCGCACTTATGGCTGGGGCAACCGTCGCGGCACTGCCGATGATGATTCTGTTCTTCTCGCTTCAGCGCTATTTCCTGCAAGGCATCACCATTGGAGCCGTTAAAGGCTAGAAGGAGGCAAAGTTATGGCACGCGTAGAATTCCGCAATATACGAAAAGAATTTGTAGACGACAACAAAGGGACGTTTACCGCTGTAGCGGGGTCGGACTTTGTGATCAATGATAAAGAGTTCGTTGTTTTCGTCGGTCCTTCCGGCTGCGGCAAAACCACTTCCCTGCGCATGATTGCCGGGCTGGAACGCCAAACGTCCGGGGATATCATCATCGGCGACAGAGTGGTAAACAATCTTCACCCGAAAGATCGCGATATCGCGATGGTGTTTCAGGACTATGCCCTGTATCCCCATATGACCATTCGCGAGAATCTCTCTTTCGGCTTAAAGAACCTGAAGAAGCCAAAGGCTTATATTGAGCAAAAGGTATCGCAGGCAGCCACCATTCTCGGTCTGGAGTCGATGATCGACCGGAAGCCGCGCGAGCTGTCCGGCGGACAGCGTCAGCGCGTTGCGGTAGGGCGGGCCATCGTGCGCGATCCGCAGGTGTTCCTGTTTGACGAGCCGCTGTCGAACCTGGATGCGAAGCTTCGCGTCCAGATGCGGGTGGAGCTGTCCGAGCTGCACAAGCGCCTGGAAGCCACCATTGTATACGTCACGCATGATCAGGTTGAAGCGATGACGCTCGGTGAGCGGATCGTCGTGATGAACAACGGAATTATCCAGCAGATCGCATCACCTACCGAGCTGTATGCGAATCCGCAAAATATGTTCGTAGCTGGCTTTATCGGCTCCCCGCCGATGAACTTCATCGATGTGCAGAAGGAAGGGAACGTGCTCCGGATGGAAGGCGGCACATTTACCATCCCGGATTCGATGGCGGATGCGCTGAGCAAATACGATAACGGGCACCTTATCCTGGGGATCCGCCCTGAGCATATTACGGGTAAGGATATGCCGGGCACAACCAATCTGGATTACAAGTACTCCACGAAGGTCCAGGTCGTCGAACATTTGGGTTCGGAGAATCTGGTGTACTTCCGCGTAGGGAACCGGACGGTTACGGCGAAGGTTCACCCTGAAACGACGGGTTATCCGGGCATGGACAAAACCTTCATTTTCAATTTCGATAAAGTGCATTTCTTCGATCCTGAGACGGAGCAGCGTATCGATTGGTAAACAACGACGAAGAGGAGAGGTAAGCTATGCGCAAGCTGAATGATGTGTTGAAGAAGACCGGGGTTGAGATTTACCGTGAGATTACGGCGGTGGCCTTATACAGCATGATTACCTCGCTGGTGCTCGTTACGGTGGTTATGTTCGTTCCGCTATGGACAGCGCTGGTGCTGCTGCCGATTCTGTACATGCCGTTGTTTTACGGAGTTTGTTATGCGTATCACCGCAGAACGGAACGGGGCAAGTCGAGACTCAAGGATGTGTTTCAAGGTGCGCTTAAGGGATTAGGACCTGCGGTAGTCATGGGTTTCTTCTTCGTGGTGATGGTGCTCATCTTGTGGTCCACCTGGTGGTACTACGGGGGCAAAGAGGGAATCGGTTATCTTGCGATTGGCGTGTTCCAGACCTATTTTGTTATCATGGCGCTCATCTCCCAATTCTACACCTTTCAGCTTGTCCTTCAGGAAGGGATGGGCATCTTCAAGGCCATGGCCCACAGCGTGAAGCTGTTCCTGAAGTTTCCGGCGTATACGCTGGGCGCATGCTTTCAAGCCTTCTGCGTTGCGATTCCACTGATGGTTACGGTCGTTGGCTTCGGATTTTTGTTTAACGGCATGTGGGCCATATACCAGCATAAGGTTACGTATAATGTACTGAATCCGGAAGAGGCCAAACCGGCGGAGGACGGTATTGTAGCCTCGAAAGCAGGAGGTGTAAGCATATGACAAGAGGTAACGTACGAAGCGGAATTGATGTGCTGCCGGACATCAAGCATGAGAAAATCACGGGTCGTCGCCTTGGCGTCATTACGAATCCGACGGGGCTCACGTCGGATTTTCGTTCATCTATCGAGGTGATTGCAGGCTTGCCCGAATCGGAATTGAAGGCTTTATTCGCTTGCGAGCACGGGCTGCGCGGCCAGCTGCAAGCAGGCAAGCACGTCGATGATGAAGTGGACCCGGTATTCGGCGTGCCGGTGTACAGCCTGTATGGCTCGCGGCGTAAACCGGACGCCGACATGCTGAAGGACGTGGATACGGTCATCTTCGATATTCAAGATCTTGGCGTGCGTTTTTATACGTACATGACAACGCTGCTGTATGTCATGGAGGCCTGCGCCGAGCATGGGAAGAGCCTGCTTGTCCTCGATCGGCCGAATCCGCTGGGCGGCAAGCGTGTTGAAGGAGGTTTCCTTAAGCAGGGATATGAATCCATGGTGGGCGGATGGCAGATTCCGATTAGCACCGGGATGACCATTGGCGAATTCGCGCGCATGGCCAATGACATGCGGGGAACAGGCTGCGATCTGGATGTTATTGGGCTCGAAGGCTGGACGCGCGGTATGGAATATACCGACACGGGCCTGCCGTGGGTACTGCCGTCACCGAACATCCCTACGATGGATACGGTACGGCTGTACAGCGGGACCTGCTTCTTCGAAGGGACCAATCTTTCGGAAGGCCGGGGGACGACCCGGCCGTTTGAATGGATCGGCGCTCCATGGGTCAATGGCGAAGAGCTGGCGAAGACGTTCAACGCGTACGAACTGCCAGGTGTTCATGCCCATTCCATGTACATGACGCCTACCTTCTCGAAGCATCAGGGCGAAGGCTGCGGCGGGGTGATGCTCTTTGTCACGCATCCGGCAGAAGTGGAGGCTGTGCGCACAGGGCTTGTGCTGCTTCATCTGGTCAGCCGGATGTACCCGGATCAGTTCCAGTGGCTTAGCCCGCCAGAAGGACGTAGTCGGTACTTTATTGATTTGCTGACGGGCAGTGAGGAAGTTCGACGGCATATCCACGAAGAAGCCGGACTTCAGCGCATAATTGCCGAGTGGGGCAAGGATGCGGAGCAGTGGAGAACGATGCGGGCTCCTTATCTGCTGTACGGGGAGGCGTAAAGCATGCTGTTCTCGCCATGGAAGGATGGAAGGCCTACCGTTGTGGCCGGCTTGATGTCGGGCACTTCGCTTGACGGCATCGATGCGGCCATCGTCCGCATACACGGCAGCGGCTTCGAGGCATCGGTTGAGCTGCTGCATTACTATAACCAGACTTACGAACCGGAACTTCGTCAGCGGCTGCGCGATTTGTGCAGTGAAGAGAATTCCAATAGCGCTGCTGTTTGCAGTATGAATGCATACTTGGGGTATCAGTTTGGAGCGGCTGTCCTGGAAGCGGTTGCCGATGCCGGCATGCGAATCGATGAGGTGGATTTGGTAAGCTCTCATGGACAGACGATTTGGCATCAGCCCATACCCGAACAAGGGGATCCTTATGCTGTCGCTTCGACTTTACAGATTGGCGATATTTCCGTTATCGCCAAGCACACCGGCAAACTTACGGTAGGAGACTTCCGGCCGGCGGATATGGCGGTTGGGGGGCAAGGAGCCCCGTTTGCGCCTTACGGAGATTTGATCCTGTTTCGGCACCCGGAGCGGGGAAGACTGCTGCAGAACATCGGCGGGATCGGCAATTGCACGGCGCTGCCCGCAGGGGCGGATCCTTCGGATGTGCTGGCCTATGATACCGGACCCGGCAATATGATCATGGATGCCGTAGCTCAAATGCTGTCCGGAGGGCAGCTTGCGTATGACAACAGCGGACAATGGGCTGCCCGAGGGAACCCGGATCAGGATTTGTTAAGAGAGATGATGGCGCACCCCTATTTTCATGCAGAACCGCCGAAATCAACGGGCAGGGAACTGTTCGGTCACAACTATGCGGTTTCGTTTCTGGAGCAGGCCAGGCTCAGGAACCTCTCAGATGAGGATACGATGGCCACGGCCACGGCGTTTACGGCATATTCCATTGCGGATAGCTATGTGAAATACGTGTTTCCACGCCACGCAATCGATGAAGTGATCGTAACCGGCGGAGGGGCCCATAACAAGACGCTGCTCTCGATGTTAGGAGAGCTGCTGCCGGAGCAGAAGGTGATGACCTCCAAGGCGCTGGGCTTCGATGACGATGCCAAGGAAGCCGTGATTTTTGCGCTGCTGGGCAATGACTTCATGCTCGGCGTTCCTAACAATTTGCCGGCAGCTACCGGAGCGAACAGACCGACCGTAATGGGGAAGCTGGCGCTGCCATAAACCTTCATTAAAGCCAGCAAACGGAAGAGCCTAGCGATGTTCATAGATGATGTTGGAACCGATTGGTTAATTAGTGGATTATCTTTATTACAGTCAAACCCTATAGGGGAGGGGGAGAAACAACATGCTGGAATCTGTCATTCGCGAGCAGCTGGCCGCCGTGGTTGGCGGAAAGTGGTTCAAGGATGATCCGGAGAGCCTCGTTTCTTACAGTTATGATGCTACGCCGTTATATCAAGCGATGCCGGACGGGGTTATCTTTCCCGGAAGTACGCAGGAGGTCTCCGACATCGTCAAAATTTGCTCAAAACATCGCATACCCGTGATTACGCGGGGCGCAGGCAGCAATCTGTGCGGCGGGACCATTCCGCTTCAGGGCGGCCTGATCGTGGTCATGACCCGTATGAATAAGCTGCTGGAAATCGACGCCGATAATCTTACCGCGACCTTCCAGACGGGTCTGAATACGAAGCAGTTTCATCTGGCGGTTGAACGGACGGGATTATTCTATCCTCCGGATCCAAGCAGCATGATCATCTGCACGATGGGCGGCAACATCGCTCTGGGGGCTGGTGGCCTGCGCGGCTTGAAGTATGGAACGACCAAGGATTACGTACTCGGCTTGGAGGCTGTATTGCCGGACGGTAGCATCCTGCGCACAGGCGGCAAGCTGGTGAAGGACGCCGCAGGGTACGATTTGACCCGACTGTTGGTAGGATCGGGCGGTACGCTGGCGATCCTGACCGAGGCCACGGTCAAGTTGATTCCGAAGCCTTCTTACAGGAAGGCCATGGTTGCCGTCTATGACGATCTCAACGCGGCGGCCCGAACGGTTTCGAATATTATAGCGAATCATATTTTCCCGTGTACCCTGGAATTTATGGATCAGCCGACCCTCCAGGTGGTTGAGGATTTTGCCAAAATCGGACTGCCGGTACACGCCAAAGCGATGCTGGCGATCGAGCAGGACGGCAGCATCGATGATGTGGAGCGGGATCTGAAGAAGCTGGAAGAGATATGTCTCGCCTCCGGGGCGGTTCAGCTTAACATCGCCAAGACACCGGAAGAAGGTGCGAAGGTAATGGAGGCAAGGCGGAGCGCGCTTGCGGCGCTGTCCCGATTGCGGCCGACCACGATCTTGGAGGACGCGACGGTTCCGCGTTCGAAGATTGCGGACATGGTGCTTGAAGTTCAGCGTATCGCACAGAAATACGACGTGCAGATTTGCACATTCGGCCATGCCGGAGATGGCAACCTGCATCCGACCGCGATGACGGATGCCCGTGACCCGGAAGAGATTCACCGCGTGGAGGAGGCATTCGCCGAAATCTTTGAGGCTGCGATTGCCATGGGGGGTACCATTACCGGCGAGCATGGCGTTGGTATCGTGAAGGCCCCTTATCTGGAATGGAAGGTGGGCAAAGCCGGCATCCAAATGATGAAATCCATTAAGGATGCGATCGATCCGCATCAGATCATGAATCCCGGCAAGTTGTTTGCGGAAACCCGGAAGCGGATTGTATTCCAGGAGCGGACGGAGCAGGCAGAGCGGGGCTCGATTTCGGATCAGGATCAGAAGATCGAAACATCGTGAGAGGAGGCGATAGCGCATGAATTCAACCCATGAGAAGCTTGCACAATCGCTGAAGCTGACGCTGGATGAGGATCAATTGACAAACTGTATGCGCTGCGGGTTTTGCCAGACCGCCTGTCCGACATTCCTTGAGACAGGGCTCGAAGCTGCCTCCCCGCGCGGGCGGATTGCGCTTATGAAAGCGGTTGTGGATGGTTTGATGGAACCGGATGAAAGCTTTCGTAGCCAGATGGATCTTTGTCTGGGCTGCAGAGCCTGTGAGCCTGCTTGTCCTTCCGACGTGAAATACGGTCAGCTGATCGAGCAGACCCGGGCGGCCATTGCGGCGGAGAAGCCTTATTCGCTGCCGGTACGAGTCGTCCGTAAGACGTTCCTGCAAGGGATATTCCCGCATCGCGGTAGACTGAAGCTGATCGGAAAGACACTTTCGTTCTATCAGAAATCCGGGCTGCAGAAGTTTGCGCGCAGCTCCGGGGCCATGAAGCTGTTTCCCGACCATCTTCAGCAGCTGGAAAAGGCGCTGCCTGACGTAACAGGCGATGGCCTGGAAGAGCTGTGGAGCAAGGCTGGCTTGCCCTACCGCCGCGAGAAATCAGACAGCGGTTCGGGGCTTATGGTTATCCCTGCAGCCGGATCTAAAGTCGGCCGGGTCGGCATGTTCCGTGGCTGCATTATGGACGTCATGTTTGCATCCACGAACGTAAACACCGTACGGCTGCTGCGTCAGGCCGGGTTCGAGATTGTCATTCCGGAGGAGCAGGTATGCTGTGGTGCGCTGCATGCCCATGCCGGTGAAATGGACGATGCCAAACAGCTGGCCGGCCGGAACATATGGGCTTTTGGAGAAGCGAACGTCGATTACATTGCAAGCAATGCGGGTGGCTGCGGTGCCCTGCTGAAGGAATATGATCATCTGATGCATGCCGAACCGGATGAGCGGCTTCAGCAAGCGGCTGTTCTTTTTGCAGATCAGGTGAAGGATATTTCCGAGCTGCTGCACAGCCTCGGTAGGCCGCTTACGCCGGTTCATGCGAAAAGTGCACAGAACGAGGCATTAAATGTCACCTATCAGGACTCCTGCCACTTGCGTAATGTGATGCGGGTGCAAGGAGAGCCGCGCCAGCTGATGCAGCAGCTTCCGGGCGTACAGATGTGCGAGCTGCAGGGGGCTGAGATATGCTGCGGTTCAGCCGGCATTTACAATCTGACCCAGACGGAAATGTCGACCACGCTGTTGGATCACAAGATGGAACATGTGGAGGCTACCGGAGCCAAGGTCATCGTAACTTCGAACCCGGGATGTCTGCTGCAGATGAAGTGGGGGATCGAGCGTGCCGGCATGCAAAATGGCGTAGAGGCCGTTCATCTTGCAGATTTTCTGGCTGAGCAGGTGCTGATTGAGGATAAGCCGTGACGAATGGTACAAATGGGGCAGCTTCATGGTCATTATGATCGTGGGGGTGCCTTTTTTAAGTCTGATTTACCATCATTCAGCGTGTTCATTGCGATCAGTTATTATATAAAATGGTTCTCAAACAGCGTAAATCTTATCAGTACAGTCATATAAGGATCGATATAGTGAAATATGGATGTTACAGTGATTAAACGACGAACCGGTTTACATCGTTTCCTATCAACGGTATGGTAGATCGACAGGGGGATTTTTCCCCTCACAGGGTTCATAAACGTACATATGAGCAAAATGCAATCATGCGAGGAGGAGAGCGATACCATGAAAGAGAGCTTTGATCCGTCACTCATAGACCGATTGGAAAGTCCGGAAAGGAAGAAGGAGTTACCGGCATCTTCGCTGCTGGAAAAGCTCCAAGTGAGCGGCGAGGTGGATGTCCTTGACATCGGGGCAGGTACCGGTTATTTTTCTATACCGGCAGCCTCGTTAACGACAGGGACGGTTTACGCGCTGGATACCGAGCCGGCCATGCTGGACATGATGCGGAGGCGTGCACAGGAACAGGGACTTGCGAATATTAAGGTGATGGAGGGGCTGCTGGAAAGCCTTCCTTTTGAGCATGAAGCTGTGGATCGAGTCATTGCCTCCCTGATCCTTCATATTACCGAGCAGTTGGAGCAATCCATCCGCCAGATGGCAAGAGTGCTGCGGCCAGGAGGGCGATGCTTGTGTCTGGAGTGGCAGGAGGACCCAGCCGAGCAGCGGGTTCCCCGTCCGAATCGGGTTGATCCACATGTGATGAAGGATATGTTGGAGCAAGCAGGGCTGCATGTGGAAGGAATCGAGTATCCTACGGAGCGTCATTATCTGATCATCGCCAGTAAATAGCCAATGACAATGAAGCCTCTTGCTGGATGCCCTCTCCCCTTTAGATCTTGCCGTCCAGCGCCGCCTCACCGTGATCTGCGGAGGTAGATCGCAGCTTGGGTGTATTTATGGATACACAGCTGGAACATTTTGGGGGAGGGGGCCGTCTAAGGATTGAGGTGATTCATTGATGAGAAAATCCATGGCTATCATACTAAGCTGCTTGCTGCTGCTCATGAGCCTGTACGCGGTCAAACCAGCCAACGTATTTGCTTGCTCCTGTGCGGGGCCGCCTACGGTTGAGGAGGGCCTGGAACGGAGTGCAGCGGTATTTGCAGGCAAAGTGACCAAGCTGGTTGGCCCGAAGGCGAAGCTGGTGATGTCATCGGCAGATCCGGTCCATGTTACGTTAGAAGTAACGGAAGTATGGAAGGGCGAATTAGCTGGAATGACGCAGCTTACAACGGCGGTGTCATCAGCCAGCTGCGGTTATGATCAGTTTGCCGTAGGAAGCGAATTCCTGGTGTTCGCGTCTGCCGAATCGGGTCAGCTGAGAACAGGGATGTGCGATGGTACGAAGCTCCTCTCCACCGCAGGCAAGGACTAACTGAGCTTGGAGATGGATATCCTCCAGAGGACGCATCTGCTCCGAGTGAATCAGGGCCCGATATACTCGCTGAGGGCGGCCCTCCAGCTGAGGGTCAGGATGCAGGTCAATCTCCATTCTTACTGAAGTCCATCTTGTGGATAGCTGCAGCAGTGCTGCTGGCAGCGGGGGGATGGCTCTATTTTTGGAGGAAGAATAAGAGAAATATATAGGGATGTAAAAAATTCAGCAACTCTTATTGCGCGGCTAAACAGCTTTGCTGTAACTCTTGTAATTCAAGTGAACGGGAGTAGCTGTTGCAGCACAGTCGTCATTTCGTGGCAGAAACATATCTTTCGGCTATTTCTGATAAGATGGAACCTTTATCGCCGATAAACGGGGTAAAGGTTTTTTGTTTCCTTCTGCCTTTGGATTCGTATTAAAGGTAGAGCTTGCGATATTGCATTTGCAGTTGATGTGGTTTTGGCTGCCGTTGCCCTGCCCTGACGCTGCCGGAAACAAGTGGAAAGCTAAAGAAACGGCCCGTTTGATATAATGAACATAGGAAAAAAGAAAGGAATCGTGATCTCGCGTGTAAAATTATCGTTTCTGCGCAACCTTACATTATATTTATGATATGAGGAGAAACGATTGTCATTGGATAAATGAAGTTCGAAGTTAGATACAATGCTGCGTGCCCTGATTCTGTTCATGGTCATTGAGAGCCATTTGACTTTCTGGGCTACAGCCGAGTTGAAGCTGCCTCCGAGGATGCAACAAGCATACGCCTCGGTTCCCGTGCCTACCCGGGTGTAAACCGAAAGGCAGACATTCCTAATGGAAATGATTGAGGTTCCTTTGGCTTAGGAGTAGAATAAGATGAGGTAGGGCGCTTTTCGCTTTTCTTTTTTGGATACAGACCAGAAGAAAGCAGATACACCTTGTGATTGTGAATCAGCCTTATTGGCCGGGGAGTGGGAAAGGCAGATGCCTGTCCTTCAGAATCTTCGGTCAGCTAAGGCTTTTTGATTTGAATAGGAGATAACAGCCATATGAGAAGGAGTGAGCAGGATTGATAATCCTTAAAACACCAGAACAAATCGCCAAGATGAATAAGGCAGGGGACATTCTCGCCGAATGCCACCGGCAGATTGCCAAGATGATTAAACCGGGCGTGACGACATTGGAGATTGATCAATTTGTCGAGCGGTTTCTGGCAGAGCGCGGCGCGACACCGGAGCAGAAGGGGTATCACGGATATCCGTATGCCACCTGTGCGTCGGTTAATGATGTGATTTGCCATGGTTTTCCGAGCAAGGAGCCATTAAAGGACGGGGATATCGTTACCATTGATATGGTGGTGAAGTATGATGGCTGGCTCGCTGATTCCGCGTGGTCTTATCCGGTCGGAAACGTGTCCGAGGAAGCGCAGCATCTGCTGGATGTAACGAAGAAATCCCTGTATCTTGGCATTGAGCAAGCGGTAATCGGCAATCGAATCGGAGACATCTCCCATGCGATTCAAACCTATGCGGAATCCCAAAATTTATCGGTCGTCCGCCACTTCGTAGGGCATGCAATCGGCGAAAATATGCATGAGGAGCCCCAGGTGCCGCATTACGGCCCGCCCAACCGCGGGACGCGTCTTAAAGAGGGCATGGTCATCACCATTGAACCGATGCTGAATCTTGGCACATATCAATGCAAGATCGATTCAGACGGATGGACCGCAAGAACGGTGGACGGCAAATGGTCCGCGCAGTATGAGCATACGCTTGCCATTACCAAGGATGGCCCGGTGATCTTGACGGAGCAATAAGATGCGACTCCGTAGGGGCGTTGCTCCTATGGAGGTAAGCGGATGTACAAGCTACGAGGCTGTGTTCAGGCAATGCGTATACAGACGCATCCGAGATTGTGCCTACAGGAAGACTCCAACGGAGCAGGCGGAATTGTTCTGTAGAAGCGCAGCGTTCGCCTTTGCCCCCGGATTTCAACGATATATATCGTGATTCAAGGGAAATCTGAGGGCAACAGCGATCGGAAGAACAAACCGCATGTGGAGTAATGCGGTACCATGCAGAATTCGACATTTGAGAATAGTCGCAAGTGAATTTTTCATTAAGGTCTAAAAAAAAGAAATGCTCCAACGGAGCAGGCGGAATTGTTCTGTAGAAGCGAAGCGTTCGCCTTTGCCCCCGGATTTCAACGATATATATCGTGATTCAAGGGAAATCTGGGGGCAACAGCGATCGGAAGAACAATCCGCATGCGGAGTGATGCATTAGCTCAGAATTCGTCTTTGAATAGACTACGATTCGACATCTGCGAATACGCGATCAATGAATAGACGTCACTCTGAGTTTTTCTTATAATAGAGTAATCATTTTACAAGCGAAGGGAACATGGAACATGACGATACGAAAAGCACTAACCGTAGCCGGCTCGGACACGAGCGGGGGCGCTGGCATCCAGGCGGATCTGAAGACGTTTCAGGAATTTGACGTATACGGTATGACCGCACTGACCACGATTGTCTGCATGGAACCAAAGACATGGGATCATCAGGTTTTCCCGGTGGCGCTGGATATTGTAGAAACGCAGTTGAAAACCGTGCTTGAGGGCATTGGCATCGACGCTATGAAGACCGGCATGCTTGGATCCGTAGAGATCATCGAGCTCGTGTCCCAGTATATCGACCGCTATAATCTGGAGCGGATCGTCATCGATCCGGTGATGGTCTGCAAAGGCACGGATGAAGTGCTGCAGCCGGAAAATACGGAAGCGATGCTGGAGTTCCTGCTCCCGCGTGCCGATCTGGTAACGCCAAACCTGTTCGAGGCGTCCCAGCTGGCCAAGTCCGGCCCGATCACGACCCTGGATCAAATGCAGGAGGCGGCGGCCATCATTCATGAGCGCGGCGCGAAGAATGTGCTGATTAAAGACAGAGGCAAGATCCGCGAAGGCAAAGCGATGGACCTGCTCTATGACGGAAACAGCTTTGAATGGTTCGAGGCCGATACCATTGTAACGAAATACACCCATGGTGCAGGCTGCACGTCATCCGCTTCCATTACGGCTAATCTTGCCAAAGGTTTGACTGTTCGCGAGTCGGTACAGCAAGCGAAGGCATTCATTACCCAAGCCATCTCCAATGGCTTCCCGCTGAATGAGTTCGTAGGTCCGACAAGACATTCCGCGCACCGCAGTTTATCTGCAAATTAAACCAAATACACTTTTTTGCAAGCTTATTCATGCATGGAATTCGGCTTGCAGGAGTGATCGAAAACCTTTCTTCCAAGAAGAAAGGTTTTTTTGTTGTTAGTTGAACTCGCTGCATATAGTGTATAGGAGCTATGGCATGCTTCGTTTTACGCGGTTTTTACACAGGGATAGAGCCGCTTAGGTCCTTTCCAGTATAATTATGTGCTATAATTTATAAAGGGTCTGATAGAAGCAGGAAGAAAATGTTTAGGGGTTGAGACATGTTTCAGGACATTTTGGAATTTTTGAAAAATTTTGGTCCATGGGGATTGTTTATTCATTCGTTTGCTGATGCTGTAATTTTTCCGGTTCCCGCTTTTTTTCTGCAGGTTTCGCTTAGCATCATGCACCCGCAGGATGCGCTGTGGCTCGCAACGTACGGTTTTATCGGGTGCTTGCTGGGGACGCCGCTGGGTTATTTAATCGGAAAGCTGCTTGGGAAGTCGGTACTATACAAGATTTTGAAAAAAGAGTGGATTGACGCTGCAACGAACATGTTTCAGAAAAATGGCGAGGCCGCGATATTGATTGGTTCCTTCACGCCGGTGCCCTTTAAGGTGTTCACGATTCTATCGGGGTGTTTGAACTTCCCGTTATGGAGACTTCTGGCTTATGCCGCTGTGGGCAGAGCCACCAAGTTTTATGTTGTAGGTACCTTGTTTTACCTGTACGGTAACGCGGCAGAAGGCATGGTTAAGGACGTATCGTTATACATTGCGCTTATTGCCGTTCCGCTTCTGTTGATCGGTGTGTACTTTAACCGCAAACGCAAGCGCAAGAAGATGGAGCAGGAAAAGCTCGCTGAAACTGCTGGTGAATCTAGTCCAGTTGTGGTCGAAAAGACGGTATTGGAGCAGGCGTCGGACCAGACTCCATCGGCTTAACGCTGAACATTGACGTGGTGGCTACGCTCCCGTGAGAATCATATAAAAAAGCAGCCGGGTGAGAGCCCGGCTGCTTTTTTCCAAGGTATCAGAGAAACATATTTATATGATAGCTAAATATTTCGGTATTAACCCGTTTTTCCGAATCTGAAGAACTTGCCTCGGCCTTTCGTTGTCACAGGAGTAAACGTCGGTGATGGGGACAGCGGGGATGTCATGTCTTGAGCAAGATACCCGTGGAGAGGTCCACGGTAGACTTCATTCAACTGCGGTGAATGGGAGAAATCCTCCGGCGTTACGAGATGACAAGGCTTGTTTACAGGCCGCAGGCCTGCTTGCTCCAGCACCGTAGCAACAAAGTGGGAGCAGAAGAAAGCATCGTCACGATCAATATGAATCCGAAACAATATACCCAGCAGCCCTAGCAGATTATATTTGTAGCGGTCCTGATCACGCATCATCTCTTTGACAAGGTTGTGCATGCGTTGATAGTCTTCCTTACTGACGCGGAAGTGATAAACCGCGCATTCCGAAGTGTAGAAGAAGGGGTCGCGCAGGTTTTCGCGAACTAAACCGCCGTCAAACGGATTGTTCGCCTTCTTTCGCCCAAAGCTGTACACTTCGCGTAATTCGGAATCAAACGCGATGGATGCATGGTTGAGTGGGGCCTTCGTGAAATATTGGATCATTCTGCTGAACCAGGTGCCCGTGCCTGTAAGCACAATCCAAATATCTTGTTCCGTGTACATACTCGCAAACTCCTTTGTTAACGGTCCTAACGACTAGCAATTGTAAATGACTTGCTTTCTTTCACAATAAACGAAAAAGCCATAGCGTTCAAGTCAAAAAAAACCATTTTCTCTCAATTTCACTAGAATAGCGCTGGGATTGCCACCAAAAATTAGAAACCTCATAACAATATATTCGCTTCATGTCCAAATTATCCTTTGGTTTGCTTTATTTATATTTTTCAATAGGCGATAGGAAAGGAGAAGCAATCCGATATCTCGAAATAGGTAAAACGATGGAACAATGAAAGACAGGAGGATCTCCAAACGATGATGAATAGTGAAAGTCTCAGCTATGATTTTATGGTCCAAGCGATTGAAGTAGCGCCGATTGGAACGGTATTCATCGATTCAGAGGGGAGCATTATCAAAATTAATCCCGCTGCTTGCGTCATGCTGGGGTATGAGGCGGAAGAGTGTCTGCATCATCCCTATTACCATTGGATTTATCCGGAGGATGTGAATAAGGATAAAGATAGAATGGAGAAGCTAAAGTCGGGTAAGACCGCTTCTTTGCAATTGGAGAAGAGACTGATACATAAACAAGGCGATATCAGGTGGGTATCTTGTATGCTAAGCACAGCTCGCAGCAGGGAAGGAACTACACTCGGCTATGTGGCGCATTTTACGGATATTACCGACATGAAAAAGGCGGCCCATCAAGAAGAGGAGCGGCTGATCCAGTCCGATAAGCTGTCCATGGCCGGTCAACTTGCGGCAGGGATCGCCCATGAAATTCGTAACCCTATGACTTCCATTAAAGGGTTCGTGCAGCTCATTCGCTCCGGCGCTGGCCGGAAGGATGAGTATTTCGATATTATCTCCTCGGAGATCGAAAGGATCGAGCTGATCGTCAGTGAGCTTCTGTTTTTGGCGAAACCGCAAAGCGTGAAATTCGAGCGTGCCGATATCCGGCAGCTCCTGGACCAAGTGATTACGTTACTAAATACGCAGGCCATCATACATAACGTCGAGATTATAACGGATTTCGGAGAGCGAGAGGCCAATGTGGAAGGTGATGTGAATCATCTGAAGCAGGTGTTCATCAATTTTATTAAAAATGCGGTGGAATCCATGCCGGGTGGCGGGGAATTGACCATTCGGTTGGAGAGAGGCAATGACCACACCGTGGCCATCTACTTCATGGATAATGGCTGCGGGATTCCGGAAGCGATCCTCTCCCGTCTAGGGGAACCGTTCTTCACGACGAAGGAGAAAGGGAATGGCCTGGGATTCATGATCAGCAAAAAAATGATCGAGGACCACAAGGGGCAGGTTCACGTGTCCAGCAAGCTTCAGGAAGGAACAACCATAAAGGTTACCCTGCCGCTCTGCATAATCTAGCTTGACCAGACGTATGGTTCGCTCTACATTATAGAAAGATATAGGAGAGGGGGCGGCTAATATGGGCAATATGCAATTGTTAAAAGAACCGAAGCGGCGTAAGCTGCTGTTCAGTGCGGGTGCCAGCTGGATGTTCGATGCGATGGATGTCGGCATGATTTCGTTTGTTGTTGCGGCACTGGCAGCGGAATGGTCGTTGAGCTCACAGCAGGTAGGTATTCTGACAAGCACCACATCGATCGGAATGGTATTCGGCGCGGCTATGGCAGGATTCCTGGCCGATAAATATGGACGGAAAAATGTTCTGCTGTGGACGCTGCTCATATTCTCGATTGCGAGTGGTCTATCCGCGCTGGCTACCGGTTTTATTATGCTGTGTCTGATGCGCTTTATTGCCGGCTTCGGACTCGGAGGAGAGCTTCCGGTTGCATCCACGCTGGTATCGGAAAGCATGCCGGTTCATGAACGGGGAAGAGCGGTTGTGCTGCTGGAAAGCTTCTGGGCGGCAGGCTGGATACTATCCGCACTCATTGCTTACTTCGTCATCCCGGATTACGGCTGGCGGACAGCCTTTGTTATTGGAGCTCTGCCTGCTTTTTATGCGCTCTATCTGCGGCGTGCCATCGAGGATTCGCCAAGGTATATCGAGCAGAAAGCCAAAGTTACCCGTAAGCTGACCTTCGGGCAGCGAGTGGCTTCGGTCTGGTCGGTGGAACATCGGCGTACGAGCATTATGCTCTGGGTGCTGTGGTTTACGGTCGTATTTTCATATTACGGCATGTTCCTGTGGCTTCCGACCGTCATGGTCGATAAAGGGTTCAGTCTGGTCAGGAGCTTTCAATATGTGCTGATTATGACGCTTGCCCAGTTGCCGGGTTATTTTACGGCCGCGTATTTTATAGAAAAGTTCGGGCGGAAATTCGTGCTCGTTACCTATTTGGTGCTAACGGCCTTTAGCGCAATCTGGTTTGGCTACGCCAACACGGAAGGTTCGCTGCTCGCAGCAGGCATTTCCCTGTCATTCTTCAATCTGGGAGCATGGGGAGGTTTATATGCCTACAGTCCGGAACTCTATCCGACGAAGGTTCGTTCAACGGGGGTAGGGCTTGCCACTTCGTTCGGACGGATCGGGGGCGTTATTGCGCCGCTGCTCGTGGGTGTGCTGAAGCAAAATGGCACCCCTATCGAATTCATTTTCGTGATGTTTTTTGTGACCATCCTGATCGGTGCCCTCGGCGTACTGGTACTTGGTAAGGAAACGAAAGGGCTGGAGCTTGCGGACTAAGGCTAAAGAGCCCCCGTTAATGACGTTTTTCTTGCAAAACAGCAGGACATGCTTCGAAGTGTATGCTTTCTGATATCGGAAGAAAAGGGTGGATCCAAAGGTTCAAATTACCTTGGATCCACCCTTTTTATGTTTGAGATACAGTTAAGGCTCAAAGTCAATGAGACTTATACTTCCATAATGGAAGGCATAATGTACGGGCTTCGGCCCAGTTCCCTTTTAAAATAACGATTGAGCGTGTTATTCGTCATCTGTTCCCAGGCAGCGCGGTTGTATTCACGCTGTTCACCGGCTTTGTTCAGCTGCTTGCGCAGCATCGCTTCAGCCCGGCGCAGAAGAGGCTTGGAGTCCTGCATATACACAAACCCGCGGGTAATAAGCTCCGGCCCGGAGAGCAGCTTGCGGGTCTCGCGATGAATGGTGATAGCGACAATGACAACGCCATCGTGAGCGAGCTGTACCCGTTCCTCGAGCAATTCCTTCTCATGGGTACGCAGCTCACCATTGTTGATGTAGACATCTCCGGAGGGGATGTTCCGCCCTTTACGCGCATAGTTGCGGAATAGGGAAAGCGTATTCCCGATGTTCATCAAGTAAACGTTGCTGTCAGGAACCCCAACCTGCACGGCGAGGTGACGATGATTCAGCATCATCCGGTATTCCCCGTGGATCGGCACAAAATATTTGGGACGCAAGCTGCTGATCATAAGCTTCAAATCTTCGCGACAGCCGTGACCCGAAGTGTGGATATCGAGAATGGAGCCGTATTTAACCTCCGCTCCTGCCCGCATCAAGAGATCGATACTGCGGTTGACGTTCTGGGTATTCCCAGGAATCGGTGAAGACGAGAAAATAACGGTGTCCTCCGGATGAATCTGGATCGAACGGTGGGCACCCGAAGCGATGCGTGTCAGCGCCGCATTAGGTTCGCCCTGACTGCCTGTACAGATAATCAGCACCTGGTCGTCGCGATAACGGTTAACGGCTTTAACATCAATCATCATGCCGTCCGGTACGCGAATATAACCAAGCTCCTGACCGATCACAAACACCTTCTCCATGCTGCGGCCGACGATGGCGATTTTGCGGCCTGTCCGGATGGCAGCTTCAACAACCTGCTGCAAACGATGAACGTTCGATGCAAAGGTAGCAAACAGGATCCGTCCGGGACATTCCCGGAACAGACGCAGGATGGAATCGCCGACGGTGCGTTCCGAAGGGGTAAACCCGTCCCGCTCGCTATTGGTGCTGTCAGCCATCAGGGCCAGGACGCCCCGTGCGCCGATATGCAGAATTTTATGCAGATTGGCGGGCTTGTCCTCCGGCGTAAAATCAAATTTAAAGTCTCCGGTATGTACGATCGGCCCGTACGGTGTTTCCACTACGACCCCGAAGGCATCCGGAATGCTGTGGGTGGTTCTGAAGAAATGAACGGAAAGATGACGGAATGCAATCGTTTCGTCTTCATGGAAGACGCGCAGATCACTCTGATCCAGCAGCCGATGCTCTTCCAGCTTCGCACGAACCAGGCCGATGGTCAGGGCCCCGCCATAGATCGGCATCTGGATTTGACGAAGCACATAGGGAATAGCCCCGATGTGATCTTCATGACCATGGGTCAGGAACATACCTTTTACTTTATGTTTGTTATCAAGTAAATAACGAATGTCCGGAATAATGTAATCGACGCCGCTCATTTCGGCATCCGGGAATTTCAGGCCGGCATCGATGATAATGATCTCATTTTTGAATTCCACACCGTACATGTTCTTGCCGATCTCGCCAAGCCCCCCCAGCGCAAAGATGCGCACGGGTGGAGCGGAAGGCCTCGGTTTTTTGGCGGGCTTGGCCGTTTGAATCTGATCTGTTAGCAGGGGTTTAGACATAATGTGAAAGAATCCTCTCTATGGTAATTAAGGCATAAGCCTGGTCATTTTAATTTCTTCTCTACTTAAGATATCAGAAAGTTCAAGCTTTTGGGAAACGCTTTTCGAAATTCATGTGCTTTTCGCTCGTGACAGTCACCTATTTTTACTCACTCTTATATGCTGTAGAAGAGGAGGACTGGTAATGAGCGGTTTATTGAGGTTGGATCATATGGATGCTGTCCATGGATTGCATGAGGAATGGCAGCGGAAAGCGATAACCAAGCTGACCGAGAAAATGACGGACCGTTACGCCAAATTCCCCTGCATTCCGGCTGTGCAAGGACATGCACTGAATCATTTTAGATACGGCTTTATTCATCAGGGCGAATCACAGGCTGCGGCGGAACAGCTGGCTGCTCTGCTGCGCGAGTTCGGGCTCGGCTCCAGGGACTTTGGGCCCTATACTTCACTTGTCGTCATGATCTATACGGAGCATGGCCGCGATAGCCTGGAAGGCGTCCAGTATTATGAGCGCTTGTTCTGGCAGCTTTTAAGCCGAACAACCGAATATGATACGGAACCTTGGCCTACGGATCTGCCGGAGGAACCGACGGATCATCTATGGGAATATTGTTTTGCAGGCGAGCCTTATTTTGTTTATTGCGCTACACCGGCACATGAGCTTCGCCAGAGCAGATACTTTCCCTACATGATGCTTGCTTTTACGCCTCGTTGGGTTCTGAAGCAGTTCAATGCCCGAACAAGGCAAGCAGAACACACCAAGGGATTGATTCGTCAGCGATTGGCCCAATATGATCCCGTACCACCGCACCCTGACTTAAAGCTCTACGGGGCGGAGGATAACTATGAATGGAAGCAATATTTTTTGCGGGATAACACGGAGTCACTATCGAAATGTCCGTTTGCAAGGCGGCACAAAGAGATCAATCAACGATAAGAAATAACACGTTGCTATCATCATACCCTAAATCGGAGTCAGGGTTAACCATGCTTTCTATTTAAGAGCTGCCTCATCCGCGGTAATCCGCAGTGTGACAGCTTTTTTGCGTGAAAGCGCTGGTTGGCCAGGGTATAGGATTTTGCCCCTGAATAAGTAAATCTTATCCTTGTTGTACAAAAAATGACCAAGTTACACTTAAAGTGCGTCATATCATTTCATCTATATGCGTTAGGAGGTGTGCAAGGTACGAGGCTTTCACCAGCTTTGAAACCGCTTTAATGAACAAAATCAATTGGCGAAGGAGTTGCTTGATGAATGACAAGGTTGTCCAGAACGATGAGAGGATGGATTCTCGGATTCATCGCCGTGCTGGTGCTTGGTATGTTCCCTGTGCACAAGGCTCAAGCCGCTGAGGCCTGTACGGAGCCTGCATGGAGCAGTTCTGCCGTATATGGCGGGGGGAATATCGTATCCTTCAACGGCCATGCCTGGAAAGCGAAATGGTGGACACAGGGCGAGGTGCCTGGAACGACGGGTCCGTGGGGTGTATGGGAGGACCTTGGAAATTGCACTCCCGGGACACCGCCCGTCGATCCCCCGGTGGATCCGCCAGTAGACCCTCCTGTAGATCCTCCGCTGCCTGGTGACCGTATGTATGTCGCTTATGCGAGTTCTTGGAACACCAGTATTTACGATCTGACGACCGCGAGCATTCCCAATTACATCACCCATCTCAATCTTGCATTCGTAAGGCCGGATACCACGTATATTCAAGGGTCCTACGCGTTTGATCAAGCCGTTGCGGGCTTGGAATTTGTGGAAGGGGCGACCACCCCGAACGGTCAACGTAAATTTACAGCCCAGCAGTCTCAGGATCTGCGTAACCATATCGCATCTCTCAGAGCCCGCGGAACGAAAGCGTTCCTATCGGTAGGAGGCTGGTCATACAGCCAAGGTTCACAGTGGTCCGGATTCAATGCCAAGAACATTGTGGATTTGGCTCTCGATCTTGGCGCTGCCGGAGTCGACATTGACTGGGAATCCAGCGGCAGCAGCTGCAACAAAGGAACAGCCTCCCAGTTCAGCTGCACCAAGGATGGAGAGATCGCGGGCATTATTACGAGTCTCTATAATGAAATCCATGCAAGAAACGCGAATCTGCAGATTTCCATCGCCGGTTGGTCTACGGGCGCTTATTACATGAAAGGAACGCCGTTTGAGGAAGGCAAGGTCCAATGGGGATCTCCTTTTGGCGGTACCATGTACCGCGTAGTTAAGGATCATGGCGGCAAGATCGACTTCATCAATCTGATGTCCTACGATGGCGGTATTTATTACGATCCGCGTGAAGGCTATGAATCGTATAAGGCAATATACAATGGACCTATCAACATGGGCATGCAAATTGCGCCGGAGGGATCCGGCGGGGCCGTCCTGCAACTGAATGCCGCGCCGGGCACGGTATACGATGCCGACATGATGAACGGTCAGAATAATATCGCAACACCCTATTATAATGTAGAAACGATGGTGAACTATATGAAAAATAAGGGAAGGGCGAATGATGGATTCATGCTGTGGCAGCTCTGGAAACAGCGCGTTCATCAGCCCGCCCCGTCAGGCGCAGCGAATGAGAACAGCGCGGGCCAGTACGTATGCCGAAACCTGCCGCTTCCGGGAGATTGCAATCAGACCATACCGAGCCTGCCGAAATTATAATTTTCTCCGATACTCCGAAGGCGTGCAGTCCATGATCTTACGGAAGACCCGAACAAAATAACTGATATGCCCGAATCCGACATCGAGTGCGATGTCGGATATTTTATTGTCTGGCTGACGAAGGAGTTCAGCAGCCTGGCGAACGCGATAGGAATTCATATAGTCCACTGGCGTTTGCCCGGTCATGGATTTAAAGAAACGGCAGAACTGGCCTTCGCTCATCGGGATCAGATCAGCCAGCTCACTCAGCCGGATAGGACGGTGATAATGATTCTGGATGTAGAGAATGACTTTCTTCAATCGTTCCGTTCTCACCATATCCGCTGCTTCGCTCCGGCTCCTGTTGACCAGTCGGCCAGAGGATGCGGCCTGAAACAACATGAGAAACAGATGTCCCTTAATAGCGACCTCATAACCGGCAGGTTTATGCTTCGACAGCCGTGTCATTTCCTTTATATGCTGAAGCAGCTGCTCATCGGTCTCGGATGTCATCCATCTCGGAAAGGTGGCTCTTCGCTCCTGAAAGGGAACAATCATTCCTTCCTGTACAAGATCGTAGCTGCTGCTGGCAAGCATGCCGGGATCGAACACCATGGCGCAGAAGCTGCATCCTTGATCGCCCCGGGCATGACCGGTATGGAGATCTCCTCCATCGATAAATATTGCTTCACCCGCCCGGACAGGAATGTATTCCGAGTCGATCTGAAACAGAACCTCGCCTTCCAGCACGTGGAAAATTTCCGCTTCCTTATGCCAATGGGAGTCTACCACATGGGCCCCGGGGGCAAATTGATACCAGTAGGCACCAAACGGGAAGCGTTCATTCCCGTGAACGGTGCTTTCTTTTAAGGACTGGCGAAAGGATTGATCCATGATGTACCTCCTTGGAATGAATTGCCGCTTGAATGATGTCATCTTATATCAAAATTGTGCTATAAAACAATGGAATACTGTTAGATAGGCTTAAAATAGATCAGTATAATGATATTATAACGCTTTCATCTTAAAGTTCAATTTTCATAATATAGAAAGGCGGATTAAAAAATGAAATTTACAGACGGCAATTGGCTTATCCGGGAAGGATATTCCGTTTCGGGAGCGGTTCAGGCTTATGATTTTGCGGTAAAAGGAGATACGTTGACAGCCTATGCCTCCACGGCCCCGATCCCGGGCAGAGGAGCAACGATTAACGCCCAGCTGATCACCGTGCAATTTCATTCTCCGGCACCCGGCGTTATCGGCGTAAAGCTGGTTCACTATGCGGGCGTAAGAGATAGAGGACCTGCATTCGAGTTGTACAAGCAGGAAGGTGACCATACTGTCATTGAAGAGAACGATCAGGAAGCGGTTCTTCGCAGCGGCAATTTGAGCGTCGTGATCAAGAAAGGTCCGGAATGGTCGGTTCACTTCTATAGAGGAGAAGAACGCATAACCGGCAGCAGAGCCAAATCCATGGCACATATCGTGGAAAATGGCGGACAGACCTACATGCGCGAAGAGCTGGATCTTGGCGTAGGCGAGTGGGTATACGGGCTTGGCGAACGATTCACTTCGTTTGTGAAGAACGGCCAGGTCGTGGATATTTGGAATCAGGATGGCGGTACAAGCTCCGAGCAAGCCTATAAAAATATTCCGTTCTATCTGACGAACAAAGGCTATGGCGTGTTTGTCAACCAACCGGACCTCGTATCCTTTGAAGTGGCTTCGGAGAAAGTGAAGAAGGTGCAGTTCAGCGTGCCAGGCGAGTCATTGGAGTACTTTGTTATTGACGGGCCTGATCCGAAAGGCGTGCTGGACAAATACACGAACCTGACAGGCAAACCGGCACTGCCGCCGGCATGGACCTTCGGATTGTGGCTTTCGACCTCCTTTACAACCCAGTATGACGAAGCGACCGTCAACTCCTTTGTTGACGGTATGCTGGAACGCGATATCCCGCTGGAAGTGTTCCACTTTGACTGCTTCTGGATGAAGGGGCTCAACTGGACGGACTTCCAATGGGATGAAGAGGTGTTCCCGGATCCCGAAGGCATGCTGAAGCGTTTGAAAGAAAAAGGCTTGAAAATCTGCGTATGGATCAATCCATATATCGCGCAGCGCTCGCGTCTCTTTGAGGAAGGACGTGAAAAAGGCTACCTGGTGAAGAAAGCGAATGGCGATGTGTGGCAGTGGAATCTGTGGCAGCCGGGTATGGCGCTGGTGGACTTCACGAATCCGGACGCATGCGAATGGTATGCAGGATACCTGCGCGAGCTGGCAGATATGGGCGTTGATAGCTTCAAGACGGATTTCGGCGAGCGCATTCCGACGGACGTTGTGTATTTTGACGGCTCCGATCCTCATAAAATGCATAACTACTACACCCAGCTCTATAACAAAGTGGTCTTTGATGTGCTGGTGGAGAAATTCGGGAAGAATCAGGCGGCGGTATTCGCACGCTCCGCAACCGTAGGCGGACAGCAGTTCCCTGTTCACTGGGGCGGCGATTGCTATGCGGATTATGAATCGATGGCGGAGAGCCTGCGCGGCGGCTTGTCCCTCGGTCTCGGCGGCTTCGGCTTCTGGAGCCATGATATTGGCGGCTTCGAAAATACGGCTCCGGCGCATGTGTTTAAACGCTGGCTGGCATTTGGCTTGCTGTCCAGCCACAGCCGTCTGCATGGCAGCAGCTCTTACCGGGTGCCGTGGTCTTATGACGAAGAAGCTGTGGACGTTACGCGCTTCTTCACGAAGCTGAAGAGCCGTCTGATGCCTTATCTGTTCCATACCGCCGTACAGGCATCGGAGCAAGGGGTGCCAAGCATGCGCGCCATGTTCCTGGAATTCCCTGAAGACCCGGCAGTTGAAATGCTGGATCGTCAATACATGCTGGGAGATTCCCTGCTTGTGGCACCGGTGTTCAGCGAGAACGGCGACGTGAAGTACTATCTGCCGAAGGGCCGCTGGACGCATCTGTTAACCGGAGAAACGGTGGATGGCGGAACCTGGCGCAAGGAGACGTACGATTTCCTCGGATTACCGTTGTTTGTACGCGGCAACTCGTTCCTGGCTTTGGGCGCAAACGACACCCGTCCGGAATATGACTATGCCGACGGAGTTGAGCTTGGCTTGTATGCATTGGAGGACGGCAGCGAAGCTTCGGTCACCGTTCGCAACATGAACGGGGAAAGCGAGCTGATTGTGCGGGCGGTCCGTGCGGGCAGCCGGATCGACTTTACGGTGGAAGGCAGCGGTAAGCCATTCTTCGTGAAGCTGCATGACACCGGAGCCGTCTCATCTGTAGAGGGCTCGGGAGTGAGCCTGCAAGAAGGCAGCATTCAAGTGGAAGCCGGACAACAAGCGGTGAATTTCACGGCAACTCTGGAAGGGTAAGCTCTGGGTACACCTGCTCGATATAAGGAAAAAAGCATAGCGAAGATAAGCCCGGACCAGCATTATGCTGGAGTCGGGCTTCTTCCATATTTTAGCTGGCCGTGCAAGGAGGGCTGTGCTGATATAATAGGCCTGCGGCAGGTTTATTCACGAATGGTTGTAACCGTTTTCTTTTAAAGGGCTTGCCGAAGATTAAAGGACAGGAGCGAAGACGGTCCGATGTTATCCTATTTCATTCAACTTGTGAATGACATGAAAATCCGCAACAAATTGATATTGTCTTTTGTTGTCGTGGTCTTTGTACCGGTAGCCATCGTGGGGATATTCCTTACGGGCGAGCTCCGCAAATTTGCCTTCAACAATGCGTTGGAGCAAGCTTACCAGAACGTGGACCGGGTCAAGAAACGGTCAACTGAAGTCATCAACGTGGCAGACGATTTATCCTATCGGCTATCCTACGACGAGCGTCTGAGAAATCTTGCCAGTCGGCAATATGAAAGCGTATACGACGTATTCGTGGCTTACAGGGAGTATCCTGATTTACAGCAGGCGATACGGATGTACAAGGAAATATCGAATATCCGTTTCTATAGCGAGAACTCCACCATGCTGAACAATTGGGAGTTTCTTTATCCCGAGGAGGAGATCAAGAGAACGGAATGGTATCAGCGAGCCGAGGATGATATTGGCGTCATTTACTGGGATTATATTATGGATGAACGCGATCAGAAGGTGTACCTCAGCTTAATCAAGGGGGTTGATCTTGGAAGCAAAGACAACCGTGGCGTGCTTGTGATCAATGTCAATACGGGTATGCTGAACACGATCCTCAGCCAGGAAACGTTTGATACCATTATTGTGGACAGCAAGAACAATATTGTCGCCGCTAACCGTCCGGAGCTGTACGGGAAAACGCTAGCCGAGATTCAAGATACCAGCGGGGTTGTATACAATGCGAGCGGAAGCTATGAATCGGTTATCCATGACGAAGCCTCCAAGGTACTGATTGAACCGTTAAATACGGAATCCGGGGTTAACGGCCTGCGCATTATTTCCATATTTTCAATTGATAGCATCGTGGCGGACGCCAATCGGATCAGCAAGCTGGCGATGTCGGTCATCATCATCAGCCTGCTGCTGGCCGTTCTTCTGATCTATAGCTTCTCTTCATTGATCTCTAACCGGCTGCTGCGTCTCAGCAAGCATATTACGAAGTTAGGTACCGGTAACCTCGGCGTTGCCATGCAAATTGACGGCAAGGATGAGATCGGTCAGTTATCCCGCCAATTCAACTCCATGGTGGGTAACATTAACGACCTGATGAACGAAGTGCAGGAGTCCAATGAACAGAAAAGGTTAATGGAACAGAAGCAGAACGAAATTAAATTCAAAATGATGGCCAGTCAGATCAATCCGCACTTTTTGTTTAATGCCTTAGAGTCTATTCGCATGGAGGCACATCTCAAGGGTGAGGACGAAATCGCCCGGATTGTGCGGCTGCTCGGTAAAATGATGCGAAGCAATCTTGAGATCGGCAGCGGAAAAACAACGATAAAAGACGAGATCGAAATGGTGCAGTGTTATCTGGATATTCAGAAGTTCCGCTATGAGGATCGTCTGAAATATGAACTTCTGGTGGATCCCGAAGCCGATCGGGTAAGAATCCCGCCGCTGATCATACAGCCGCTTGTGGAGAATGCGGTCATACATGGGATGGATCACAAGGAAGAGGGCACTTTCATCAGGGTGAGGGTCTCGGCAAGTGAAGGGAAATTGCTCGTGATTACCGAGGATAATGGGGCGGGCATAACCCTGGAGAGATTGCAGATGATCTACGGTTATTTGAACGATACCGATGAGAAGGACGGAGGACGGATCGGGCTCCGGAATGTTCATGTCCGTCTGCAGCTTACCTACGGCCCTGATGCAGGTCTGATCATTTACAGCGAGCCGGGCATAGGAACACGTATCGAATTCAGTATCCCGACAGGAGGAGAGAGCGATGATGAAAGTATTAATCGTGGATGACGAACCCAAGCTGCGCGAAGGGCTGAAGAGCATTGTGCCATGGACCGAGCTTGGGTACCAGGTTGTTGGAACCGCAGCGAACGGAAGCGAAGCGTTGGAGAAGCACGGGATGTACAATCCGGATTTGATGCTGATTGATATCCGAATGCCAGGAATGGACGGATTGCAGCTGATCGAAGCCATCCGAAACCTGGATTCCGAGATTCATCTGCTCATCCTGAGCGGATATGCCGATTTTGATTATGCTAAGCGGGCGATGTCCCACCGCGTGGACGGATACCTTTTGAAACCGGTGGATGAGGACGAGTTGAGCATGTATTTGCTGCAGATTAAAGAAGCCATCGAGCAGGAACAGGAGCGGAAGGCACTGAATAGGGCAGCCTCGGATATGAGCCGCGAGCAGTTCATTCAGACATGGTTCAACCCGGAGGGCAATCCCGATCCGGCAGCTTTGCGGAATATGGCCGAGCGATCAGGACTGTTATGGAACCACTACCAAGTGCTGCTTGTTCATCATAACGGCTACGATGAATCCGTTGAGGGGGCCGATGATCGGTTGAAAAACCAGCTGATCGAAGCTTTTGAAGAGAACGGCCACGGCGCGGTCTTTTCCATGCATGGACAGCTCGGCGTCCTAATGCACACGCCGGTCTTGACGGCAGGTGGGCGTAAAGAATTGCTGCATATGGTGGAGGAAGCCGCAAGTCGGGCTGGCACGGCGATAACGGCCTCTTTGGGCCGTCAGGTCCACCGTTTGGAAGATGTGGCGGATTCGTACCGTTGTGCCAAGGAACGGATTCGCGAACGCTTCTTCTATGCTCCCGGCGAGTTGTTATTCCCTGAATCCGAGCGGTTTGCCGGCAGCATAACGGATGAAGAACGGCAGCCCTATGATCCGGAGCAGCTGATGGAACAGCTCTATTACGCCGTAGATGTGGGTAATGTGGAGGTGCAGCGGAAGCTGCTGCATGCTGCAGCGTATGCCATGGTGAATGAAGATTATACGGAGGAAAGGATGAAAAGCGCCTTCGTGGAGCTTCTGACCGGGGTCCACAACAAGCTGATGCAGCATCATACCGAGCTGCAGTCCCGCACGAAGGAATACTCGGATCGGATTGCGGCGATATTCCGCCAGCGCACAGCCTATGATTTGTGCCGCCATTCGTCCCAATTCCTGGAGGAGCTGATCTGGCAGGCGGGCAATGGCGGACGGGATCAGGAGATGAAGCGGATCATGGATCTGATTCAGCGTAATTACAATGAGAATCTTAAACTGGAAACACTGGCCTCCGTATTTAATTACAACAGCGCATACCTGGGGAAGATGTTCAAAAATACAACCGGAGAATACTTCAATACGTACCTCGATAAGGTCCGGATCGACAAGGCCAAGGATTTTTTGAAGCAGGGCATGAAGGTGTATCAGGTTGCGGAGAAGGTCGGGTATACGAATGTCGACTATTTTCATAGCAAGTTTAAAAAATACGTCGGTACCTCTCCATCCAATTTCCGTAAGGAGCTGGACTTGTAATCAGTCGCCACATTCTCACTTACAACCAGACTAAACATAAATACTTTCATATCGTGCCCTTTAGACGCGACTAAGGTACGCGTCTTTTTGTTTTCCCCCTTTCCTTCCCAAGGCATTATCGGGGAATTCAAATGCTGCGAAGCATAGAGCGGAGGGGCCGGAATCGTATCGGAGAAGCGACAGCGGTCGCCTTTAAAGCCGGGAAACAACCTTACCCTACCATCCGAAGTTTCCCGGATTTAACAGCGATCGGAGATACGATCCGGACACGGAGCGGCATAAAGGTCTTTCGCATTTTTCCACCCACCGTTAATGTCTAATTTTTATATGATTTTTAAGCCAATCCTTCGGGTACTTCCCTGCCCCAGCTTGGTTTATCATCAGGATATACAAGAGAGGAGGGGTTGGTTTGAAAGCGGTAACAAAGACAGAAGGTAGCATCCAACCTGCCGCAAAGAAAAAGAAAGGCTTTTGGGCCACTTTCAAAGAGCAGAAAGTACTGTACGGAATGTCGCTTCCATTCATCGTCATAGTATTCATTTTCAGCTACTTGCCGGTGTGGGGCTGGTTGATGGCATTCCAGAATTACAAGCCAGGCAAAGGGATATTCGAACAAAAATGGGTGGGCCTGGACCATTTCGCAGCACTTTTCGCGGACGATAAGTTTTATCTGGTGTTGCGGAATACACTCGCCATGAGTTTCATGGGATTGATCGTTGGGTTCACGATTCCGATCCTATTCGCAGTCTTGTTGAATGAGCTTCGTGGAAGCGTATTCAAGAGGACCGTACAGACGATATCTTATCTGCCGCATTTTGTGTCCTGGGTCGTGGTTGCCGGTATCGTGACCAAAATGCTGTCCACAGATGGAGGTGCTGTCAATCAGCTGCTGATGTGGCTGGGGTTCATTGATCAGCCCATACAGTTCATGGCTCAGGGGAACCTGTTCTGGTACATCGTAACGGGCTCCGATATATGGAAGGAAATGGGCTGGAGCGCGATCATTTATTTGGCAGCGATTTCAGGCATTGATCAGGAGCAATTCGAAGCAGCCAAGGTTGACGGCGCGAGCCGACTTCGCCAAATATGGCATATTACGCTGCCAAGCATCGCCCCTACGATTGCAATTCTAATGATCATGTCCATCGGACATCTGATCAGCATCGGCTTCGAGAAGCAGTTCTTGCTGGGTAACCCGCTGGTGGTGGATTATTCCCAGGTGCTGGATCTGTATGCGTTGAATTATGGCCTTGGGATGGGTCGTTTCTCATTCGGTACGGCCATCGGGATGTTCAACTCCATTGTGAGTATCCTCTTGTTGCTGCTCGCTAACGGCGTATTCAAAAAATTCACGAAGCAATCGATTATGTAGGGGAGGGAAGCAGCATGGCACGAACCAAAACAGCATTCAAGCCCACGCTCTCCGACCGCGTGTTTGATATTGGTAACTTTACTTTTATGACACTGGTCATGATCGTTACTCTGTATCCGTTCCTGAATGTTCTTGCGATATCATTGAACGATTCCGTAGATACAGTACGCGGGGGGATCTATCTCTGGCCGCGGGAGTTTACGCTTGAGAATTACGTGCAGATCTTCAAATACGACGGTTTGATTACAGGGGCCAAAATTACGATTCTCCGTACGCTGGCAGGAACATTCTTGGGCTTGTTAAGCGGCACTATGCTGGGCTACGTCCTCAGCAGGGTGGACTTTCAGGGAAGAAAGTTCATGTCGACCTTTCTTGCGCTGACGATGTACTTTTCCGGCGGAATGATTCCAGTGTTCATTCTGATCCGCGACCTGAACATGATGAATTCGTTTCTGGTCTACATCATTCCGGGCATGGTAAGCGCGTTTAACGTATTCGTTATCCGGTCTTTCATCGACAGCCTGCCATATTCGCTGCAGGAATCGGCTAAGCTTGACGGAGCTAACGATTTCACGATCTATTACAAAATCATTCTTCCGCTCTGTAAGCCCGTACTGGCTACCATCGCCTTATTTCTGGCCGTCGGGCAGTGGAACTCATGGTTCGATACGTATCTCTATAACGGCAACGCACCCCATCTCACGACGCTTCAATTCGAGCTGATGAAGGTGCTGCAGAGCACGCAGGGACAAACCAGCGGCATGATGTCGGGGCAGAACATGGCCGAAATCGTGAAGCAGGTGTCGCCGGAATCGATCAAAATGGCGATCACGATTGTGGTTACGGTTCCCATATTGCTCGTCTATCCGTTCCTGCAGCGGTATTTTGTGAAAGGCATGACGCTTGGAGCCGTAAAAAGCTAAGCGCAAGTATGGTATCAGCAGGCAGCATGTCCTGTTATACGATAGATGATTAAAAATCGATTTAGGGGGTATAGCAATGAAACATAAGAAGAGATTGTCGCTGCTGCTCGCGATCATGATGATGGCCACATTCGTTCTGGCGGCATGCGGTAACGGCGACAGCAACAATAGCGCAAACGGCGGCGAAGAAGGCAGCGGCGGCAACGATACGCAGCAGGAAGAGAAGCTCGAGCCGATGACCATGACGTATTACAGCGCGGATTCCAATGCAAACTGGGCCAACATGCAGGATGCGGTCGGCAAGAAGCTGACTGAGAAAACCGGCATTACGATCCAGGCCGAATACGCGGTGGACGGCTCCAATCAGAAGCTCCCGCTGATGGTGGCGAGCGGGGAATATCCGGACTTGGTATTTGCCAAGGGTGACGCCAATCTGTTTGTGGATTCCGGAGCGTTTATTGATCTGACAGATCTGATCGAAGAGCATGCGCCGAATATCAAAAAGGTGTATGGAGAATATATGAGCCGTCTGAAATGGAGCAATGAGGATGAGGCCATCTATGTCCTCCCGACACTTGCAGCGGTGGACCATCAGGCCCTTGATGCCGGCGGCACGTTCCAGATCCAGCATGAAGTGCTGAAAGAACTCGGTTACCCTGAACTGAAAACGGTGAAGGATTATGAGAACGCACTGAAAGAGTATGCCGAGAAACACCCGACCATTGACGGCCAGCCGACGATTCCGCTGACGTTGAATGCGGACGGATGGAGAATCATGATCTCGGTAACGAACCCGGCGTTTATCGCGACAGGGGTGTCGGATGACGGCGAGTATTATATCGACCCGGAAACAACCGAGGCGAAGCTTCATTACAAGCGGCCGGAAGAGAAGGAATACTTCCGCTGGCTGAATCATATGAACGCCGAGGGCTTGTTGGATAAAGAAACGTTCGTGCAGAAGACGGACCAATACGAAGCTAAAATTTCCTCCGGCCGCGTCCTTGGCGTCATTGATCAGGAGTGGGGCTTCGGCAATGCAACGAATGCACTGAGAACTTCCGGCAAGGAAAACCGCACCTATGCGAGATTCCCGATCCAGCTGGATGAGTCGACGAAGGATGCAACGTTCCAAGACACGGGTTACGTCGCCGGATGGGGCGTAGGCATTACGACATCCGCCAAGGATCCGGTTCGAATCATCAAGTTCCTGGATTATCTGGCTTCCGAAGAAGGGCAAGTTTTGATGAATTGGGGTATCGAAGGCGAACATTACAACGTGGTGGACGGCAAGCGCGTTATTCCTGAGGACGTCCAAGAGCGCAAAACCTATGACAACGCCAACTTCACCAAGGAAACAGGAATCGGCTTGTACAACGCCATGTTCCCTCGTTACGGCGACGGCGTGAAGGATTCGACGGACAACTATTACACAACGAACTTCCCGGAGACGATCATAGAGAACTATACGCCATCCGCGAAGGAAACGCTGAAAGCGTACGGCGCGGAAATGTGGAAAGACCTGTGGCCGAAACAAGAGGAATTTGAAGTAAAGCCGTGGGGCGTTGCTTACAACATTCCGGTACCGAGCGACTCCAACATCAATATCACCTATAAAAAGGTGGAAGAGATTACCCGGAAGCGGATTCCGGAAGTCATTCTTGCCGATCCGGCGAAGTTTGACGCGCTGTATGATCAGTTCATCAAAGAACTGAATGATGCCGGCGCCGAGAAGATGGAGCAGGAATACACCCAATTGGTACGCGAACGCGTGGAACTCTGGAATAATTAGGATAGAGGCGAATAGAAGGGGCCGGCTGTATGCGGCCCCTTTTGCCGATATTCAAGGCAGTTGCTGCTAGCGGCGGGCCTTAAGTTATTCGAATAAATACAACCTAAGATGAAGGATTTAAGCTGTTTTTCGAGAAAACCTTTATCAAATTGGAATAAGGGGGGATTACACTGAATTCAGTACAGCAGCAGGCCTCAACATTGTGGTATCGGAAGCCCGCGGCCAAGTGGGAAGAAGCGCTTCCGATTGGAAACGGCCGTCTTGGCGCCATGGTGTTCGGGGGCGTACAGGAAGAACGCATTCAATGGAATGAAGATACACTTTGGTCCGGATTTCCCCGGGACACGAATAATTATGAGGCTCTTCGGCATTTGGCATCGGCAAGAGAGCTGATTGCGTCCGGAAAGTATACCGAAGCCGAACAGTTGATTGAGGGCAAGATGGTCGGCAGAAACACGGAGTCCTTTTTGCCTTTAGGAGATTTGGTTATCAGTCAGAGCGGAATTGGGGATGATTGGACGGACTATAGGCGCGAACTGGATTTGGATACAGGGATTGCATCTACTCACTTTCGAGCCGGCGGCTCCGATGGTCGCTTCAGCAGGGAAGTATTCATCAGTGCGCCTGATCAGGTAGCGGTTATTCGTTATACGAGCACGAACGCCGGAACCATCCAATTGGAGATCGGGCTTCGTTCACCGCTGCGGCATGATACCCGCAGTGCAGAAGACGGATCCTTGGTGTTGTATGGACACGCTCCCACCCATATTGCTGAGAATTACAGAGGTGATCACCCCGGGGCGGTGCTCTATGAAGACGGGCTTGGCATACGGTATGAAATGCGGCTGCTGGCCTTAACGGATAGCGGGCAGGTTACGGTGGATGACAGCGGCGGTATACGCATCAACGGCGCTGGCTCCGTCACGTTGCTGATTGCGGCTGCCACGAATTTTGAAGGCTTCGATCGAGCTCCGGGTTCTGGAGGAACCGATCCGTCCGGTATATGCAGAGAGAGGCTTCAGGGCGCGAGGCGGCGTGGCTTTGAAGAATTGCGTTCACGGCATGTCCAGGACCATCAAGCCTTGTTCAGACGCGTGGAGCTTCAGCTTGGCCGTTCAGAGAATGGACGTTCCATAGAAGCTTTAGCCACCGATGAGCGGATGGAAGCGTACCGGGAAGGACGGAAGGATGCTGCTCTCGAGGCGCTGATGTTTCAATTCGGAAGGTATTTGCTCATTGCCAGCTCTCGGCCAGGTACACAGCCAGCACATCTGCAGGGCATATGGAACCCGCATGTACAGCCGCCATGGAACAGCGATTATACAACGAATATCAATACTGAGATGAACTACTGGCCCGCAGAGACGACGCATCTGGGCGAGTGTCATGAGCCGCTGATCCAGATGATCCGGGAGCTTAGTGTAAGTGGTGCCCGGACGGCGAAGATTCATTACGGCGCCCGTGGATGGGTTGCCCACCATAACGTGGATCTATGGCGAATGGCCAGCCCGAGCGATGGCAGGGCCATGTGGGCTTTCTGGCCAATGGGCGGAGCATGGCTGTGCCGGCATCTATGGGAGCATTACCAATTCCAACCGGATCTCGAATATTTGCGGGAAACGGCTTATCCGCTTATGAGGGATGCGGCATTGTTTTGCCTGGATTGGCTTATTGAAGACGGGAAAGGGCATCTGGTGACCAGCCCATCGACATCGCCCGAGAATCAGTTCCTTACCGCGGAAGGCCTGGCTTGCAGCGTGTCGGCAGGCTCCACTATGGACATGGCCATCATCCGGGATATATTCCAGAATTGTATTGAAGCATCACAGCTGCTGGACCAGGATGCTGAGCTGCGGGAGGAGTGGAGGGCAGCGGCAGCGAGGCTGCTGCCTTACGCCATTGATGCCGAGGGCAAACTCATGGAATGGAGCGAGCCTTACCCGGAAGCGGAGCCCGGACATCGGCACGTATCGCATTTGTATGGGCTGTACCCCGGCTCCGACATTACCCTTCAGGATACGCCGCAGCTTGCGGAAGCCGCTTATCGTACGCTGATGTCGCGGATCGACCATGGAGGAGGGCACACGGGGTGGAGCTGCGTATGGCTGATCAACCTGTTTGCCCGGCTACAGCTGCCGGACAAGGCGTATGATTATGTCCGGACGCTGATTTCTCGCTCCATGCATCCTAATCTGCTTGGAGACCATCCTCCCTTCCAGATCGATGCGAATTTTGGAGGCACGGCCGGACTTGTGGAAATGCTGCTCCAGAGCCACTTGGGTGCTATTCAGCTGCTACCGGCGCTGCCGAAAGCGTGGGCAGCAGGATCCGTAAGAGGATTAAAGGCTCGCGGCGGGTTTATTGTGGACATGGAATGGAGCGAAGGCATCCTAACGTCTGCGCGCGTAATCTCTACGCATGGCCGAGTCTGTAGAATTAGCTGTTCCGTGCCTCTCGCCGTTAAAAGGGAAGACGGAAGTGTGGTGACGATGGATGAGCAGGGCTCATTTGAAACGGTCAGCGGAGCGATATACCTGATCACGCCAGCGACTTCCGAAGGTAGCCGCAAACACGATTGATCGTACAGTGTAGAATGCTTTGTTGATGGCGAACTGGATTCGGAATTAAAAAGCTAAAGGAGCTGAACCCTAAATGATTAACGAAAAGTTACCCAAAATGTGGTATGGCGGCGATTATAATCCCGAGCAATGGGATGCAGAAGCGTGGAAGGAAGATGACCGCATGTTTAAGCTGGCGGGCATCGATGTGGCCACCGTCAATGTATTCTCCTGGGCTTTGAGTCAGCCGAATGAGGATACGTACGATTTTGTCTGGCTGGACGAGACGATCGAACGGCTGTACCGGAACGGGGTATATATCTGTCTGGCAACCAGCACAGGGGCCCATCCGGCTTGGATGGCCCGTAAATACCCGGATGTGCTGCGCGTCGACTACGAGGGACGTAAACGCAAATTCGGAGGTCGTCATAACTCCTGCCCGAACAGCCCCACTTACCGTAAATACGCCAAAGCCATGGCCGGCAAGCTGGCGGATCGTTATAAGGATCATCCTGCCGTCCTGATCTGGCACGTATCGAACGAATACGGCGGATATTGTTACTGCGATAATTGCGCTGCGGCATTCCGGACTTGGCTTGAGCAGCGCTACGGCACGCTGGATGCCGTGAACAAGGCATGGAATACCCGCTTCTGGGGACATACCTTCTACGACTGGGACGACATTGTCGTACCTAACGCATTAAGCGAGGAGTGGTCCGGTAATCGGACCAATTTCCAAGGCATATCCCTGGATTACCGCCGTTTCCAGTCGGACAGCCTGTTGGACTGCTATAAGCTGGAGCGGGATGAATTAAAGCGGATCACGCCAGATATTCCGGTGACCACGAATCTGATGGGCTTCTATCCGGAGCTGGATTACTTCAAATGGGCCAAAGAGATGGATGTTGTATCCTGGGACAACTACCCGTCTCTGGATACGCCATATAGCTATACGGCTATGGCGCATGCCTTGATGCGGGGACTTAAGGGCGGGCAGCCTTTTATGCTCATGGAGCAGACGCCGAGCGTCCAGAACTGGCAGCCGTATAACTCTGCCAAGCGACCTGGGGTTATGCGGTTGTGGAGCTATCAAGCGGTCGCCCATGGCGCGGATACGGTGATGTTCTTCCAGCTGCGCCGTTCGATCGGAGCCTGCGAGAAATATCACGGAGCGGTCATTGAACATGTAGGACATGAACATACTCGCGTATTCCGCGAGTGCGCGGAGCTGGGCAAGGAGCTGCAGCAGCTGGGGGACCGAATCCTGGATGCCCGTTCCGACGCCAAAGTTGCGATCATCTACGACTGGGAGAATCGATGGGGCATTGACCTGTCGAGCGGTCCGACCGTTGCCCTTAATTACGTGAATGAGGTCCATAAATATTATGATGCACTGCACCAGCTGCATATTCAGACCGATATGATCAGCGTGGATGAGGACTTTCGGAAGTATGACGTTGTCATCGCACCTGTGATGTATATGGCAAAGCAGGGATTTGCAGAGCACGTGGAGGCCTTTGTATCGCAGGGCGGAACCTTTGTGACGACCTTCTTCAGCGGGATCGTGAACGAGAATGATCTGGTGACGCTGGGCGGTTATCCGGGCGAGCTGCGCAAGGTGATGGGAGTTTGGGCCGAGGAGATTGATGCGCTGCTTCCGGGCCAGCAGAATCAGATGGTGCTGCGAGGCCGGAAGGGACAACTGGAGGGCACCTACGACTGCGGCATTCTATGCGACGTGATCCATGCTGAAGGAGCGGAAGTTGTTGCCGAATACGGCTCCGATTACTATCAGGGGATGCCATCGTTAACCGTGAATTCCTTCGGGCAGGGGAAGGCATGGTATGTGGCCACAAGTCCGGAGCCTAAATTCCTGAAGGACCTGATGCAAACGATATGCAATGACCATGGCATTGAGCCCGTCCTGAAGGCTCCGGAAGGCGTTGAGGTGACAAAACGCGTGAAGGAGGGCGTGGAGTTCACCTTTGTACTTAATCACATGCCGGAGAGCAAACTCGTGCCATTGGCAGGGGAGACCTACGTTGACCTGCTGACAGGAGAGGAGCATCGAGATTCCTGCGAAGTGCCGGCACGCGGAGTCATGATCTTGGAGAAGCAGCAGGGGTAGGAGGAGTGCATGAAGTTTCTGCGAAGGCATTAATCTAAGGGTTCACATAAAAAAGCAGAGAAAGCAGGGGATTCCCATGCTCTCTCTGCTTTATTTTATATGCCCAACACAGGCGGCTTGCCTTTAGCGGCAAACCGCTGCCCAGTCTACGCTTCCTGCTCATGCAGCTTGCGGAATTCCTTCGGCGAAATGCCCTCTTGCTTCTTAAAGACAAGACTGAAATATTTCTCGTTCTTGAAGCCGACCATTTCGGAAATCGCTGCCATTTTCAAGCCCGGATTTTGCAGCAGGATTTTGGCCTTGGAGATGCGGATGCGGTTCAGATGTTCCGGGATGTTAATGCCGTGCCTTTGCTTGAATTTGCGGGAAATGTACTCACGGCTTACGTGAAATCGATTTGCAATATCATACAGCGACACGTCGTTCTGATAATTTTGCTCGATAAATGCCGTAATGTCATGGATCAGGTCCTGACCTGTTTGCTTCTGGGTCTGCACAGCCGAGGCAAGCAGGCTCATTAATTCAATCCAATACTGCTGCCACTCGGACAGCGAGCACACATACTTGTCCGGGCTTGGCCTCTCGATGGTGGCGCTTTCCTCTTTGTACAATTTCAACAAAGCCTCAGACGACGGGTTAGCGGTTTCATGAATGACGTGATTGGCGAATCTTTCGATATCGCGGTCCCAACGCTCCAGAAGCTCCGGCGTGAGAACGCCGCTTTTCCGAATCGCTGCGATGAATGACTCTACGGCTTCGGTTATGGGAGCGGGCTGGCCGCTAAGTATGGCGAGCTTCCAGGGATCCTCATACCCGCTGAACTGCACGCCTTTATGATGGTCAACACCCGATCGGCGCTGCTCCTCTGTATCATGGATAAAGTGATTAAGCACCAATAAATCGCGCTGATGCAGGGCAGACGAGCTTCGGGCATACAATTCCGGAATGTCTGCCGGGTATTGACCGTCGGGACTCACGCCAAAATGCATGTGGCGCGACAAGGTGCGGTGCATCCCGTTATTGATCTCTTGTAGCAGCGTGGCAAGTGTGGCAAGCTGATCCCACAGCAAAATAACCAGTTGGTGAGGTGAACCAAAGTGACGGAAGGCGATCCCGATCCGGTCCTTTTGCAGAAATTCATTGCAAATATTGAGCAGGGCAAACATGAGCAAATCCTGATGATGGCCAAAGCGGCTATAAAGCGCGTGGTCTGACTTGTCCATTTGCATGACGGCCAGTCGTATCGTCTGCGTTTGCTCCGGTACGATGCCTTCATCCTTGAGGCGATGGACCACCTGGGAATGGGCGCTTTTGTCATCGATAAGGCTGGATAACAGCTTCTCGGAATAGACCGGCCGGTACTCGTTCACCTGAACATGCTGCTGCCGCGCCGCAAGGCGCTCCCGTTCCTCGGCCTTCCAGGCGGCCGTCGCCTTGGCTACCGCTTGGTTGATAACGGCTTCCTCAATGGGCTTCAGGATATAATCCGTGCCGCTGTACCAGATGGTGTTGCGTACGAATTCGAAGTCGTCATGCCCGCTGATAACAATGAATTTGATATCCGGGTAATTTTTATGAATCCATTCCATGAGATCCACGCCGTTTTTGAGCGGCATCAGCATATCCATGAGCACGAGGCTCGGTCGGAACGCCGGAATCAGTTCCATCGCCTCAAGGCCATTGGCGGCTTCCTCAATATCGGTAATCCCGTGCGTCTCCCATTGGACCAGCAGTCTTATGGCTTTACGCACGCGTGACTCGTCATCCACGATCAATGCCTTCATCCGTTTCACCTTCCACATTTATAGTCAGTACAACTCGAAAGCCATGCGGCTTGTTGTTTTCGATGCTGAACTTGGATTTTCCGCGATAATACAGTCTCAGCCTTGTCATGATGTTGATAAGTCCGATCCCGCTGCTGTCTTCCGTGTCCATTTCGGAAAGAACCTGAAGCTGTTCCAGATCCATCTCTTCCATCCGAAGCAAATGCTCCTGCAGAGTTTCAAAAGGCTCATCCTGCATTCCGTTTCCGTTGTCCTCAACCGTGATCTGCACGATGGAGGCCGACAGGCGCTTACTTTTTAGCGCGATGTAATTGTTTTCCGCCAAGGGGTTCATGCCATGCTTGAAAAAGTTCTCGATCAGCGGCTGAACCAGCATTTTCGGGATCAACACCTGCAAAGTCGACTCATCCACATCGTAACGGAAGTCGAACTGATTCTCAAATCGTTCCTTCTGCAGCTCCGCGTAATCCTTAATATGATCGAGCTCCGTGGCCAGCGTGACCGGCTTGTCCGTATTGTACATGCTGTATCTCATCATCCGGGCAAGAGCGGAGATCAGGGAGTAAATCCTCTTCATGCCATGCTCAAGCGCAAGGGTGCCGATGGTTTGCAGCGCATTGTTCATAAAATGCGGGTTCACCTGAGCCTGCAGCGCCCGGAGCTGGTTGGTCCGGTTCGCCAGCTTCAGCTTGTATTCCTGCAAGATGAGGTTGTTGATCGTATCCATCATGCTGCCGAACCTGCGGTGGAGGGTTCCGATTTCGTCTTTGCGGTTAGAGGAGATATCCACAGTCATTCGTCCGCTTTTGACTTGGCTCATAAGGCCCACCAATTCCCGGATCGGCGCCGTAACATAGACCGAAATCCAGATCGTGGCAGCGATGATGAGAATAAGGGATACGCCGATCAGCAAAATGTTGACGAAGGCTGCTTTGTCCGCGCTGCTCAGAATATAGGAGGAAGGAATCTCCTTAATCATCGTCCAGTCGCTGATCGACGTCTTGATATTGTTATACAGATAGATTTTGTTGTTATACTCGAAATGGCCTTCCTTCTTGCCGGACTGCTTGATGGTGTCGTACCATTCCGTTTGAATCTGCTGTCCAAGCCTCTCGTCATGGCCGGCATACATGATATAGCCGGCTTCATTCGTAATATACAGCTGCTCATGTTCGGGCTGGAACAGCTGATTGCTGATCCGGCTCAGGAAGTTCATATCCAGATCGATGGCGAGAATGCCTAATCGCTCGGTAGAAGGGACGCGTTCTATGACCCGGTACATCGTGAATACTTGTTTATCGGCCTCGTAGGGATAAGCTAACTGAAAGCCATACGTGTGCAGGGGATGGGGCGGCTGCAAGACCACCGTATCGTTACTAAGATCGGGAATTTCGGGATAGAGGTTGACGTCACTTGTTTTTCTGGCGATATCCTGGGCGAACAATGTGGCCTCTCTTTTGCCGTCGACATAAAGATAGACCTGTCTGGAGCCGCTGATGGCTTTTTGAATGGACTGCAGCGTGGCGGACTGCCTGCCGCTGGCATTGATGTTCTCATGACTATAATAAAGGCTGCGGAAAAAATCCGGATCCGAATAAACCGTAAGGGAATTACGGTTCATGTCTTCCAAATAGCTCTCCAAATTCAACCGTCCCTGATAGAGGAGGTTCATATTTTCAACAACGGCCCGTTCCTTGAGCGAGTTGGTGGTCATGACATAGCTGATGATCATGGAGATGGTGGTCGGAATGATGGTGGCCATGATCATAAAGGTAATCAATTTTGTGCGAATGCTGTTCCAATTCCAGTTCAATAAATTCACCGCCGATCAATTTTCTATACCATTTAGTTCACATCCTGTGGTAGTCCCAGGGTCTTCATCTTAGCATAATTAAATCATAGAGAAATGGATAGAGAAACGATAGGACAAGCGGAGGGGGATTTACATGAACAGCAAGAGAACGGCTGCCTTGACGCAGCAGTTGGTTTATATCGGACCCGCGCTGCTGTTTTTCGGTATTACGATCATTATCCCATTTGTGATGGGGATGTATTACTCGTTTACCAACTGGAATGGTGTCTCGGGGAATGTCGAATGGGTCGGGCTGGACAATTTCAAACAGATTTTCACAAATGACAGCGCATTCGCACAGTCCTTCTGGTTTACCACCAAGTTTACGATCGTTGGCGTGCTTCTAACGAATCTGGTCGGTTTTTTCCTGGCCTACTTCTTAACGAAAAATATTAGGGCGCGCAACTGGCTGCGGACGATCTTCTTCATGCCGAACGTGATCGGCGGATTGCTGCTGGGCTTCATCTGGCAGTTCATCTTCATAAAGGGCTTTGCCACCGTTGGCGAGGCTACGGGGATTCCGTTCTTTAATCTTCCGTGGCTGGGAGACGAAGTGACCGGCTTCTGGGGCATTGTCATGGTCTTTGTATGGCAATCGTCAGGCTATCTGATGGTCATCTACATCGCGTCCATTACGAATGTGTCCAAGGAAGTCATGGAAGCTGCCGAGATTGATGGAGCGAACCGGTTCCAAGTGCTTAAGAGCATCATCGTTCCGCTCATCATGCCGGCGGTCACCGTATGTTTATTCCTGGCGATATCCTGGTCCTTCAAAATGTTCGACCTGAACCTGTCCCTCACGAAGGGCGGGCCATACCGCTCCACGGAATCACTGGCCATGAACGTGTACAATGAGGCATTCCTGAACAACCGGTATGGACTCGGGACGGCCAAGTCCCTGATCTTCTTCCTGGTCGTTGCCGTCATCACGCTCATTCAAGTCCGATTAACGAAGCAGAAGGAGGTTGAAGCTTAAATGAGATCGAAGAAACCTCCTATGTCGGCTTCCACGATCGTATTGCAGATTGTGATGGTCATTATAGCGCTGATCTTCCTGGCGCCCTTTTACTTCCTGCTGGTGAACTCGGTCAAATCGCTGGGCGATATTATGGTCGACGCGGCCAACTGGCCAACCGCTTTTCATTTTGACAACTACAGCAAGGCTTGGGAAATGACCCGCTTCCCGGAAGCATTCGCGAATTCCGTCATCATCACGGTTATCAGTAATTTAATCATCGCCATGCTGAGTGCGATGGCGGCTTACCGAATGGTTCGGTCCAATACGAGATTCAATCAAATCGTGTTCATGCTGTTCGTATCGGCCATGGTCATTCCGTTCCAATCCATTATGATTCCATTGCTGCAGGTCATTAACTTCCTGGGCGTTAACAACAGTATCGTGGGCTTGATTCTCAGTTATCTGGGACTCGGCATCCCGTTGTCGGTCTTCCTGTTTCACGGATTCGTGAAAGGCATTCCGCTTGAAATCGAAGAGGCCGCCACGGTCGACGGAGCTTCTCCGTTCAGAGTATTTGCCCGGATCGTTTTGCCGATGCTGAAACCTATGATGGTGACGGTCATCATCTTGAACTGTCTGTGGGTATGGAACGACTACCTGCTGCCGTCCTTGATTCTGCAAAGTCCGGAACTGCGGACGATTCCGCTTGCGACCTTTGCCTTCTTCGGACAGTATTCGAAGCAATGGGATATGGCGCTGCCGGCGCTCGTGCTGGGCATTACGCCGATTATCATCTTCTTCCTGTCATTACAGAAGTACATTGTTGAAGGCGTTGCTGCCGGCTCCGTTAAGGGGTAAAGGCAGCCCGGCTTCTCCCAAATCGGTTATTCCATCTTTATATATAAACAATTCTAGGGGGTAGTAAAGATGAACAAAATGAAATTATCACTCGTGATGCTGCTGGCTTTCTCGCTGCTGCTTGCGGCCTGCGGCGGCAAGTCGGAGGAAGGCCAGGGCGGAAGCTCGGATGGAGCTTCCGGCGAAGTGAAAACCGTTAAGATTTTTCAATTCAAAACCGAGATCGTAGACGGCTTGAATGAACTCAAGGTTGAATTCGAGAAGGAGTATCCGAACATCAAGCTGGATATTCAAACCGTGGGCGGCGGTGCCGACTATGGTGCTGCTCTGAAAACGAAATTCGCATCCAACGATGCGCCTGATATTTTCTCCAATGGCGGCGACGCCGAGATGGAGATGTGGATTGACCGCCTGGAGGATCTGTCCGATCAGCCTTGGGTGAACGATCTGGTGGACATGGCGAAAGAGCCGATGACCAAAGACGGTAAAGTATACGGCATGCCGATGAACCTTGAAGGATGGGGTTACATCTACAATAAAGATTTGTTTGAGCAGGCGGGCATTACCGAGCTTCCTAAAACCTATGCCCAACTGGAAGATGCCGCGAAGAAGCTGGAAGCGGCAGGCATAACCCCTTTTGCTAATGCTTATCAGGAATGGTGGTTGATCGGTAACCAAGGCATTAACCCGGCGTTTGCCCAGCAGGAGGATCCGAATGCCTTTATCCAGGGCTTGAACGACGGCACGCAAAAATTCGCGGGCAATGCGAAGTTCGAAGAGTGGGCCAAGCTGATGCAGCTGACATTGGATCACGGAAACAAAAACCCGCTGACCACTGATTACAATACGGCCATCTCCCTGCTGGCTACCGGCAAAGCAGCCATGATGCAGAACGGCAACTGGGCCCAAACCGAGATTGATGCCATCAATCCGGACCTGAATCTTGGCTACCTGCCGATGCCGCTTGGCGACAATGCGGAGCTGAATGACAAGCTGAACGTAGGCGTACCTGCGAACCTGGTCATCAACAAGGATTCCGCGTCGAAGGAAGAAGCGAAGATTTTCCTGAACTGGTTTGTGACATCCGATATCGGTAAAGAGTACATCGTCAAAAAATTCAAATTCATTCCGGCCTTGAAGACCATCGAAGCAACGCCTGAGGATATGGGTGACCTCGGCTCCGCTGTGTGGGAGTATGTGCAGGCTGGAAAAGTACTGCCAAGACAATCCGCGAAGTTCCCTGACGGTGTAGCACAGGAATTCTCCGGTGCGATGCAGGCCTTCTTCGCCGGCAAATCCGATGCGAACAAGATGCTTGAGGATATGCAGACATCCTGGGATAGTCTGAAAAAGTAAGGAGCAGCACTCTAATCCAAGTTAGCGAATCATCATAAGAGGTATGATCCCTGTCCGACAAGACTTGGGATGGTGCCTCTTTTCTTTAAGATTCAAAATACGTCGATCGTTACGATTTTCCTAGCTAGAAGAATGATGAAGGAGGCAATTTGATGATTAATCAACGTTTACCCAAGATATGGTATGGTGGGGACTATAATCCCGAGCAATGGGATAAGGCAACGATGGAAGAGGACCTGCGGATGTTCGAGCTGGCCGGTGTTGACGTGGCGACCCTCAATGTATTCTCCTGGGCTAAAACGCAGCGCGATGAGGACAGCTATGATTTCACGTGGCTTGATGAAATTATGGACCGCTTGGCAGAGGAGCAGGAACATGTCTGCTTGGCAACAAGCACGGGGGCGCATCCGGCCTGGATGGCCAAGAAATACCCGGACATCCTGCGTGTTGACTACGATGGGCGCAAACGCAAATTCGGCGGTCGCCATAATTCATGTCCGAACAGCCCGACATATCGCAAATATTCGGTGCTGATGGCGCGTAAGCTGGCTGAGCGTTACAAGGATCATCCGGCACTGGTCATCTGGCACGTCTCGAATGAGTACGGCGGGTATTGTTATTGCGACAACTGTGAGTTACAGTTCCGCGTCTGGCTGAAGGAGCGCTACGGGTCGCTCGACAAGCTGAATGCCGCATGGAATACCGGCTTCTGGGGCCATACCTTTTACGAGTGGGACGAGATTGTGGTACCGAATGCGCTCAGCGAGGAGTTCGGCGGAAACCGAACCTTCTTCCAAGGGATATCGCTGGATTACCGCCGTTTCCAGTCCGACAGCTTGCTGCAATGTTACCGACTGGAAAGAGATGAGCTGAAGAAGGTCACGCCGGATATTCCGGTCACGACCAATCTGATGGGATTTTATCCGGAGCTGGATTACTTCGAGTGGGCGAAGCACATGGATGTGGTATCCTGGGACAACTATCCCGCGATCGATACGCCGGTAAGCTTCACGGCGATGGCGCATAATCTGATGCGCGGGCTGAAAAGCGGACAGCCGTTCATGCTGATGGAGCAGACTCCGAGCGTTCAGAACTGGTCGCCCTACAATTCCGCTAAGCGTCCCGGCGTAATGAGGCTGTGGAGTTACCAGGCCGTAGCGCATGGCGCGGATACGGTCATGTTCTTCCAGCTCCGCCGTTCCGTCGGGGCATGCGAGAAATTCCATGGCGCATTGATCGAGCATGTGGGACATGAGCATACCCGGGTCTTCCGGGAATGCGCGGAGCTGGGGCAAGAGCTGCAGCAGCTCGGAGACAAGCTGCTCGACTCCCGTTCGGACGCCAAGGTAGCGATTATGTATGATTGGGAGAATCGTTGGGCGCTGGAGCTGTCAAGCGGACCTTCCAAAGCCCTGAACTACGTGGATGAGGTTCATAAATATTATGATGCGCTGTACCGGCTGAATATCCAGACGGATATCATCAGCGTTGAGGAGGACCTGAGCAAGTACGATGTGGTGATTGCCCCGGTGATGTATATGGTTAAGCCTGGCGTTGCCCAGCGCGTGGAGCGGTTTGTGTCCAGTGGCGGAACCTTTGTGACGACCTTCTTCAGCGGCATCGTCAATGAGAACGATCTGGTAACCCTGGGAGGTCATCCCGGCGAGCTGCGCAAGGTGACTGGCATCTGGGCCGAGGAGATCGATGCCCTGCTTCCCGGGCAGCAAAATCAGATCAACATGAAGCAGGATTGGGGGTCGCTGCGTGGAAGTTATCCATGTGGAATTTTGTGTGACGTCATCCACGCGGAGACGGCGGAGGTTCTGGCGGAGTACGGATCCGATTTCTATAAAGGCACGCCTGTTCTCACGAAGAATGTCTTTGGCGCAGGTCAGGCCTATTATGTGGCGAGCAGTCCGGATTCGCAGTTCCTGCAGGGATTTCTCGCCAATCTGTGCGAGGAACAGGGCGTGAAGCCGCTGCTGGAAACACCAGCCGGAGTAGAGGTGGTAGAGCGGGTGAAGGATGGGAACTCCTACTTGTTCATCATGAACCACAATGCCGAAGAGATGACGTTTGATGCAGGTTCTGCCAATCAATTCGATCTCCTGGGCGGCCGGCAGATTTCAGGCCATGTCACGATTCCGGGAAGGGACGTCATGATTCTGGAAAGGACGGCCGCCGGAAGGTCTTAAGAAGGACCATGGAGATTTAACTCGGACCTTGTTAGGGGGCAAAAAGCAGTGAGTATACATTTTCATGAAGATCTGGGAGTGTTCCATCTCCAAAGCGATCGGTCAAGTTACGTGATTGAGCTTGTGCGGGGCGTTTATCCGGCGCATGCCTATTGGGGGCGCAGGATTCGCGATAACCGCGTCGGCAATTTACTGGAGCGCCGGGGAAGAGCATCCTTTTCGCCAACGCCGTTTCGCGAGGATGCTTCCTTTTCCCTGGACAGCTTGCCTCAGGAATATCCGGGCTACGGCAGCGGCGATTTCCGGCAGCCAGCGTATCAGGTACAGCTGGCTAACGGGACTACAGTCACCGAAGCGGAATATGTCCGTCACCGGATATACAGCGGCAAACCGAAGCTGGAAGGCTTGCCTGCCGTATACACGGAACAGGATGCCGAAGCGGATACGCTGGAGCTTGAGCTGCTTGATCGGGCAAGCGGCTTGACGATTTATTTGTCTTATACGGTCATGAATGCGTTCGATGCTATTACACGTTCCGTGTCCTTCCGTAACGACAGCAAGGAGAACATTACCCTGCTGCGGGCCATGAGCGCCAGCGTGGATATGAATCATAACCGTTATGATCTTTTGCATCTTCATGGGGCATGGGCGAGAGAGCGCCATGTGCAGCGCAGAAAATTATCTCCCGGCATGCAGGGAATTGAGAGCCGCAGGGGGTCAAGCAGCCATAACCATAATCCGTTCCTTGCGCTGCTGTCCGAAGGCGCCGGCGAAGAGCACGGTGAGGTGTACGGCTTCAGCCTTGTATACAGCGGCAGCTTCTCCGCGCAGGTTGAGGTGGATCAATACGAAACAGCCCGGGTCACGATGGGATTGAATCCATTCGATTTTTCCTGGCTGCTGGAGCCGGGACAATCGTTCCAGACGCCGGAAGCGGTAATGGTCTTCTCGGCGGAGGGCTTGGGCGGCATGTCCAGACGCTATCATAAGATGTACCGTACAAGGCTGAGCCGGGGGCAATTCCGGGATGCCACGCGCCCGGTGCTGGTTAACAACTGGGAAGCGACCTACTTTAACTTTAATGCGGATAAAATCGAGCAGATCGCCAGCGCCGGAAGGGATCTCGGTATCGAGCTGTTCGTGCTGGATGACGGATGGTTCGGCAAGCGAAATGATGATACGACTTCCCTTGGGGATTGGGTCGTTGACAAGAACAAGCTGCCGGAGGGCCTTGAGGATCTCGTGAAGCGGGTCCGCAATCTGGATATGCAGTTCGGCTTGTGGTTTGAGCCGGAGATGATTTCGCCGGACAGCGATCTGTACCGTCAGCATCCGGACTGGTGCCTGCATGTGGAGGGACGCCGGCGAACGGAAGGAAGACAGCAGCTGATCCTGGATTTCTCCCGTGAGGAAGTAGGCGATGCGGTGGCCGATATGGTTCGGAGCATCCTGCAAAGTGCGCCGATTACCTATGTGAAATGGGACATGAACCGGAATATGACGGAGATCGGGTCGGCTGAACTGCCGCCTGAGCGCCAGCGGGAAACGGCCCATCGTTATATGCTGGGGTTGTATCGGGTGATGGAGCAGCTGACGACCGAGTTCCCGCATATTTTGTTTGAGAGCTGCTCCGGCGGCGGGGGACGTTATGATCCGGGGATGCTGTATTACATGCCGCAGACGTGGACAAGCGATAACTCCGATGCCGTCAGCCGATTGAAGATTCAATACGGAACGAGCCTTGTGTATCCTCTTAGCTCCATGGGAGCCCATGTGTCCGCCGTTCCGAATCATCAGGTGTTTCGGAATACTTCGCTGCGTACGAGAGGCCATGCAGCGATGTCGGGCAATTTCGGATATGAGCTTGACCTGACGGCCTTCAGTGAGCAGGAAAAGGAAGAGGTCCGCGAACAGGTGAAACTGTACAAGGAGATTCGGCATCTGGTGCAGTTCGGGGATTTCTATCGCCTTCGGAATCCGTTCGAAGGGAACGAAGCAGCCTGGACCATCGTCTCCGAGGATCGCTCGGAAGCGGTGCTGTATTACTTCCGCATCTTGAGCGAGGCGAATGAGCCGATTGTGTGGCTGCGCACGGCAGGGCTGGATCCGGAAGGGGATTATCGGTGCGTGGAGGATGGGAACATCTACGGCGGGGACCGACTGATGAACGCCGGATTGGCCATTCCCGCGATGCATGGCGATTTCCAGAGCTTCATGTGGAGATTCGAGCGAGTGTAAGCTGTTGACTCAAGCCAAGGGGGACCAAACGCGCCCCGAGCGCAAGCGTTATGTACAATATAGATCCAGCATAAAGCGAATAAAGCCAAAAGAACCGTCAGAGCTGTACAACTCTGACGGTTCTTGCTGTTTCATTCCGTCTGCTCTTTTAGGTTGTCGTGATGGAATAGGTACTCCGATCCGTAGTGAGCACCACTTGATGGTCCTGGATGTCCGCAGCCGTTAACCCGTCCAGTCCAATGACGAAGGCATCGCTTGGCAGCGGCGCTTCATGGCCGGCCGTGATGACAACGCCGGGGCCGTGCAGCAGGAGCGCATGGCGGTCTCCATAACCGTCGATGGACTGCTCTTGATGCTGCTGGTGTTCAAAACGCTCCAGCTGTATTTTAATCTGATCCTGATCCTTCTCTTCTTGCTTGGATATGTGCAGAGTGTGATTGCTTTTGGATTGAAGCCAACGGGTGACCTCTTCGATCGATGGATTCATCATGAACACCTTCCTTGATTTTAGGGTGGCTTCAACTAGTCTGTCCATGATGGCGTAACCTTATTTCAAATTCATGGGCTTCCTCCGCCAGAAGCATATGAAAAATTAACGCTGATCAAACCCTCTTCATCTATTTACGTGTTAATATAGTTAAATAATATGGAACAATCGCATGATACATAAGGAGGGGCCATGAGCAAGAAATGGTATTACGTTCTCGCCATCCTGTTCGTAGCCTGCAGCTGGGTCGGGAATGTCTGGTATTATGAAGCCAACCAACTGGGAAGAACCGTATTCCTTGAGCATCATGTGGAAACAAGGGAAGGGGGAGGGGGAGGCCGCGTATTTGACTTGTATTACGTAGATGACAAACGGGCAGATAAAACGTTAAGCTCCATCCGGATCGAGGGTTATCCCGAACAGATCGTAACGCCATACCCCAAATATGCAGAGTATCAGAGGCAATACTTAGGCAAAATGATGGTGAACTTGAATAAACCCGCTCCTGAGGAAGAAGCCCCAGAAGAAGAGCAGCTTAAGGAACCGGTTCTCGTTCGAGAGATTACCGCCCTATATTCCGATGGAACCTCGGAACAAGTGGATATCGGGGAGATTTACATATCGCCTGGCGTATATGATCAGGAAGAACAACATCCGGTATCGTGGACGTCCGGCGGATCCTCTTCCGATAACTCGGGCTACGAATCTGCCGTCGTGAAGCGGAACCTTCAATTAACGGCGTTCTCTTCTAAGTTGCTGGATATCGCAGACGGAGGGGATCTTCGAATCCATGCCGACATTTCCGGACTAATACCGGGTACTAGTTACCAGTCGCAGCCTTCCGAAGCGCACATCGAGTTAAGAGGTGAACCTATCGACGAGATTCAGCTTCCACTTAAGATTAATAAAGGGGATTCCATTAGAATCAGCCATCAATTTGATATGCCATCGCTTAAGAAGAGTATGCAGGTATATCAGTTGATATTGAGAAGCACCTTTATAGAGGAACGCGGGCGGAGATGGTATGAAGACACGCTGATTCCTTATCAACCAAGTCCGACGGAACAAGAAATGACGAAATTTGTCCGGGAAAGCAGGAAGGGGTCATGAGGAGCGCTTGTTATCGCATCGTGTGGGGGCTGCTCTTTGTACTGGTCGACCTTAAGATCGAATTTGTGGATGTATTACCGGACATGCTGGGATACCTGCTGATGGCTTCGGGATTATGGCGGCTTAAGGCATTAAACGGATATTTTAGGGCAGGGTATCTGTCAGCCTGGCTGCTGCTGATCTGGTCGGTTCTTTCATTATTCTGGTTTCCTGAGGTGGGGGGGAGCCTGCCTATGCAATCGGTGAAGGGGCTGCTGATTCAACTGCCTGCCGTCTGCTTGCATATGGTATTGATTTTCGGAATCTGCCGAGGCATCCAAGCCAATTCCACAGACGCCGAATCCGGATTGGATCATAAGGCGCGCTTCCGGGGGCACTTGTTTATGGCAGCGCAGCTGCTATGGCTTATCGCCTACCCGTTCATCTTAAATCTGGATTCAGGCGATATGATCCCTGTGATTTTTGTATGCTCGCTCGTTGTGATGATTGCCGAGATCGCGGTTCTGCTTCTCGTCAGGCTGGCCGGACGGGAATGGGCAGAGGGAACGGAATAAAGTGCAAAAGACTTCTGCCCATAATTGCTAACAAGAGTTAACCAAGTTTAACTGTTATCTTTTCTGGGATGATAAACAATCGTAACTCCCAGCTGATTATATATTTCTTCGGTGTAGTGGTGATCCGGGCAATGCTTGATCGTAGCCATGTCTTCCTGCCTGGAAATCAGCTTCTGCTCGCAGTCAGGGCAACGGTCCTGAAAAAGGAATTTCAGCTTATTCAACATGGCCACCATACACCTCCTTTATTTCCGATATAAATACTTGGGTTTATTATAAATCAACAACGGGGCACATTCAATAGCAATGTGCGCCGTTACGATATTAAATTGAATTGGAGATCGATCACCTTGATAGTGCAGCTTGTAGTCATGATCTTTATAGGTATCATCGGTTCTTTTTTCTCAGGACTGCTGGGAATTGGCGGAGCGATCATTAACTTTCCCTTGCTGCTATACGTTCCTTCCTGGTTTGGACTGGAGGCCTTTACCTCCAAGGAAGTGGCGTCCATCAGCATGCTGCAGGTATTTTTCGCCTCATTGTCAGGCATGATCACCAACCGGATGAGTTCGCGCGGCGGTGAGTCGTACTTTCACAAGCCATTGGTCATTCAGATGGGGATCAGCACCCTGGTTGGCAGTCTGATCGGGAGTCTGTCCTCGATGCTGATGACCAGCGGTACGATTAACGTGATCTACGGTTTTCTGGCGGTTATCGCTGTGTTATTGATGATTGTGCCGACCCGGGCAACCATGGAAAACAGGTCGGTTAGCGAGGTGACTTATCATTCAGGGATTGCGATGGGCGCAGCCTTTATCGTCGGCGGTATTGCTGGGATTGTCGGCGCTGGAGGCGCCTTTATCCTGATCCCCATTATGCTGACGATCCTTAAGATACCGACGCGGATCACCATCGCATCATCACTCGCGATCGTCTTTCTGTCCGCGGTCGGGGGCGTTATCGGCAAAATCGCCTCTGGCGACATTCCGATCTGGCCGTCCTTGTTCGCGGTCGCCGGAAGCTTGATGGGTGCCCCCATCGGCGCCATCATCAGTCGCAAGATGAACGTCCGACTGCTGCGATACGCCTTGGCACTTCTCATTGCGGTTACGGCCTTGAAGATCTGGATCGATATTTTAGGGTAAGTAAAGAAGTAGAACCTTATTCATTATAGGGAAGAGGAGGGGATCAAGCATGAGAACCAATCAGCTGGGATCTTCGGAATTGTATGTAAGCGAAATCGGGCTGGGCTGTATGTCACTGGGTACGGATAAGGGACAAGCCGTGAAGCTTATCCATGAAGCGCTGGACCGGGGCGTGAATTTTCTGGACACAGCGGATCTGTACGACGAAGGCCGTAACGAGGAACTGGTAGGCCAAGCGGTTCAAGGCCGGCGCGAGGATGTGATCATCGCTACCAAAGTCGGCAACCGTCGTGTACCGGGACAGGATGGCTGGGTATGGGATCCTTCCAAGCAATACATCAAATCCGCCGTTAAGGACAGCCTCCGCAGATTGGGTACGGATTATATCGATCTGTATCAGCTTCATGGGGGGACGTTAGATGATCCTATTGACGAGACGATTGAAGCTTTTGAAGAGCTGAAGCGGGAAGGGTGGATTCGATACTATGGCATTTCGTCCATCCGGCCGAACGTCATCCGCGAGTATGTTGCGAAATCCAATATCGTCAGCGTCATGAGCCAGTACAGCATTCTGGACCGACGACCGGAGGAAGCGGTGCTCGATCTGCTTGCCGAGAACGGAATATCCGTCATTGCACGGGGACCCGTTGCCCGCGGCATATTGTCGGACCGTGGGCAAGCCAAAGCCGAGAAGGGCTATCTGGATTACAGCAAAAATGAGCTGCTTGATGTACTTAAGGAGCTTGAAGAGGTTGGCGGTGACACGGATCTATCCCATCTGGCTATTCGATATGCTTTGGCCCATGCCGCAGTTGCCTGCACCATCCCTGGTGCAAGCTCGCTTGAACAGTTGCGGCATAACTTGGCGGCTGGAAATAAGGAAGAGTTATCGCCGCAGGACATCCAATCGATCCAGGCGATCAGTCGTGCCAACCAATATGAGGCTCATCGGTAACGATCGGTGAAATAAGCCTGTGAATGATCCATCCCGTTAATTTTTTGGGACATGAAATATTTACGGCCTGAAGGTTTACGGATGAACCCCATCTTTGCATGTTATAATAACTGAATAAGAGCCTGACGTCAGGTGAATATAGATCATGCCCGCAATCCGCTTTAAGGATCACGGGCTTTTTTGTACCTTATATATGAATTGGCGTCAAAAGATTGGAAATGCCAAACTTTTTGAGACGATGGTTCGTTCCAAGTAACGTAAACCGCGCGGCTTATGCCATAATCGTTAATGGTGAAAGGATTCTAGAATGATTACCATTGAGCATCTATCAAAAACCTATCGCAAGGGCGCTTGGGCGCTCTTGGATGTTTCTCTACAATTGGATAAAGGTATGACGGGTCTGCTAGGCCCCAACGGCGCCGGCAAAACCACGCTGATGCGCATTCTGGCAACCTTATTGACGCCGACCTCCGGGCAGGTGAGAGTGAACGGGATATCGATTGGACGGCCGGAGGAGATCCGGCAGATGATCGGGTATTTGCCGCAGCATTTTCACATTTATCCGCAGCTGACCGGCCGGGATTATCTGGATTATGTGGCAGCTATGAAAGGGATCACGGAACGGAGTGCCAGGCAGAAGGAAATCTCCAGGCTGCTCGAGATGGTGAATCTCCAGGGAAAGGCTGATAAAAAAGTTCGCACTTATTCCGGGGGAATGAAGCAGCGGCTGGGTATTGCCCAAGCATTATTGGGATCACCTGATATCTTGATCGTTGACGAACCAACATCCGGGCTGGATCCCCAGGAGCGTGTCAGGTTCCGGAATGTGTTAACCCGCTTTAGCATCGACCGGACGGTCCTGCTATCCACCCATATCGTCGCCGATATCGAGAGCAACTGTCGTCGTATCGCAGTCATGAACAAGGGGAGATTGGCCATGAACGGCAGCCTGACTGAACTGCAGGCTTGCGGGAAGGGACAAGTATGGGAAGCGGTGATGAGCCCGGACGAATTTGCCTTGATTGATCCCATGTCCGTCGTGTCTACCCGAACCGTTCCGGAAGGCGTTCTCTGCCGGTTTATCGGTCAAGCGGCTCCGGTAGCAGGGGCGTTTCCCGCGGATCCGACCCTGGAGGATGGGTATCTGAGCCTGCTGCGGAGGGATCGCCATGCATAAATGGTGGAGGCACAGTCTTCTTGAGCTTCGGCTTTTGTTCGGCAATCCCTTGTTTGCCTCGCTTCCGATCATCTATGCGATTCTGTTCATCATTATGATGCTGCAGGCGGCGAGCGGCAACGGGCCGAACCATAATCTGTACACGGCGGCTTATTCCTTCCACATGCTGGGTCATACGATGACCCTGGGTCCGGCTATGTTAATCGGCATCTTGTCCATTCGCCGGGATGTCCGCCGTCGATCCTTTGAATGGAATCACAGCTTGCCCGTGTCTTTCTTTACCTTGTTGTCGTCGAAATATGTGGTCAGTTTGTTGTACTTTTCCCTGTTCACGTTGTCGACGTCGGTTATATTCTATATCCTGTCGGTTAGCCAGGGAATCGCCGGTTATATTGCGATGATGCATACCATGCAATTTGCTGTGCAGTATGAGGTTTCCTATATGGTGACACTCGCGCTCGCCATGCTTCTCGGGGCAAGCATTCCGAATCGGATCGTTTATTTGATTGGTTTCTGTGCATGGATGTTCGGAACGTTTTTCATGGAAATTTATATTATCAGCGAATTAAGATGGATGCCGGCCCAAGTGTTTCACCTCAACCAATTCTTCCTTCAATCCAATCGGTTTGAATATGAGAATTGGGGGTACGACCTGTTTGGCGAAGATTTAATGAGTTCCCGGTGGTTCGTGCTTGCCTTCACGTTCCTGCTGCTAACGGTGTGTTTGTTCTTGTTAAACCGCAAGCGCCCCACGATGCTGCTGAAAGCGGGATGGCTCGCGGTGTTGGGGGCTGTCGTATTGACGGCAGCTGCAGCGGTACCTTACGGCACGCTATGGGCGGAACGATATGCCCAAATCGATGCGAAGCTTGAAGACCCTACGGTTTCTTATATCGATGATCCTGAAGATGGATCCTTTTATCATGTTTCTTCTTATGATATCAAGCTGAAGCGGCTGCCAAACGATGAACTTCGCGTGATGGCAAAGCTAACGATACCCGCCTCCGAATTATCGGGCATGAGGCAGCTTCCGTTAACCCTGAACCGGATGTTCAAGCTTGAGCGTGTCCAACTTCAAGGTATTGACGCTCCTTATCGCAGACAGGGAGATCGGTTATCGGTAAGGATGGTCGGCGATGCCAAGGGAGGAGACATTCAAGCCGAGCTGGAATATAGAGGCAAGGTCATGGATTTTATGTCCGGTTACTCCCGTGAAGAATTTTCGGCTTACAGTGTGGGTCCCGAAGTTAAACTGGATGGATTTATCGCGTGGTATCCGCTTCCGGGTCATCAGCATGTATATTTAAAGAGTGATAATGAAGACCGTCCTCCGAAATATGTTTATTTGGGCTGGGAATTTGGCCGGATGCGTTATTCTTTCGGTGAGATGAAGCTGGAGGTCGAAGGTTATCCGGTTCCCTTGTATACGGGGATGCAGGAGCTGGAACGGAGGCCCGGCTACCAGCGGTTTGAGGATAGGGAGATCGAGCAGAACATCTCCCTGTACGGAGGTCGGTTCTGGAAGGAAATCCGCCGGAATGATCTCCCGATTACCGTCGTGACAACGCCATATATGGAGAAGGCATCCGTGTTGATGCTGCGGGATATGCAAAAAAAGTATGACTATTTCTCCAAGTGGGTACCCGCGTTCAACAGCAACGTCGACAAGATCTTATATTTAGGTCAAGGTTTTGATTATCCCCGGGTGGACCATCGTCTGATTCTGTCCTCGAACCAGTACACATATAACTACTCAAACTTGTCGGGCGAATGGATGAACTCGATTCTGTTTGGCAACCAGGATGGGTTTAATTATTATTTTGAACATCCGGAACGAGATGTGCGCGGAAAGATCAGCAGTCTTTTCTGGTATGTGTATTATGTGGAAGAGAAAGGGCTTAGCGATAAACAGCTGAGATCCGCTTACGGAAATCTTCGGTCAGTACAGCAACTGTTGTTCAAGAATGGGGACGGCGATGATCCTCAAAACAAAATAGGGATAAGTATGGCTCAACAAGTCAGAAGGGCGTTGGAAGAAGGCAGAGGGGAGCAGGTCAAAGAGCTGCTGGTACATTTTTACCAGCAAGGGCTGATGCTCCCGAGCACCGAACGGAATTCGTACTTAAATCCGGAGAGCCCGATTACGTACAAAGAGTGGCAGCAGAAATGGAATGCCATGCTGAATGTCAAATAATGACGACTATGCACATGCACACGGTCGGTTATAATTGAGAAATAGATATAATGGGAAGATTAGAATGCACATAGAAAGGGGGGGGAAGGCATGATTTCCGATCAGCAGCTGTCCGAACGCATGGCTGCCGGCGACCAGGAAGCTTTTGAAATGCTGGTGACGAGGTACCATGGTCCGCTGCTCAGTTATACGACCCAGAGGCTGGCCGACAGGCAAAAAGCCCAGGATATCGTTCAGGAAACGTTTATCCGGCTCATTCGGCATCTGAAGCAGCACGGCACGCTGGAACATGTTCGCTCCTGGCTTTATCGCGTCGCTCTGAATATGTGCAAGGATTATTGGAAAAGCGCATCCTACAGGTCTGAAGGTCTGGCGGGTGAGGAGATGCCGGATGCATACGACCCTGCACCCGGCGCGGAAGAACTCGTGGAAAGGCAGGAAACGTCGCTCGAGATTGCAGCATCGCTGGAGAGCCTGCCCGATATACAACAGGAAGTCATATCTCTTCGATTCTTTCATGATCTGAAACTGCAGGAAATCGCCGACCTGGTCGACCTCCCCTTAAGTACGGTGAAAACGCATTTATATAACGGCTTGAGAAAGCTAAAGAAAACATTGTCCATGGAGCATTCCGAATTGGTACCCGTTCATCCGTCCCGAAGGACGCGGGAGACGAGTCCCCAGGAACAGGTAAGGAACCGCTCCAAGTCGGAAGAGCCGGATTCGCAGAGCAAAGTAAAAGAAAGTGAGGTGTATCTCCATGGATCATCCATTCGATAATGAATTGAGAAGACTCGAAGACGAGCTTCGCGGCCCGCTTAGACGCGCTGCTCTTCCATCGCCGTCACCGGATGAGACGGCGCAGCTCATTGCGTCTCTTCAGGGAGAGTTCAATCAGCTCAGGATTGAGCCCGAGTCCCCCAAGCTGGATTTTAATCCGCAGGTCGACCCGCCCTCATTAAAACAGATTCTTCGGAGCCAGATCCGATTGAATCAAAGATCCATTCTGCTCACAGCAGGCGCAGTATTCTGCATGTTGGTTCTGCTGATCGATCCGGAGTATCCATTGGATCAGTTTGCCGGATTGCCCGGCGGTATTTTTCCGTTGATTACCCCGCTGCTGCTGATTGTATCGATGCTGTTCAGCAGCCGAACCTGGGATAAAGGGATGCGGGCCGTGGAGACCCTGACCCCATACCCGCCGGCTCTTGTGTTGTATACCCGCCTGCTGCTTGTGACCGGTATCGTCATCGGAATGGCCTTGCTGAGTACCCTCGCGCTCGGGCTGCGATCCATCCAGGCGGAAACCTCCCGCTTTTTATTCGGACCCTTTATCCTGGAGTGGATGGGGATTCTGCTGGTGACGGGAGGAGCTGCGATGTATATGCTGTTTCGCAAAGGCATGGTCGTCTCACTGATCTCGGCCGTCCTGGTCTACGGCATGTGGATCGTGATTCAAGGACAAATCGTGGATCACGGCGTTTCGATGAGCGGCAAAATGATGACGGACATGGCCCTGCTTGTTATTGGAGTAATTCTGCTCGTCTCTTCCTACGGACGCAGCTTGAAGCTGAACGGAGCCTGGAGAATGGCCAATGATTAGGCTGGAAGGACTGGAACGACAGGCGGGTACGTACCGGCTTGAAATCGACAAAGCGGAGATTCAATCCGGCCTGAACCTTATCGTCGGGGCGAACGGCGCTGGAAAAACCACCCTGATTGAGCTGCTGACCACGCTGCAGGCCCCCGATGCAGGCGAGATCCTGTACAGCGGGCGCAGGGCAGGGGATCATTTGCCGCTAATCCGCAGTCAAATCGGATATGTCCCGGCGGATATCGAGCTGTATGGAGATATGAAGGTCGGCAAGCTGCTGACCTATATGGCGGAATTAAAGGGCGTCTATAACCCGGAGGCCATTGACAGGCTGATGGCGGACTTTCGGCTGGAGCCTTTTCGCAAGAGCAAGGTCAAGAATTTGTCGCAAGGGGTGCAGCGGCGCATTGCCGTCGTACAGGCGCTGCTGGCTTCTCCTTCTTTTCTATTCCTCGATGAGCCGTTAAACGGCATGGACGCCGAGGAACGTAAATTCCTTATCACGTACCTGACCAAGTACGCCAGGGGCCGAATGGTGATCGTGGCCGCCCACGAGCTGAACGAATGGGAAGAGGCGGCGGATACCGTGATATGGATACACCGCGGTCGCATCCGGTATATCGGTTCACCGACCCAGTGGAAGCTGAATGTAGCGTCCAGCGTCTGGGAAGGCGAGATCGATCTGGAAGCCTTCGAGCGGATACCGCAGGAGCTGCTGATTCATTTTCAAATGACGGAACATCACATGAGAGTAAGGCTGATGGGGAAAAAGCAGCCGGGGCCCGAATTTGTGGAGAAGGCGCCTACGCTGGAGGATACCTTTTTCCTACATATGAACGCCTTAGCCAGACGCGGCTGAGTATAGCTTGGATCATGAAAAATCATCGCCTTCATTCGGGCGATGATTTTTGCGTTTTCATCCGTTTAAAGCCGCCTACTTGGTCGTTTTTCCGCTTTTATGCCTCCAATTATAAATCCATGAAGCAACCATGGTGGAAGGCAAAAACAAGACTTGCGTATTGTAGTGGAGCTGTTCTTCTTGAAACGACATGTTGTTGTAATACGTTTCCTGATCGACCCCCTGCCTTCGGGAATCTTCCTTCAACGCTGCAATATACCGGTACTGTACGGGAATCATGATCAGAAATGCGGCGACCAGAACGCTCACAATAATCCACATCTCAGAACTCATACGTACACGCTCCTTTGGTTTATCGTATATGGAAAGCCATATTAATATACACTACGTATTGAACATCGGCATGGATTCAAATATTTACCATATGATCACCCGATCATCCAACTTTATCTATCGAAAGCCAATCATCCGTTTCAGAACAGGGTAAGGAAGGGTAGGCACGGTGCGCGTCATCGTTGAACGGCGGCAGGCGACTGTGGCATGAAAGGATGAATTCGGAAGGGAGCGAGAAATCATGGGAACCGTAAGTAAACAGGGAACGGAGAAGGTGGCGCTGGTAACGGGCGCTGGCGCGGGAATCGGACGAGGCATTGCCAAGGTGCTGGCTGAAAAAGGCTACCGGCTGGCGATGACCTACAATTCGAGCAAAGAAGGAATCGTAGATGTAGCGGAGGATATCGGCCATACCTACGGCAAGGAGCCGCTTATTATTCAGAGCGATTTGACCGTTCGCAGCGAAGCGGAGAATACGATACGAAAGACGATAGAGGAGTTTGGCCGGATCGATCTGTTGGTGAACAATGCGGGGATCGGCCTATATGACGAGCTGACGGAGATTGAAGAGGACGCGCTGGACATGACGGTTCATCTCGATTTTCGAGCGCCGATGCTGCTTAGCAAATATGCGGTTCGGGAGATGATCGCCCAGGGAATTCCGGGCAATATCATCTTCATCACGTCCTCCCGGGGAGAGAGAGCCTATCCCAAGGACAGCATTTACGGCGGCATGAAGGCAGCGCTTATACGTGCCGCACAATCGCTGGCGCTCGAGTGGGCACCGCATGGCATCCGCGTAAACTGCGTGGCACCGGGAGCAACCGTTCACAAGCCGGACCAATCGGCAGAGGACGAGCCGCTGGGCAGAAAGATTCCACTGGGAAGACTCGGCACGCCGTCGGACATCGGGGAAGCGATTGCCTGGCTCTGCTCGGATGCAGCATCCTATATTACCGGCATCAACCTCCGTATAGACGGCGGTTTAATCTTGCCGGGCATGCCGGAGGATACGTCCCCGGAAGCCGGATATGGATGGGGTAGAGTGTACAAGGAGAAGGAGTAAGGGTGACTTACGGGTGCATGCAGAAGAATTTATAATAAATATTCCGATAAATTTAGTGGGTTATCTCTCTTTTCAAACGAGAGAAAGTATGAGAGAATGGGAGAAATTATGAAATCATCATACTTTCCATATGAAGAAAAGGGAGGAAACACCCATGTCAGAAGAACGCCAATTTTCCATTGAAACCTTAGCGGTTCATGCAGGTCAGGAGCTTGATCCGACCACATTGTCCCGCGCTGTCCCTCTGTATCAGACGACTTCCTACGGGTTCAAAGACAGCGAGCATGCGGCGAATTTGTTTGCGCTTAAAGAATTCGGCAACATCTACACGCGTATTATGAACCCGACCACGGATGTGTTTGAGAAGCGGATTGCAGCGCTCGAGGGCGGTGCCGGCGCACTGGCGACATCTTCCGGGCAGGCAGCCATCACCTTCTCCATTCTGAACATTGCGGGCGCAGGTGATGAAATTGTTTCTTCCTCGAGTTTGTATGGCGGTACTTATAATTTATTTTCCAATACGCTCGCGAAGCTGGGGATCAAGGTGCATTTCGTGGATTCCACGGATCCTGAGAATTTCCGCAAAGCGATCAATGACAAGACGAAGGCCGTGTTTGCCGAAACGATCGGCAATCCGCAGGGGAATGTGCTGGATGTGGAAGCCGTTGCGGCCATCGCGCACGAGAGCGGCATTCCGCTTATCGTCGACAATACTTTCCCTAGCCCGTATCTGCTGCGCCCGATTGAATATGGAGCGGATATCGTCGTTCATTCCGCGACCAAATTCATCGGCGGCCACGGCACTTCCATCGGCGGGGTTATTGTCGATAGCGGTAAATTCGACTGGACGGCTAATGACAAGTTCCCAGGATTGACGCAGCCGGATCCAAGCTATCACGGCGTAGTATATACAGAGGCAGTAGGCCCGATCGCTTATATCATTAAAGCGCGCGTGCAGCTGCTGCGGGATATCGGCGCATCGCTGTCCCCGTTCAATTCCTGGCTGCTCCTGCAAGGACTGGAAACGCTGCATCTCCGGGTGGAGCGCCATAGCGAGAATGCGCTGAAGGTTGCCAAGTACTTGGAGAGTCACGAGGCGGTAGAATGGGTGAGCTATGCAGGGCTGCCGAGTCACCCTTCGTATGAGTTGGCGAAGAAGTACCTGCCGAAGGGACAAGGCGCTATCCTGACCTTCGGTATCAAAGGCGGGGCAGCGGCAGGTCAGAAGGTGATCGAGAATGTGAAGCTGTTCTCCCACTTGGCCAACGTCGGGGATTCCAAGTCACTGATCATTCATCCGGCCAGCACAACGCATCAGCAGCTGACGGAAGATGAGCAGCTTACGGCGGGTGTCAATCCGGAATTGCTGCGTCTGTCGATCGGGACCGAGTCTATCGATGATATCTTGTACGATCTGGGTCAAGCCATCGCGGCAAGTCAGGAGTAAAGGCTGACTGATGGATTTCAAATAAACTCAGAGCACTTTCCTGTATATGGAGGAAGGTGCTCTTTTTTTGTTGTCGCAAGGCCTACGGGGTTGTATCAATGCTGTCGAGCCATGGATGACCTGACGGAAACTGTGTCCGCAGCGCTTGGGTAAGCCATCCTGCAGCCTGTCGATCGAGGAAGGGCAGGACCTTCCTGAAATCCCGTTCGTCTTTTTCACGGATATTCTTGCTTCCCCCTTTATACAGGAGTTGTATCTCCGGTTTCAGATAGGGGATTCCTTGGTCTGTTTTTAAGGATATATCTTCGAGTGGTCTTCGAATGGAAGGTTCTCTGCGATAAATCCAGTTGTCCTGTTCGGTCTCCACCAGCATAATCTGGAATGAAAATGGGGCTTCGTCATTCCGGCTTACCCATACATCGCCAACCGAGTGCAAATATTCGCCTTCCTCCCAGAGGCATAAGGTCCCTTGATCCGCTTTGTACAGTGTCCATTCTTTGGCTAATGCTGCGTAAATGGCGGCCTGCTCTTCGCGCAGGATCAGGATATCGATATCGCCGTGTTCCCTGGTCTGCTCCCCCAAATATAAATCCAGTGCCCAGCCTCCGGCGATATACCAATGAGCAGGGATTTCAGCAAAAATTCTGACGGCATCCGATACGCTGATCGGTTCCCAATGGTCATAATCGGTTCTCATGCTCTGCGCTCCTTTTTCCGGGATGGATTCATTCCTTCATTGTATAGGTTTTATTCAGTTCTTGAAATGAGGATAAACAGAAAGGCATCCGTACCCTCGCGCAGTTATCCGGTATAAGGAGAGCAGGGTGCTTGGTTTGTTCCGTCTTGTTATTTTCAGCCGGTGTTTATTCCGTGGGCTGTATATTTCCAATTGTTTCATAATAATCTGTAAGGAGGCGTTTATCCAATTCAAGGTGAAAGGGAGTAGAAGGATAACCATGACGGAAAGGCAATGGGGAGCACGCAGCGAATTGGGAGAGCGTCGATTGGAAGATCAAGAGTTCATCGGAGTTGAAGAGATTACGGCAAACGAGAGTTCTCCCGAGACGGATCTGCTGAAGCATTTTGCAATGGCAGGAGGAGTGACCCATGAGGAGGTATTGCTGTTATTGGCATCGCCTGACGATATTGAAGAAGCCCTCAGGGTTTCTGGGATTCGGCATAACGGCACGGACAGACCTTCCTTGACCCGACTGCTGGGGTGGAGTGACAGGAACCGAAGACTGAAAGTCATGAGCCGATCCGCAGACCCTGAATCCATTGCACGAGATATCAGTCAAGGTGCTCAGGGAATCGGGCTGATACGCGGGGAGGATGCTGTGCAGCATGGCCTGCTGCAGGAGGTTTACACGACGTGGTTGAATTCGCGGAGCGCAGAGAAGAGCGCTCTGTTGAGGCGGAGACTTATCATGCTGTGGATGACCTATTGGGTGTCGGTGTTTCAGGCGGCGGATGGAGCTAGGTGTGCGGTCAGCTTGCTGCACGATGCCCGGCTTTCCAACACGATGGAGTTGCGTGAAGCGCAGGATGCTCAGCTGGAGTCCTTGTTCCGGGCTATGGAGCAGTGCAGCGAGGAGGGCGTAGATTGCCAATTAGAGCTCCTGGCTGTACGTCCGGCACACGCGGATGACTTCATATCGATCCATAATTTTATCGAAGAAGTGGCAGAGCAGACCCTTATGGATCAAAGACGTTTTGTGCGTATTCGTTATGGGGCGCTACTCAGAGAAGGGATGAATCCAGCGACGGCAGCGGAAATTGCTCGTTTGGCCGATGTGATTGTATTCGATTCGGAGGGGACGGGGAATTCCGAATTGTCGGATGAGGCAGGACACAGGGTCACGGCTTTCTCCGAGATGATCCATCGTATTAAGCGAACGAAGCCGCAATTAACGCTCCGGATTAATGGGGTGGCTACCGCGGATTTGCGGATGGTTTACCGACAGGGCATACACGAGGTGTGCTGTCAGTCCTCAGAGATTGCAGCCATTCGAATAACCGGTGCGAGGCTGGAGATGCGCCGCAGATGTTCGACGATTGTCGAGTGATGGAATGTGAGCGCTTAACAAAATAGGTGATGGATTAAAGAGAAGTCCTTGCGGGGAGAACGCAAGGGCTTTTTTACGTGTAGAGGTTCATCTTCAATATTAGGGACGCGAATAGGTACTCTTCAGTATTTAAAAAATGTGAAAAATATGGTTTACAAATGAGGATGAAGTGAGTATGATACTTATAAAGTTGTACGAAGGAAAATAAATTGTATAAGTTCAAAAATGATTCTCATTCTCATTTAGCATGCTGCTCCGGCGAAGCCGGGGCAGCATGTGTCATTTTAAGGGTAGTAATAATGGATTTCATTCTCAACTAGGAAGGTGATTGGTTATGCAATGGATACAAAGTCAAACGACGACTGGACGCATATCGACAATAGAAAATGGAGTCGATCCTCGTGAGCCGCGGCAGCCTGGGAAGTGGGATATACGCAGTCTGCTGAGCAACGCGGAGGTCGTGGCTGCGCTGGGCAGCGGCCTGCTGATGCTGGTCGCTTGGCTGACCAGTCAATGGTCTGAGCCGCTCTCCGTTGTGTTGTATGTGATATCCTATGCCGTCGGCGGATGGGTGAAAGCGAAAGAAGGCGTGGAGACCCTTCTGAAGGAGCGCGATCTGGATGTGAATCTGCTGATGATTGCTGCCGCTATGGGAGCTGCAGCGATCGGGTACTGGAATGAAGGCGCGATGCTGATCTTCATCTTTGCCCTCAGCGGCGCGCTTGAGAGTTATACCATGGAGAGAAGCCGCAAGGACATCTCTTCCTTGATGGAGCTGCAGCCGGAAACGGCCCTTCGCATTGAGAAGGGAGAGATGGTATCGGTATCCATCAACAAGCTGGAGATCGGCGATCTGATTCTGGTAAAGCCGGGCGAGCTTATTCCTGCAGACGGCAAAATTTATCGCGGCAGCTCCTCCGTCAACCAGGCTTCGATTACCGGGGAATCCGTACCGGTCGATAAGTCCGTAGGCGATGAGGTGTTCACAGGCACCTTAAACGGGGAAGGCGTATTGTACATTGAGGTTACCCAGTCGGCGGAATCCACGTTGTTCGCCAAAATTATCAAGCTGGTGGAAGAAGCGGAGAACGAAGTTCCGGAATCGCAGCGGTTTATCAAGCGGTTCGAATCGATATATGCCCGTGTCGTTGTCATTGCGACCGTGGCCCTGATCGTTCTGGCTACTCCCGTCCTGGGATGGGATTGGGATACTACCTTCTATAAAGCGATGGTGTTTCTCGTAGTAGCCTCCCCTTGTGCGCTGGTATCCTCCATCATGCCTGCGATGCTGTCGGCAATTTCTAATCGCGCCAGAAAAGGCGTATTGTTCAAAGGCGGCGCCCATATCGAGAATATGGCACGCACGGCGGTTGTCGCTTTTGATAAGACAGGTACCTTGACGCTCGGTACGCCAGTGGTTACGGATTTTATCGCAGGCGAAGGCTGGGATCGGCATGAACTGCTCGGCATCAGTGCTTCTATCGAAAGAATGTCGAAGCATCCTCTGGCCTTGGCGATTGTCCAATCGGCTGAGAAAGAGGGGGCCGAGCTGCAGCAGGTAGAGAACGGACAGTCCATAACTGGATGGGGTATGCAGGCGGAAGTGGAAGGAATCATTTGGAAAATAGGAAAAAGCGATGTTTTGGATCAGCCGACTATAGATCAGCATTCCGGTGCAGCTTCCGCGCAAAAGGAGTTGGGCGCGCTTGAAGAGAATCGCCAGCACTGGCTGTCCATCCGGAACATGCTGGAATCCGAAGGCAAGACGGTTTCCGTGATCCTGAAGGGAGACCGTATCGCGGGCATGATCGCTCTGCAGGATGCGGTCCGGCCTCAAGCGGCAATGGCTGTTAAGCGGCTGCAGCAGCTGGGCATCAAGGTAGCGATGCTGACGGGGGACCGCAAGGCGACGGCGGACGTGATTGCGAAGCAGAGCGGCGTAGACATGGTGTTTTCCGATTTGCTGCCGGAAGATAAAGTTACACATATTAAGGAGCTTCGGGCCCGTTACGGCCATGTGGTCATGGTTGGGGACGGAGTGAACGATGCACCGGCACTGGCTACCGCGACCGTGGGCATCGGCATGGGCGTTTCGGGAAGCGGAACGGCGCTGGAGGTAGCGGATGCGGTGCTGATGAATGACAATATCGATGAAATTGCCGGCACCGTCAAGGTGGCACGCCGGGTTCAGCGTATCGTGAAGCAAAATATGATCTTTGCCATCACCGTGATTTTGACGCTGATTGCAGCTAATTTCATTCAAGGCGTTGCGCTGCCGCTGGGTGTCATCGGTCACGAAGGAAGCACCATTCTGGTGATACTGAACGGGCTTCGTCTGCTGCGCACCAACCGTTAAATCGAATCTGTATCTTGTGTTAAAAGTCCCCCTGACTTCGCATGGCGAGTGCAGGGGGATTTTTGTAGTTGCCGAGTTTCGCCCTCAATGGCCGTGGCCGATCTCGATTTCTCCCAAGCTCTACGCTGCTAGGTTCGGCATGCAAGGACTCGCTGCCAGGGCTGTTCTTTTTTTCATCAAACATTCATCTTCCTTTCGTTAAAAGAGCGGGGGAGTCTTGCGGTGCCCTTAAATTCATATAACCCTCTCTCTGCGTACGATTGTTTGCAAAGTAAGCGTTTCCAGGTCGAAAAGATCGCCGCCTTCTTGGGAGAAAGAAGTTCATTTCCCCGATATATTGGATTGCATTTCGATTTATGAAGAATGGATTAACAATATTTTGGAATGGGATGTGATGTGACATATTGACAGACGGCCCCGATATAACCATAATTAATATTAATTTATAATGATTATAATTAAGCGTTCCATATATAGGAGGGAAACGATATGTACAAATCCGTTATTATAGGCACAGGCCCTGCCGGCCTTACGGCTGCAATCTATCTGGCCCGTGCCAACTTGAGCCCGCTCGTAATTGAAGGTCCGCAACCTGGCGGACAGCTGACCACCACAACCGAAGTTGAGAATTTTCCGGGTTTTCCCGAAGGCATCATGGGTCCTGAGCTGATGGACAATATGCGTCAGCAGGCTGAACGTTTTGGCGCAGAATTTCGTACAGGCTGGGTGAACAGCGTGGAATTCGGAGAGCGTCCGTTCAAGCTGGACGTAGACGGTATGGGCGAGGTAATTGCCGAAACGTTGATTATCTCTACGGGCGCAACGGCCAAATATCTCGGCATTCCTGGAGAACAGGATAATGTAGGACGCGGCGTAAGTACCTGCGCAACATGCGACGGATTCTTCTTCCGCGGCAAAGAGATCGTTGTTGTCGGCGGCGGCGATTCCGCGCTGGAGGAAGCGAACTTCCTGACCCGCTTTGCATCCAAAGTAACACTGGTACACCGTCGGGAGGAGCTTCGTGCATCGAAAATCATGCAGGACCGCGCCCGAACTAACGAGAAAATCGAATGGGCCCTGAACCGCACGCCGCAGGAAGTCATCGCGGACGAGACAGGCGTCAAAGGGATCAAAGTGCTCAATAATGAAACTGGCGAAGAGGAGACGATTACAGTCAGCGGCGTATTCGTGGCCATCGGTCATCATCCGAACACCGGTTTCCTCGGCGGAAACATTACAACGGATCCGAACGGTTATATCGTAACGACCCCGGGAACATCCGAGACGAATATCCAAGGCGTATTTGCTTGCGGCGACGTGCAGGATACCCGTTACAGACAAGCGATCACCGCGGCAGGAAGCGGCTGTATGGCAGCTATGGATGCGGAGAAATATATCGAGAGCTTGGAACACAACGCTGTTGTGTTGTAAACTGATAGATAGAGATCGAACGGGCTTTAAGCAGAGCCTAATCATGAGTAGAGGAGACTGATCAACCATGGAAAATGTGATTGTATATACTTCAAATAACTGCCCGCACTGCAAACAAGTAAAAGGCTTCTTGTCCGATCAAGGCATCGAATTTGAAGAGCGAAACATCGAGCAAAACGACGAATTCGCGCAGCAAGTATGGGATATGGGCGTTCGCGCAGTACCGCTCACCATCATCGGCGAGCACCGCATTCTTGGCATGAATAAGCTCCAGTTCAACAAAGCGTTGAACCCCGAAGCTTAATCTAACCAGCATGATGGCAAGCCAATTGCTTGCTTATGATAAAAAGCTCCTTCCCTGATTTCCGGGAAGGAGCTTTTTTGTTTGCCGAGATATGCTGCCAAACGTACGCTCAGATCGTGTTCACTTGCTAAAAAACAGACTCATGATGATCTGGAATACGACGTAAGCTGCCACGCCGGAGCCGATGAGAATGAAGCCGGCTTTTTTCTTGCCTTGAAAAAAACGCATGATGGCGAGACTGAACAAAGGTGCGATAACTAGGAGAAACAGCAATACGGTCACAAACATTTCCGGCGATATTTCCGCAGTGCTTACATAGGTCATTTGAGCGTTTCCTCTCCCTTTAGTATAACGATCACACAGCATCTCCATGAGGAGAACCGTGATTTAAATTACAGGACGAGATTAATTATAGCGGAAAATCGCGGGATTTTCCTTAATATGCAGGGTGTTAATTACGACAAAATATCGTCAATTTTAATGAATCGGCATGGAGACTCGTATCGGCCCCAGAAACTGCGAGATGGCGGAGTAAGCCGCGCCGATCAGGGTGGAGCGGCTGCCCAGCTCGGCAAACCGGATCTCCATCAGCTCACGATGGTAAGGAAGCGTGCGCTGGGCTACGACCTGTCGCAGCGTATCCTCAATCCAGGCCCGTGCGTCGGACAGCGGACCGCCGATAATGACGGATTGAGGATTGAATCCGTTGACAAGATTGGTAATGCCGACACCGAGATAACGTCCAAGCTCTTCAAAATGCCGGATGCTCTCCTCATGGCCTCGCTCTGCATGGTGAATCAGCTCGGATGTCCGCCTGGACGGGAGAGCGGCACCCTTGCTGTCGTAAGATTTCTCCGAGGCATACAGCTCCCAGCAGCCGCGGTTGCCGCAGGTGCATTCCAGTCCATCGGCTTCGATGGACATATGGCCGCTCTCGCCAGCGTATCCGCGGGCTCCCTTATAGAGCTCGCCATTGATGATAATGCCGGAACCGATACCGCTGCCGGCACTGATATAGAGAAGATGGCGGGCGTCCCGGCCAGCTCCGAAGCGCAGCTCGCCCTGGGCACCTGCGTTTGCTTCATTGTCGATGGTTACGGGAAGTCCGAGCTCCTGCTCGAGCTGCTTCTGCAGCGGCACCATGTCCCATCCCAGGTTGGGAGCGAAGAGGACGGTGCCGTCACCGTCCACCATCCCAGGGACGCCTACGCCAATCCCGATGATCCCATACGGGGAGGGAGGGGCCTGCCGCATCAGGCCATGAATCAGACCAACCATCAGCCGCGTCACCGACTCCACGTCATGTCCTCCAAGGGCGGTATCTTCTTCGGCAAGGATCTTGCCTTCCAGATCTGTAAGCACGGCGGTCATTTGCTTGACGCGCAGCTCCACGCCGACGGCATAACCGGCTTGTCCGTTAAACAGCAGCAGCTGCGGTTTCCTGCCGCCGCTGGATTCGCCGGGTCCGATCTCCTGGACCAGGTGGTTGCTGCACAACTCCTGTACGAGATTGGATACGGTGGCCTTGTTCAGTCCGGTTAGCTTGGAGACTTTCGCTCGGGAGACAGGGGCGTACTGACGTATCGTATCGAGGATAATCGAAGTATTTATTTTTTTGACCAGAGCCTGGTCACCGGTAATATTCGCCATGTGTATTCATCCTTTTAGTCTTGCTTCCTGATCATGATAAGTTTTGGAGACTTGATATGCTCATAGTCTAGGGGCAAAGCCCGGAAATTGCAACAGCCCGTAACGCTGCCCGGGTGCGCGTTAATCTTTTGTCCGGGGTTTCCATCGTCATAACATTTAAATATGAATTTGCAGGAAATCTAGGCAGTGAGCCAAACAGAGATGCGTTGATCTTTTGTAGAAATAATCCTAACAGCAGGTGTCACCGATTTTGAAAAAGTTGTAAGGCAATAACTTTGTTTAACCAATAGACAAAGTAGAAATCCTGTGTTAGGATAACCTTGTAAGCGTTAACCACACCTTAACAAGGTATAGGAGGATTTATTCATGGCCTATTTTAACAACATTAGCAAAGTCGAGTACGAAGGCAGCCAATCAACCAACCCTTATGCTTTTAAATTTTATAATCCGACAGAAGTAGTGGCCGGCAAAACGATGGAAGAGCATCTCCGTTTCGCCATGGCTTACTGGCATACATTGACTGCAGGCGGTTCGGATCCGTTCGGCGCTGACACTGCGGTTCGCCCTTGGGGCAGCTACTCCGGCATGGACCTCGCCAAAGCACGCGTTGAGGCAGGCTTTGAGTTCATGGAGAAAATGAATCTTCCGTATTTCTGCTTCCACGATGTGGACATTGCGCCTGAGGGCAGCAGCCTGCGCGAGTTCTACAGCAACATCGATACGATTGTGGATTCGATTGAAGACCACATGAAATCCACAGGCAAGAAATTGCTCTGGAACACGGCGAACATGTTCACGAACCCACGCTTCATGCATGGTGCGGGCACTACATGCAACGCGGACGTGTACGCTCATGCGGCAGCCCAAGTAAAGAAAGGCCTTGAAGTCGGCAAACGCCTCGGCGCCGAGAACTACGTGTTCTGGGGAGGCCGCGAAGGTTATGAGACCCTGCTCAACACGGATATGGGCCTTGAACTGGATAACCTGGCACGCCTGTTCCATATGGCGGTGGATTATGCGAAGGAAATCGGCTTTGACGCCCAATTCCTGATCGAGCCTAAACCGAAGGAGCCAACCAAGCACCAATATGACTTTGATGCGGCTACAACAATTGCATTCCTGCAAAAATACGGCCTCGACAAGCACTTTAAACTGAATCTCGAAGCCAACCACGCCACGCTCGCCGGTCATACCTTTGAACATGAGCTTCGCGTAGCACGCATCAACGGCATGCTCGGTTCCCTCGATGCGAACCAAGGCGATATGCTCATCGGATGGGATACGGACGAATTCCCGGTTAACATCTACGACGCGACATTGACGCTGTACGAAGTGCTGATGAACGGCGGTCTCGGCCGCGGCGGCGTGAACTTCGATGCGAAGGTTCGCCGCCCGTCCTTCGAGCCGGAAGATCTGTTCCATGCGCACATCGCGGGTATGGACACTTACGCAAAAGGCTTGAAAGTGGCAGCGAAGCTGATCGAAGACCGCGTATTCGAGGACTTCATCGCGAAGCGCTACAGTAGCTTTAACGAAGGCATTGGCGCAGACATCGTATCCGGCAAGGCTACACTGGCTTCCCTTGCAGAGTACGCCCTGAACAACGAGTCCCCGCGCAAGAACGAATCCGGACGTCAAGAAATGCTGAAAGCGATTCTGAATCAGTATATTCTTGCAAATTAATCGATACTCTCTTTAGCGCTTGTACCATGAAATCCAAACCTTCACCGGCTCCCTCCAGGGAAGCCGGTGTACTTATTTCAATCAGGAAACTATAGCGAGCTATGGTCGACAGCCATCCAAGCATACCTCGGATCACGCATCGTGCGGCCGGGGGAAGTGCCAACGATGTTTTCATGTTCGGTTCATGAGGAGACGAAGGAGGATATAGATGAGTTACGTTATCGGAGTTGATTTGGGGACCAGTGCTGTGAAGACCGTGCTGGTGGACCCAAGCGGCAAGGTTGTCGCCGAGCATTCGGAGTCGTATCCGCTGAGCCAGCCGAAACCGGGTTACAGCGTGCAGCGACCGGAGGATTGGGTCGACAAAACGGTATTGTCGTTACGGGAATTAATGAGCAGAAACAACATTGACCCATCCGAGGTTGAGGGGTTAAGCTTCTCAGGCCAGATGCATGGTCTGGTCTTGGTAGACGGTGAGGGTGCAGTGCTGCGGCCGGCCATACTGTGGAATGACACGCGCACAACGGCGCAATGCCGTCGTATCGAGGAGACCCTGCAGGAGAAGCTGCTAGGGATTGCACGCAATCGCGCGCTGGAAGGTTTCACCCTGCCCAAGATTCTATGGGTGCAGGAGTTTGAACCGGAGCTGCTCGAACAGGCTGCCTTGTTCCTGCTGCCTAAGGATTATGTACGTTTCCGCCTGACCGGGCAATGCGCAATGGACTATTCCGATGCAGCCGGAACGCTGCTGCTGGATGTGGCGGGCAAGTCTTGGAGCACCGACATTTTGGATGCCTTCCAGCTGCCGCACACCCTATGCCCGCCGCTGGTCGAATCCTTCGATCAGTGCGGCACCTTGCTCCCTGAGATCGCCGAGCAAGCCGCTCTGCTGCCAAATACGAAGGTATTTGCTGGCGGTGCGGACAACGCCTGCGGCGCCATCGGCGCAGGGATTCTCGAAGAAGGGCAGACGATGTGCAGCATTGGTACATCGGGCGTGGTACTCTCCTATGAGGAGCGTCGCGAGGTGGATTTTGAAGGCAAGGTCCATTTCTTTAATCATGGCGAGAAAGATGCTTACTATATCATGGGCGTGACCCTGGCTGCGGGATACAGCCTGACCTGGTTCAAGGATACCTTTGCGCCGGATGTCTCCTTTGATGCGCTGTTAAGCGATATCGGAAGCATCCCGGCTGGCAGCGGAGGGCTGCTGTTCACGCCGTATATCGTCGGTGAACGCACGCCGCATCCGGATGCAACCATTCGCGGCAGCTTTATCGGAATGGATGCGGGACATAAGCTGCCTCACTTTGCACGTTCGGTACTCGAGGGAATCACGTTCTCTCTCCGTGAATCCATCGATATTCTTCGTTCATCCGGCAAGCGGATCGACCGCGTCATTTCCATCGGGGGCGGCGCCAAGAACGAAACGTGGCTGCAAATGCAGGCGGACGTGTTCAACGCTGAAATCGTGAAGCTGGAGAGCGAACAGGGCCCGGCTATGGGCGCGGCGATGCTCGCAGCCTACGGCTGCGGCTGGTTCCCAAGCCTTCAGGACTGCGCGAAGGCGTTTTTGCGGCCGGCACGCTCGTATTCTCCCAATCCGCAGGCGGTTCAAGCTTATGACCAATTGTTTGGACTCTATCAAAGCGTATACGGAGCAACGCGTGAACTTGGCGCAGAGCTGTCCGGATTCCGGGGATAACCCTATAGAAGAGCAGGTCGGGAATACAGGTTTCCCGGCCTGCTTTTTTTGCGTGAACGCTGTGGACCGCATATACTTGAAGCAGGTTGAAGTTGCAGCATATGCGATTTAGGAACGTGCCGGAAGTGTAAATAGAAATGGGGGGAAGACAATGAAATTGACAGCTGAGCTCAAACGCGAGAAAATCGTTGCCATCGTGCGAGGCATTACGAGAGAACAGGCCGACTTCGTAGGAGAAGGGTTGACCCAAGGCGGAATTCGGTTCATGGAAGTGACCATGAATACGAAAGGCGCTTTACATATGATCCAGGATTGGCGTGCTCGGTATGACGGCGCTGTATATATAGGCGCGGGAACCGTGCTTGATGTGGAGATGGCGAAGGAGGCGGTCTCCGCCGGAGCGCAATTTCTGATCTCGCCAAACACGGATCTTTCCGTCATCGAATATGCTTTGGAGCAAGGAATTGATGTATGGCCTGGGGCGATGACGCCTACGGAGATCGTTGCGGCGTACGCAGCCGGCGCCGAGATCGTGAAGCTGTTTCCCATGGCCAGCCTGGGCTTGTCATTTATCCGGGAGCTTCAGGGCCCGCTGAATCACATTCCGCTGCTTGCCACGGGCGGCGTTACGCTGGATAATCTTGCGGATTATTTTAATGCAGGTGCAGTTGCGGTTGGTTTAGGCAGCGCGCTGCTCCCGAAGGATGCGCTCGCGTCCGGAAATATGGAGGAGATCAGGCGTCGTACCGCGGCTTTTGTTGAAGCTGCGCAGCTTGGTTAGCGTGTTCCATAGGGAATTCCTATTCGTAAGAAGCGGGATCGAAATAGTTACACTTTGTTCATCCTTAACCATGTTGGTTATGTTTTCGAAGCTTACTACATAAGGAATATATAGACAAGTTATGGTATTATTTAGGTAGCTTGGTTATGTCATTGCTGCCGTGTACAGTCACTTGTTAAGGATATCATCATGTGTAAGTAAGGCATGGTTAGGTTCAAGTAATGGAAGGGAGCGAATCAAGTGAATCCATCAGGTAAGAAGAAGGTAAGGGTAAAAAAGACCGTGTGCGCGGTTACGGCTACAGCTATGTTATGTTTGGCGCAGCCGGTGTGGGGAGACAATTCCGTTCCGGGCAGCGGAGTCGCTGTAACTGATACGGTAACTGCCGTGACTAGCAGCGATAACACCGGTTCGGAAGGTGTAACGGATAACGAAATACCAAAGGGTGCAAAAATTTCGTCCAAGCAGGCGGAAGACATCATCAAGAAGGCTTTCCCGGAGCTAAAGAACGTGAAAGTATCGAATGTGCAGTTCTTGGAGAATGATGGCATGAGATCGAGCGCGCTTGCTTGGGATCTGCAAATGGAATTGACCAAAGGGAACACAAGCTCGGGCTTCAATGCCCAGGTCAATGCGGTCACGGGTGAACTTATTAACATTTATATCCCTCGTTCCTTGTTGAACCATGGTAGCGACAAACCGCTGATAACCCGTGAAGCAGCCAAGGAGAAGGCGCTGAAATGGATCGGCAGCCATGTATCGGATCTGAAGGCCAGCGAGCTTAAGGAGAATGAGGCTTATCTCGGGATGCAGACGGCGCTGTTCAGTCCGCCGCGGTTTGATTTTTATTTCCAGACCTCGGTGAACGGAATTGAATCGGATGTGAACAGCATTTCGATCACGCTGGACGGACAGGGCAATACCATTAACTATTCCCGCAATCAAGTCAATGAAGAGTTTCCTTCATCCACACCGAAATTGAATGAGGCCTCCATTCGTAAATTGTTTGAGGATCAGTTCCAGGTCTCCTTGGCTTATGTACCTGATCATTTATATAACAACGCCAAAGGCAATTATTTCTTAGGTTACATACCTAATGATCAATCAGCGAATTCAATGGATGCCAATACAGGCAAGTTCATTAGTTTTTCGGGGGAAGAAAGTGAGTATACCTCGATTGAGAACGGCACGATTCCGTTGTCCAAAGAGATTTTCAAGCCAATCACGGCTCCATTTGCTGGCGGAGATGCAGCAGCCAGATGGGTGGAATCGCAGATCAAACTCCCGTCCGGCTTGAAGACAGAATCCAAGTCACTGGGTACCAGATGGAACAATAATGAGATCAAGACGTGGAATATAAGATGGGGCGAGAACCATCTTTCCGCCATGGGCGGAGGGGAGATGGTATCCGCAGAGGTGGACGCCAAGACCGGACAAATTTACTCCTACAACCGATATCGTTTTGACCGAACCGGTGCTCCGGAAGTGAAGAGCCCGATTTCGAAGCAGGCTGCGCAGAATCTCGCATTCGAGACGGTAAGCAGGCTGGTGCCGAATGCTGCCGAGGAATGGAAGTTGACATCCGTTGATAAAATGGGCAAAGACACTAAAACCCTTAATTATCAATTTTCATTTCAGCGCTATGTCGGTGATATTCGCGTCATGGGTGATTCCCTGAATCTCACGATTGAGGCCGACGGGCAAATCCAGGGCTTTAGTGTGAATTCCGAAGCTGTCCTGTCCAAGCTGCCAACGGACGCAAAGCCGGCCGTCAGTGCGGAGCAGGCAAAAGCTAAATATCTGGAAGAGATTGAGCTGAAGCTGAAATATGGTTACTACGGCGGTTACGCAATGAACGGTAATGAGATTATGAAGCCTTTCATTAAGCTGATTTATTATCCGACACACAAAAAGGCGGTTTATGGCGGCATTGCGGTACCGCTGGATGCCAAGAACGGAGAATGGCGCGATATTACGCCTGAAATGAGCCGCAAGGATATTCCGGCGGTTACCGATGCGGCGGGGCATGATGCGGAAGCGGCTCTTAAGGAGCTGGTGCAATATCGGGTGTTGGTTCCGGACAAGGACGGAAAGGTATACCCGGATCGCCAAATTACCCTTGGCGAATGGTATCAGCTGGTGGCGGCATCGGTGAGTCCGTCCTACGAGCAGGTGTATGGAAGATCTACCATGGATCCATACGCGGGTTTGCAGCCGGATCATCCGTATTATCAGGCCATTCAGGTGCTGATCGGGCAGAACTGGATTCCTTATGATCCGGACAGCCCGCTGCAGCTGGACCGCAAGCTGACAAGGGATGAATTGGCAAGCTCGCTGACCCGTATTCTGAATTACGAAAAGCTGTCCAAAGCCTTTATCCTGCCAACCGATGTGCAGGGAATATCGGATGCCGACGCCATTACTAACAAAGGCGCAGCCCTGATCGCCCTCAAGCTGGGGCTTCTCCCGGCGGTTGATGGCAAGTTCTTGCCGGAGCGTGAGGTGACGCGAGCGGAAGCTGCAGAGGTACTCGTCCGCATGTCGAAGCTGGCGGGACGCAGCGATTCTTTCCTGTCCTCATTTTATTGGTAGCATTTGATATTCGTGCCCGGTCGACAAAACTAGAACCCATAAGCCCTGATGTTATGTGTTACAATAATGGTGCATACGGATGAGGAAGATGAAGGGCGGGTGTACCGATGAAACGAAGCCGAGGAACAATCGTTAAATTACTGTTCATAGGGTCTTTGGCGGTAACCGTTGCAGCAGTACCTGAACCAGCTAATCTCAGTGATGTCTATGCCACCTCCAACAAAGCGGTCGTGAAGTCGGTCGATGGGATTCAACAGAAGCTGCTGACAGCTATGAGCGACAGGCAATCGACGGTGCGTTTTGTTTACCAGGGAGAGACCCAATCGCTGAAATCGCAGCTTAAAGATGCACTTGATCAGGCGATGGCCAGTGATCCTTATATTCACTACACCATCGCTAGCTATAGCTACGACTATCGTGGGACATCCAGTTCCGCCAATGTTACCGTTCGGTTGAGTTACCGCGAGACTGCGGAGCAGACAAACTACGTGAACCAGAATGCCGACAGCATTTTGAAGCGGATCATCAAGCCGGGCATGAATGATCATGAGAAGGTGAAAGCCATCCACGATTGGGTTGTCCGGAACTTGAAGTATGATACCACGCTTACAAAATATACGGCCTATGACGGACTCTACACCGGAAGCACGGTATGCCAGGGCTATTCCCTGTTAACGCATAAACTGCTGAAGGGAGCAGGGATCCAGAACAAAATCGTAGAGGGCACGGCTTATGCCTCCGATAATCCGCAGGGCCAGCTTCATGCCTGGAATCTGGTTCTTCTGGACGGCAAATGGTACCATCTGGACACGACGTGGAACGATCCCGTGCCGGATCGCGACAACGAGGTATCCTATACGTACTATCTCCGGACGGATGAACAGATGGGCCGCGATCATACCTGGGTGAAATCTTATCCGAAGGCGAGCACGCTTTACCGCAACACGCTGGCCGGGCTAGCTGCGAAGGATCGTTCGAGAACCGAAGTATACGAACAATTGAAGCGGGATTTGGAATATCAGCTCTATGATGCCCGTTCCATCGTCAGCTCCTACGCAAAGCTCCAACCACTGGTTAAAGCTGCAAAGGCTGAAGGCAGCCGGAAGCTGGTGTTCCGGTTTGACGGCAGCGAGCGAGAGCTTGTAAATGTGCTCCAGCAAGTGCAGATGAAGAGCAATCTCGGCTCTATCAAATACTATCATCATGCGTTTGAGAACACAGGTGATCTTAGAGTGCAGATCATTTGGTAATATGTCCGTATCCAAAAAAGCAGCTTCCGTTCCCAAGTATGGGAGGGAAGCTGCTTTTGGTATGTCTGATTTAACTTATTTAACGTTCGTGCTCAAATCGCACTCGTCCAATGGTACGATGCGGCTCTTCTTAATCAAGCGGTAGCCGAACCAGATGGAGAGGAACAACGGAATGCTGACATAAGTGGCAATGATCGTTAACCAATCGATCTCCCCGCTGAAATTGCCTTGACCGATAATGGCAACAAGACAGAGCAGGAAGGCGAAGATGGGACCGAAGGGGAACCAGCGTGCACGGAATGGCAGCTCCTTCAGGTCTTTACCTTGGGCGACGTAAGCTTTGCGGAAGCGATAATGACTCACGGCAATGGCCAGCCAGTTAATGAATCCGCACATTCCGGAGGCATTCAGGAGCCACACGTAGACTACGCCATCGCCGAAGAAGGAGGCCAGGAAGGCCAGCATGCCTACGGCAGAGGTTACGATTAGGGCGGCAACCGGTACGCCGCGGCTGTTTAGCCGGCTCAGCCATCTCGGAGCCATTCCTTGCTTCGCCATGGCATATAGGACACGGGTTGAGGCATACATCCCCGAGTTTCCTGCCGACAGCACGGAGCTGAGAATGACCGCATTCATTACGGAAGCCGCAAACGCAAGGCCGGCTTTCTCAAACACCAAGGTGAATGGGCTGACACCGATATTGTCGACCCCGGATTGAAGCAAGCTCGGATGGGTGTAAGGGATCAGCATGCCGATGACAAAAATAGCGAAAATATAGAAGATCAGGATGCGCCAGAACACCTGACGGATGGCTTTAGGGACGTGTTTTCTCGGATTTTCGCTCTCGCCGGCCGCGACTCCGATCAGCTCGGTTCCCTGGAAGGAGAAGCCTGCAGCCATAAACACACCGACAAGCGCGAAGAACCCGCCGTGTACCGGCCCGTCGCCTAGACTAAAGTTAGTGAATCCAACGGCTTCACCGCCAAGAATACCGAAGATCATCATGACCCCGATGATGAGGAAGATAATGACGGTTGCCACCTTAATGATAGCAAACCAATATTCCGATTCGCCATATCCTTTGGCGGATAGAAAGTTTAAGCCGAACATAATCGCCAGGAACAGAAGACTCCACAGAAATGACGGGCTGTCCGGGAACCAGAATTTAATAATAACCGTCGCCGCTGCGAGTTCGGCGGCGATGGTAACGGCCCAGTTGTACCAGAAGTTCCAGCCGACGGCAAATCCGAAGGCGGGGCTGACAAACCGGGAGGCGTAGGTGCTGAATGAGCCGGAATCCGGAAGATACGTAGCGAGTTCGCCGAGGCTGGTCATCAGAAAGTAAACCATGAGGCCAACCGCGGCATAGGCGATAAGCGCTCCGCCTGGGCCGGCAGAGGCGATGGCCGTTCCACTTGCCAGGAAGAGGCCGGTACCGATCGATCCGCCAAGGGCGATCATTGTCATATGACGGGCTTTAAAGCTCTGCTTGAGCGAAGCAGCCGGTGCTTTTTTGCGATTCAAGATCGAACACTCCTTCTATACATTAAGAAATGATATTTACAATATACCCTGTTAGAACAAAAAGACCGCAGGTCCTATACCTGCGGTCTTTATCGTATCCGCATCATACCCTCCATGAAGATAGCACAACACGGGGAAATCCCCGTGACAGTTCCGTCTCTTTCGACAACGGCCCCAGCACAGGATACAAGAGTATACCCTGCACTTCGGCATTCATGCCTTTCACTGTGCTTCACCGGCTTCTCTTCGCCTCGGCACAACTACTGATCATGTCTGCAACCTCTACCTCATCTTGGAATGATGAGGCTATCTGTATATTCAATTCTAACAAGAGAGTCCTAGTATAAATCACATTCCATGTAAGAAGCAATGGTTAAATTTTACGGTTCTAAGGCAGTTCCGCAGATGCAATTACGATTGATTCCGTTTGGCCATTTGCTGCCATACGGTTCCGGCTGCTTCTTCGCCGGATTCGATGCGCTCCAGTGCCATTCGTGCCTGCAGACTAACCTCGAATTCCGGATCATTGGCAGCCTCCTCCAGAGCGGAGCGGGCTTCTTCGGTGCCTACTTCATACAGGAAGCGGGCTGCACGCCAGCGTACGATCTTGCTGCTGTCTTTGAGCGATTCGATCATGACCGGGGTAGCGGCAGCATCGCCGATATCGGACAGCGTATCGCCTGCGGTACGGCGAACGGCCGGTGTTTCGTCGCGCATGGCTTCATACAGGAGCTCCATCGCTTCAGGGGTGCGCAGATCGCCCAAGTACACAACGACGAGCCGGCGGATCTGCATCTTCGGATCCCGAAGGGCTTGGCGGAGAAGCGGAATGTGTTTCTCCGTTGGCTCCAGTGCATCCAGTGCAGCATAACGGACGCGCCAGTCCTCATCCTGCAGCGCGGCTTCGGTTTCCTCGTCGGTCAGCTTCCGGCGCTGCTCGACGAAATCCTCGTCGCTGGCACCGTGGGCAATCGCTTGGGCAACGACCTTATCGAGGCGCTCCTGCGGGAAGGCAGCTTCAAGCTCCTGCTCTACGTCACGGGCGATGTCAGCTAGCTGGCCGTAGCGCACGCCGTACTCCTTGAGCTTGCGCTCCTTGATGAGTGTCGTGGTTCCGACGGCGGCCACCGCTTTGGCGAAGCGCTCTGACAGACCGATGCGTTCTTCCTGATTCCCGCTTTTGACACGGATTTGCATCGGTATATTTCGAAAATACTGGACGAACACTTGAGCCTCTCCAAAAGCAAAATCTTCCGCATTTTCTTGGAGTCCGGCGGCAAGCCCCTCCTGACCGAATATTTCCTGAACGGCGCCCAGAATGGAAGGCCAATCAGCGCTGCCTTTGCGGTCGAGCGCGATGAAATCAAGGGTATGAAAAACGCTCTTTACGCCCGGGATATGGAGCAGCTGCCTGATCCAGGGGGGAGCCGACCGTTCGTTATCCAGTGTATATGTTCTTCGAATCCCGGGCTCCAGCGTTTCGTCAAGACGAAGCATCATGGAGTTCGGGCTCGGGGTTGGTTCAATAAATGTAATTTTCATGGGTTTATCTCGCCTCCTTATCCTCTTATTGTACCTCTTTTCCATGCCGGAAAAAACATCATGGCAAGGATTCAAACAAAATGACCGGACTTTGGATAAAAAGAGGAAAGGTTTGTAAAACTGATAATGATGGGATTGTAAAGCATTTGGGTTTTCAAAGAATCACATGTTAGAGGGCCGCCCCCAAGATTCGATGCCGAGCGGCTTCCTGATCCGCTTCGTGTTAGATATAGAATTTATGAGTTATCAGTGGAACTGATGAAATTCAGTATCGCAAGAAAACCTACCTAAGCATCGCGGTCGCTCATCCTTGAAGTGGCCTCGATAGAGGTTTTCTTATCAAAAGCGGACTTTTTTAACAACTTCTGAAGGAGGGTAGGCTAACGGATGCACAGGAAGCAGGAGCGAAAGCTTGCGATTCTATGCTTTATTGTTGCGGCCATTATGCTATACGGTGCCGTGAAAGGGTATCTGCGTTATATGGAACATTTTGGATAAAGAAACCGAGGAGTGAACCTGATGTCTTCACTGGATCCCGTACTGATGAGCCGGATCCTGACCGGCTTGACCCTGTTTGTGCATATTGTTCTGGCAACCATCGGCGTGGGGATTCCGATTATGCTGGCTCTGGCGGAATGGAGGGGGATTCGGACAGGGGACAACCATTATACGCTGCTTGCCCGGCGCTGGGCGCGGGGATATGTGATTACGGTGGCCGTCGGCGTCGTGACAGGTACCGCCATCGGCCTGCAGCTCAGCTTGTTATGGCCCACCTTTATGCGCGTCGCCGGTAAAGCCATTGCGCTGCCGCTGTTCATGGAGACCTTTGCTTTTTTTGTGGAGGCGATCTTTCTAGGCATTTATCTTTATACATGGGATCGATTCAAAAATAAATGGACCCATCTGCTGCTGCTTATTCCCGTGGCGATCGGCTCCTCCGCGTCAGCGTTTTTTATCACGAGCATGAATGCGTTTATGAATCAGCCCCAGGGCTTCGAGCTGGTGGATGGGGTATTTACGAATGTGAATCCGTTCGTGGCCATGTTCAATCCGGCGACGCCGACCAAGGTGAGCCATGTGCTGGCGTCAGCTTTTACGACAAGCGCCGCTGCGCTGGCCAGCATAGCCGCTTTCAGTATATTGCGGGGAAGCAAGCACATCTACTTTAAGAAAGCGCTGAAGCTCACCGTCGTGTCGACCTTTGTTTTTGCTGTGGCCACCGTGATGATCGGAGACTTCTCCGGCAAATTTCTGGCTAAATACCAGCCCGAGAAGCTGGCGGCGGCCGAGTGGCATTTTGAAACGATGAGGCAAGCCCCGCTCATTTACGGCGGCTTTCTGGATGAGAATAACGAGATTAAGTATGCATTGAAGATTCCGTACGCGCTAAGCATATTGGCGGGAAACAGTCCCAGCACGGAGGTCATTGGACTGAATGAGTTTCCGGAGAATGAGAGACCGCCGATGTCGGTGCATTATTTTTTCGATCTAAAGGTGACCAGCGGCGCCGTGATCGTTCTGATTCCGCTCCTGTATATGTTCCGAAAGAAACTTCCTGGCAAAAGGCCTTATCCAAAATGGCTGCTGCTCAGTATATTGGCTTTGGGGCCTCTATCGATGTCAGCCATATGGCTGGGCTGGTTCCTTGCCGAGATCGGAAGGCAGCCGTGGATTGTGCGGGGATACATGAAGGTATCGGATGCGGCAACCACTTCAACAAGCGTCGGCTGGATGCTGGTGCTGTTTATAATCCTGTATCTGGTGCTATCCGTATCCGCGATTCGCGTGTTAAGCCAATTGTTCCGGAATAAAAGCGCGGAAGAGGAAATCCGGCTGCTGGGACTCGAAATCGAAGGGGGAGACCGCAAATGAGCTATGCAATGGTGGCAATAACCGTGCTGTGGACATTTCTGTTTGGCTATTTGCTGGTGGCCTCGATTGATTTTGGTGCCGGATTTTTCAGCTATTACAGCGTGCTCACCGGACACGAGAACAAGATTCATAACATCATCCAGCGGTATTTATCTCCCGTCTGGGAAGTAACCAACGTATTCCTGATCTTTTTTGTGGTCGGACTTGTCGGATTCTTTCCGGATGCTGCGTATTATTATGGCACCGCCTTGCTTGTGCCGGGCAGCTTGGCCCTTGTGCTGCTGGCGATCCGCGGCGCTTACTACGCCTATCACACGTATGGCAGCCAGACCGGGAACAATATCGTGTATATGGGGCTCTACGGGGCAACGGGACTGCTCATCCCTGCAGCGTTGTCGACGATATTGGCCATCTCGGAAGGCGGCATTATCTATATGGATAACGGGAAGGTAGAGCTTCATTGGTATACGTTCTTCACGAATCCGTACACGTGGTCGGTCATCCTGCTTGCGCTTGTGAGCGTTCTGTACATCTCGGCGATGTTCCTGTCCTATTACGCGCAGCGTGCGGGGGATGAGGTAGCGTTCGGCGTGGTCCGGGGTTATGCGCTGGGATGGAGCGGTCCGACGATCCTGGCTTCGGTATTCGCGTTTTTCCAGATTAACCATCAGAATCCGGTGCATTTTGGGCAGATGCTGGATATCGCATGGATGTTTATCGCGTCGTTCATCTGCTTTGTCATTGCGGTGTACCTCGTATGGAAACGAATCCGGCTCGGCATCGCTTTTATTATGGTCATGCTCCAATTTGCCTTTGCTTGGTACGGATATGGACGCTCGCATCTGCCGTATATTCTCTATGATTACATCCATATTCATGAGAGCATAACCAACGATACGATGGCGATCGCATTGATTACCGCATTTATCCTGGGTTTCTGCGTATTGGTTCCTTCCCTGATCCTGCTGATGCGATTGTTTCTGTTCGATGCAAACTACATTCGCGGCAAATCCGCGAAGAAGGGATGAGGCAAGTGGAGGACTTCGCCATTTTCATAGCACCGCTGCTCACCGTACTGGCTGCTGTAGCCTTTATGGCGATCTACGTCGTCAAGTATAAGGATCCATCGGATTGATTCTGGATAAAGGCAATTCCGGGTTGTTTCGCCACGAAACGTTCGGTGTAAAAAGAACAACAAGCGCAAAGTTGAGCGGAGAGGTCAATACGGGGTAAAATACAGGGTAATGGAAGGAGGAGGCTGCATGCCAAAAATTCGCTATAACAATATCGATAACGTCAGCACGGATAAAACACTTAAACAATTCAAGCAGTGGCGCGACGAACGTCGTCAGAAGAAGAAGGATTATTCTTACTGCATTCCGAACCTGACGCCGGATCTTCAGTATTTGCATAGCAACCGGCACGAAACCTCCGTTACCTGGATCGGGCACGCTACGTTCTTCATCCAATATGAAGGCTTGAACATCGTGACTGATCCCGTATGGGCGCGGAGAATGGGATTTAATAAGCGTCTTGGAGAACCAGGGCTTCCCATTCATGAGATCCCCCCGATCGATGTCATTCTGATCTCGCATTCCCATTATGATCATATGCATGTTGCCTCGATCCGTAAGCTGTACCGTGCGGACACCACGATCATTGTACCCGTTGGTCTGCGTCGCAAAATGATCAACAAAGGCTTTCGCCGCGTGATCGAACTGCAGTGGTGGGAATCCACAACCATCAAGGGCGTGAAATTCTCCTTTGTGCCGACACAGCATTGGACTCGGCGCACGCCGTTTGACACGAATACATCCCATTGGGGAGGGTTCGTAATGGAGCCTGTCCTGCAGGATGCGAAGGTGGATTCGGCTTCTTCCGATGAATCATCATGCAATAACGAACCTGTATCGGAGGATGGCACCCGCCTGCTTCCGCCGAATTTGTATTTTGCCGGAGACAGCGGTTATTTCGAAGGCTTTAAGCTGATCGGAGAACGCTTCAACATTCACCTTGCGCTGATGCCCATCGGGGCATATGAGCCGGAATGGTTCATGACATCGCAGCACGTCAATCCGGAAGAGGCCCTGCAGGCGTTCCAGGATGTGAAGGCCGAGACGATGATCCCGATGCATTACGGCACCTTCAAGCTGGCAGACGACACGGCCAGAGAAGCGCTGGATCGGATGGAGGCGGAACGCGAGCGGCTGGGGATCGCCAAGGAGCGAATTCGCGTATTAAAGTACGGAGAGACCTTCAAGGTTCAGCCTGAGCGAAGAAGCGTGACATCATAACCGAAACGTGCAAGCGATTTCCATCACCATACACCATACACCATACACCATACACCATAGAATGCCAAAAGAGGCCCGAAAGGTTGTTCATAACCTTTCGGGCCCATTTTCAGTTGCTTCTAAACGTCAGCGTTTTGGCAGAATGCCGACCGCTCTTGCGGCAGCAGCGCTTTTCTCAGCGAACTGCACGGGATCGTCAATCGATTCCCAGTGGATATATTTGAATGGATTGCTCTGGAAAAGCCAATGGTTATGAATGGCGGTTACTTTTATTCCGCGCTTCAGCAGTTCCGCCGCGAACGGATTGATTTCTTTTTCCAGGATAACGGTTTCCCCCAGATTCAACGTGCGGCCACGGGAGTCTTTGGACTCAAAGGATAACGCGAAAGGCAGTGTCAAAGGAGAACGGCTGCGGCGTCCCAATATTTTCACGTTTAGCCTCCGCAGCGTGGAGACAACGCACGCGCCATTGGTGACGCTTCCTGTGCCCCCAATGATCCGAGCCAGGCGATTGCAAAGCTGGTTGCCCATTATGGCCCCTCCTTTCATATCAGAATAATATAACGTATGAGAGGGGGACCTGATCCGACTGGTTTCTTTCATTAATAGAAAAGCCTCTTTTCTATTAAACTAGAAATAGAGGCTTTGATCGTCGGGTTCTGTATACTTGAGAAAAGGCGCATGCAGGCGGTTATATTTGTTTAAAACCGTTTTATATCATCCAGAAGCTTCGATAACCGTCGTACTTATGCTATAATGTGCTGAAACCAATAGTGATAAAGGATGGTAATGCTTAATGATCAGTACAAGCGGCGTAACGCTCCGCTATGGCAAACGAGCACTATTTGAAGATGTCAATATAAAATTCACCCCGGGCAACTGCTACGGCCTCATCGGCGCCAACGGGGCGGGTAAGTCTACATTTCTGAAAATCCTCTCCGGTGAGATTGAACCGAACCAAGGCGAGGTTCATATGACACCGAATGAGCGGATGGCGGTTCTGAAGCAGAACCACTATGAATACGATCAGTATCCCGTCCTGGAGACGGTTATAATGGGTCATGCCCGGCTGTATAACATCATGAAAGAGAAGGATGCGCTGTATGCGAAATCCGATTTCTCCGAAGAAGACGGCATGCGTGCGGGTGAGCTGGAAGGCGAATTCGCAGAGCTGAACGGGTGGGATGCAGAGCCGGATGCGGCAGCGCTCCTGATCGGTCTCGGTATTCCACGTGAGCTGCACGATAAGAAGATGTCTGAGCTGAGCGGTAACGAGAAGGTACGCGTTCTCTTGGCGCAGGCCTTGTTTGGCCGTCCGCATAACCTGCTGCTGGATGAGCCTACCAACCACTTGGACCTGGAATCGATTCAGTGGCTTGAGAACTTCCTTATGGATTATGAAGGCACCGTTATTGTGGTATCCCATGACCGTCACTTCCTGAACAAGGTGTGTACGCATATTGCGGATATCGATTTCGGTAAAATTCAGCTGTATGTCGGCAACTACGACTTCTGGTATGAATCCAGCAAGCTGGCGCTTGAACTTCAGCGGGATGCCAACAAGAAGAAGGAAGAGAAGATCAAAGAATTGCAGGCATTTATTCAACGCTTCTCGGCAAATGCTTCCAAATCGAAGCAGGCGACTTCCCGTAAGAAACAGCTCGACAAAATTACGTTGGAGGATCTTCGTCCTTCGAACCGTAAATATCCGTTTCTTCATTTTAAACCTGAACGCGAGGCGGGCAAGCAGCTGCTTACGATTGATGGCATCACCAAGTCGATGGATGGGGAAAAAGTGCTGGATAATGTCAGCTTTGTTGTAAACAAAGGCGACAAAATCGCATTTGTTGGACCGAATGGGATGCCGAAAACGACGCTGTTCCAGATCATAACCGGTGAAACCGAGGCGGATGCCGGTGAATACAGCTGGGGGGTAACAACAACCCAGGCGTATTTCCCAAAAGACAACTCTGCCTATTTTGACGGTGTTGATATCAACCTCGTGGAATGGCTGCGCCAATATTCCAAGGATCAAGATGAGACATTCTTGCGCGGATTCCTTGGCCGCATGCTGTTCTCGGGCGAGGAAGCGCTGAAGAAAGCAAGCGTACTGTCCGGGGGCGAGAAGGTTCGCTGCATGCTGGCCAAAATGATGCTGAACGGCGCGAACGTGCTGATCTTCGATGAGCCGACGAACCACCTGGATCTCGAATCCATTACGGCACTTAACAATGGTCTGATCGATTTTGACGGAACGATTCTATTCACCTCGCATGACCATCAGTTCATTCAGACGATTGCCAACCGAATTATCGAGATTACGCCTAATGGCATCATCGACCGCAGTATGAGTTATGACGAGTATCTTGAGAGTGAAGAGATCAAGGGACTTCGCGATAGCATGTACCCGGTTGAAGCTTAAGAAAATAGGATATGGCGAAGGATGAGGGCGTGAGCTTTCATCTCGCCCGATCCATTTAAAAAATGCTGCACCTTCCAAGTATGGGAGGTGCAGCATTTTTTGCGTTATGCACGAAACGGGCTCTTCTACGAACCGCCGGTACGACGACGCTGGTTGTTTGGTTTTTTGTTGTTTTGGCTTTTCATTTTTTGCGCTGAACCGGCTTGGAATTGTCCGGGCTTATTCGCGGACGCATTCTGCTGTTTTTTCTGTTCCAGCTTTTGCCGGATTGCATCGGCTAAATTCACTTTACGTGATTCATTATTCTCGGGCATAGTATCACCCTCCTCTTCGTGTTCGCTTGTCCTCATTTTATTCGTTTTTAAATCGCCCGGCAAGGGTAACAATGATTAATACCATTTTCTACGTCCATGGTTCTTTGACCGAAGCAATTATGTTTCTCTGGACCCACACGAATGACCTTTGCTAGGATTAAATATGGATAATGATGGATATCGTTTGACGGCTGCGAAAGACAAGCAAAGGAGAGACGTAATAAAGTGAATGCCTATGATAACATCAAACAAGGGGAACGCGGGGCCTGGATCAGCATTGCCGCCTACCTCGTGTTATCCTCGTTCAAGATATTTTGTGGATACTTATTCGCATCCAGTGCTTTGCTTGCCGACGGTTTTAACAACCTGACGGACATCGTGGCATCGCTCGCCGTATTGATCGGACTGCGAATTTCCCAGAAACCGCCGGATTCCGATCATGCGTACGGGCATTTAAGAGCGGAGACGATTGCGGCTTTGGTTGCTTCATTTATCATGGCGGTCGTTGGTATCCAAGTGCTGGTTGAAGCCGTTCGTTCATTTTTTGAAGGTTCCAAGGAAATACCGAATTTATGGTCTGCCGGCGTAGCCGGTGTCTGTGCCGTGGCGATGCTTGGCGTGTACAGGTACAATCGGAACCTCGCGCAGCGAATCGATAACCAGGCACTCATGGCTGCAGCCAAGGATAACTTATCGGACGCACTCGTTAGTGTGGGGGCAGCTGTTGGTATTATTGGCGCACAATTCGGCCTGCCCTGGCTGGATACCGTAGCAGCGGTAGCGGTTGGTGTCATTATTTGCAAAACAGCTTGGGAAATATTCAGGGATTGCACCTATAGTTTAACGGACGGTTTTGATGAAAATCGTTTGTCGGACTTGCGTAGTACGATTGCCCGTACGCCCGGTGTCGAGGGGATTAAGGACATGAAAGCCCGAATTCACGGCAATCATGTACTGGTGGATGTTGTCATCGAGGTAGACCCGGATATCAGTGTTCTGGAGGGTCATCAGATCAGTGACCGTATCGAAGAACAGATGGAGAAGATTCACAATATTATGAGCGTCCATATTCACGTGGAGCCTAAGGAATCGTCCTAGGGGATAACCGATGGGTACGAATACAAATGGCAGGTCAAGTTCATCTTGACCTGCCATTTAACCTGCATGGATACATGAAGAATCATGAAGTCCGGCAGTCATACATGATTAATGTACATAAATCCAAGCTTTACCGAGCCATGTATAAACTTCAACCCATTCCCCGCCAAGCACGACACCCGTTCGATTGCCGGTTGTGTCGATTTTTTGCGGAGCCAAGGCACCAAGCTTTTCGCCGTTTGGAGCGTTATAGAAGTAGGTTCTTTCTGCAATCTCGATCATAGGTGTAGGCACCAGTACTACTTCTTCCGGTTTGATAATAGGCTCTTCCGTCGAGATGGGAGCCGGCCCAGAAGTCTCGGATACCGTCCCGCTAATCGGATCTGCGCTTGCTACGGCGGTCAGGGACAGGGTGAGTGCTAGGGCTGCAGTAATACTTAGAGTTTTTTTCATGGAATAATTCCTCCTTGGGACCGAAGTATGATTTTAATATACTATTTTAACACACTATCGTAATAACCACGATTTGGATGTTTTGAATCAAGAAATTTGGGTACCTTTCTCAAATCGTGACAAGTTTCAAGGATTCCTATATACTTTGGAGATGGGAAAAGCCTTGTTGTCGCAGGGATATCCTATGGGAGGAGGGACTTTAGATGGTACGTCGAAAAAAAAGAGCCGGACGTTTCCTGCTGGGTATATTTGTCCTTCTGCTTGTGATTATCGGTGCGTTGGTCTGGTTTGTTTATCCTACACAATCGCTGGATATGCGCTACCGATCCGTTGATTTCAAGGACAAGTTGATGACCATGGTGTCAAATCGGGATACCCGTATGCTGCTGAGTACGGAAGAAGTCGGAGAACTCAGCAAGAAGAACATGGTAAAATATATGAGCACCCATGACCTGGGCGTCGATATTACAGGTGCTGATTTCGTGATGAATGGCACCACAATGACAGCCCATATGAATGGGCAATGGGGGGTTCTTCCCTTTGGTGCAGTGCTGCGCTTTCAGATGTCTGCCGAGGGAAGCTATCTTCACTTGACGCATGAATCAACAACGATTCGGGGAGCCCAGATCCCTTTGAATATGTTCCAGCTGGAGCCGATACAAATTTCGCTCAAGGACTATTTACCGGATCTGGTAACTGTGAAGAATGTGAAGTTTCTGTCCGACGGCTTGGAATTGAACTTTACGATGGATTGGATGTCCATTCCGTCGCTGTTTAAGTAAAGCAAGGGAATCGGCTAAAGACTCAGACAAGGAAACCAAGTCTGGGTCTTTTTTTGTGTTTTTCAAGAGAAAAGTCGTTATTTTCAGAAAAAAACTATGAAAAAAATATATATGTAAACATTGACACTATAATTATCCCCCACTATAATCAGTAAATGTTTAGAAATAAATGTTTTAGTACTAAAGTATATAGAGACGAAGTAGGTTGGTCTCTATTGAAGAAGTGCTGGACCTTTTGAAGGAGTGTAAAAAATACATGTCCATGCGGAATGAAATTCTGGAGTTGGAGATGCTATTTAAGAAGATGGTTCGAACTGTGCACCATGAGTGGCAGAAGGAAGGGTTTCCTAAACTAGGCAGAACGCAGTATACCGCCTTGGAGATGCTTCACGAACAGGGTGCATTGAGATTGTCGGACTTGGCCGATTCCATTCATGTGACATGCGGTGCGGTTACGGGCATATCCGATAAATTGATCGAGGGCGGATTCGCGCGCCGAACAAGGGATACAGCCGACCGAAGGGTCATTCATTTGGAGATTACGCCGCTCGGGAGTAATCTGATCGAGCAGCTGGCCAATAAACGTGCCGAGTTAAGCGATTTGTTATATGGCTTTCTAACGGACGAAGAGGTTAAGCAGTTGAGTGTCCTGTACAGCAAAATTTTGACGAATGTTGAGCACATCCAGGGTCAGATGTCCACATAGAACAAACATGCTAAACGTATGATTTTACTTAGAAAGAGAGTGAAGACTGCACATGAGTACCCATACCATTGCTCGCCCCGGCGAGCCTGTTAAGAAAGGACCTATCATTGCTGCACTTATGATTGGCGCTTTTGTCGCCATTCTTAACCAGACATTGATGAATGTTGCTCTGCCGAGCATCATGGAGAATTTGAACATTAAACCGACCGTAGCCCAGTGGCTGACCACGGGCTTTATGCTGGTGAACGGGGTCTTAATTCCCGTTACCGCTTATCTGATCGCGCGTTTCTCGACAAGGCAGCTGTTCATCAGTGCGATGACGCTGTTTACGATTGGCACCTTGCTGTGCGCGGTCAGCCCCAACTTCGCGTTACTGCTTACCGGACGCCTCGTTCAGGCTGCCGGTGCAGGCATTTTGATGCCGCTTATGACCGTAGTATTTCTGAACATATTCCCTATTGAGAATCGCGGGAAGGCGATGGGGATGATGGGGATCGCCATGATATTTGCTCCTGCCATCGGACCTACGCTTTCCGGATATATTGTGGAGCACTATGATTGGCGTGTCCTGTTCTACATGATCCTGCCTTTCTCGATCATTGCTACGCTAATCGGGGTATTCTTCCTGAAAAATGTTACCGAGGTCAGCCGGCCGAAGCTGGACATGATCGCCATCATTTTGTCCACCCTGGGCTTTGGCGGTTTGCTGTACGGCTTCAGTGATGCCGGGAATGACGGTTGGTCCAGCACGCCGGTTGTTACGACCCTAGCAGTCGGCACGATTGCCCTCATCCTGTTTGTATGGCGGGAGATGAAGACCGACAATCCGATGCTGGAATTCCGGATATTCAAATACAATATGTTTACGCTAACTACCCTTATCAATGTCATTGTCACGATGGCGATGTATGCCGGCATGATCCTGCTGCCTATTTATCTTCAGCAGATTCGTGGATTCACGCCGGTGGAATCAGGACTTCTCATGCTTCCCGGCGCCATTCTGATGGGGATCATGTCACCGATTACGGGAGCGATCTTCGATAAGGTTGGTGCAAGATGGCTGGCTGTTATCGGCCTGGCGATTACGGTCATTACGACGTGGGAGTTCAGTAATTTGACCGAAACCATGTCTTACAGCCACATCATGGTCATCTATACGGCCCGGATGTTCGGGATGTCGATGCTCATGATGCCGATCCAGACGGCGGGACTTAATCAGCTCCCGCGGAGCTTGAACGCTCATGGTACGGCTATGTCCAATACACTGCGCATGGTTTCCGGCTCAATCGGAACGGCAATTCTAGTTACCGTCATGTCGACCCAGGCAGAGAGTAAAGGGGAAGCTCTGATGCAATCGGGGTTATTTGATCCCAAGAATCAGGCCGACCTGCTTAAGCTGGGGAATGAAGCAACCATTTATGGCATTAACTATGCCTTTGTTATTGCGACATGGATCAGCGTCGCTTCCTTCATCCTGGCTTTCTTTATCAAGAAGACCAAGCCGGCCGAAGAGCCGAAAACCTCAGAAAATCAGGAGGCTGCAGCAACGAACGTATAACCCGATCCGATTTTGCGCAGCGCAAAAAAAGGGGTGTCCTATCCGTTGATCAAACGGAGGGCACCCTTTTTTTCATTTCCTCTGTGTATATTCAATGCATGGGCTTTAGTATGTGCGACAGCGTCACATACTTCGTCTGCGTCCGGTAAAGAGAGAGATCACAAACAGGACAACGAAGATGAAGAACAGCACCTTCGCAATGCTGGCAGCAGCCTCAACGATGCCGAAGAAGCCAAAGATCCCTGCAATCAGTGCAACAACTAGAAAAATTACGGACCATTTTAACATCCTATTCACCCTGCTTTCTTCATCGATTTTATTGGATATAGGCATGTAGTCTCATGATGCTCCAAGAAACGGCACATATCCAATTTGAAGCTCGGTAGGGAGCCGCTTAGCCGTTGCCAACAGCGCCCTTCGTAGTGTTCTTTAACCGGGGCGGCAGGGGATGAAACAAGCTGTAGGACAATGGCATTATTGGCAGCGATCTCTTTGTTTCGTGGGCTGGGGGATAGGGTAACTATTGCGTATCCGAAACCAACATACTTGAAAGTGAGGGACAACGTATGCTAACCCAAATCAGTGTTGCCATTATTGCCGTAGCATTTGCGGTTCTGGTTTTCTTTTTAATCAAGACATTAAAGGCTGCGACACAATCGCTCGAAAAGGTAACCGAAACCCTTCAGGATGTTCAAAAGACGGTGGACGAATTAACTTATGAAGTGAAGCAGACCATCCGGAATACGAACGATATTACGGTGGATGTTCAGCATAAGATGAAACAGATCGATCCGGTGCTGGATACCGTCAAGAATCTGGGAGAAGCTTTAAGCGAGGTCACCTATGCGGTGAAGCAGGTATCCTCCGGCATGGTTAGCCGTTTTAAGCAATCCCGGATGGAGCAGAAGAAAGAGCAGCCTGCCCGTACGGAAGTGCCTTTGACGGCTCAGGATCGTACGTTCCAATCCTATGATGCGGTATATCAGAATACCGAAGCAGAAGAAAAGTCACGCGGTCGGAACTGGTTAGCCTACGTGGATACAGCGGTTGGTCTGTGGAACAGCTTCCGTCGCCAAAAAGCCAGATAAACGTAAGAAAGCTAAACCCGGGTATAGCTCCGACAGCTGAAGAAAGGAGGAGGTCGCATGTGGAATGTCGCACTGTTGATGGTAGGGCTCTTGATTTACTCCGGAGGTGGGGGTGCCGTGGCAGAGCCGCAGCCTTCTGCCGGGATGTCGCCACCGCCTATAATTCATGCCGCTTCGGATGTTGGACAAGCACAAACCAGCGACAACTCTACGGAGAGCTATGGAACTTTAAACGGGATTTCGTTAACGGATAACAAGCACGATGTCATTCGGAAGCTGGGAACGCCGGCTCGAATTGAGCATGAAGAGCTGACCGGAATTACCAAGCTGGATTACAAAGATATGGAGGTTGGGGTCCGCAACGGCTACACGGAATATGTTCATGTGAAGCCCTCTGCCGTATCCTTTCAGGTTGAAGACCAGCGTATAGGTATGACAACCGATCAAATTAGGGCATCTCTGGGTAAGCCGTATTTCAAAGCGGAGGATGGGGATGTGTACCTTGAGAACCATCAAGCGCTTAAGGTGTTTATTGACCGGGACTCCGGCGAAATTGCAGGAATTGATTTATTTTTCGATTATAGCGACTGAAGTTGTTTCAACCTTAAGAAATAAGGTTAATAACAAATGGACTATAACCTAAATTGAGGTTTTACACTATTAGGGGAGGTTTTCACAATGGAATTTACCAATACGAAGTCATATGCCAAAGTCGTTGAGAATGGTGTACAAGCGGTTCAGGAGGTTCAGAACCTGCGGCAGTCCGGTTACGATCATGATCGAATTTATGTGTTGGCTCATGATTCGGATAAAACGAGTCGGATCGTGGATGCATCCGATGCCAATAACGTAGGCATCAAGGAAGAAGGCGTGTTTGACGCCTTTGCGAATTTGTTCCGGTCCCGCGGCGATGAGCTCCGCGCCAAGATTGTATCGCTTGGTTTCACGGAGGCCGAGGCTGGATTCTATGAGAAACAGCTGGATCTAGGCAAAGTACTTGTTATCGCTAAAAAAGATTGATGATATAGCAACGAAAGTTCAGCTTTATGACAGCATCGAGGGTAGGCGTTATAGGACTTAAAACATAGATAAGGAATGAGACCATAGACGTCTCATTCCTTATCTATGTTTTAAAAGAATGTTCCATATACCTAGTAATAGTGGAAGATTCAAGATTTAGAACCTTTTTCTATGGCAATTGATCAGAGGGCTATTATAGTATAATAGTAGGAAAAGGATTTCTATCGTATAATCCGAAACGTTAAGGGAGAGGGCAATGAGAATATTAATCGTAGATGACAATCCGACTAACGTCATTATTATCCGAGAAATCTTAAAGAAGGAAAATTACCAGAACACTCTATCTGCATCTTCAGCCCTGGAAATGCTGGAGCATCTGGGGATCGGCGATCGCAGCCAAGAACTCCATCCCCAGAGATCGGACATCGATCTGATCCTGCTTGATATGATGATGCCCGAGATGGATGGAATAGAAGCATGCCGTATTGTGCAGCAATACGAGCATTTGAAAGATATACCGATCATTATGGTTACCGCCGTCGGGGATTCCAAGAAGCTGGCCGAAGCGCTGGATGCCGGTGCCGCCGATTACGTAACGAAACCGATCAACAAGGTAGAGCTGATGGCACGCATACGCCTGGCGCTCCGGTTGAAGCATGAGAAAGACTGGCATATTGAGAGGGAACAGCGGGTCCAGGCCGAATTGAAGCTTGCGGCCATGGTTCAGAATGCCGTATTGAGCTCACCAATCGAAGATGATCAGCTTGAGATTCATGCGCTGTACCAGCCCTCGGCAGAGCTTGCGGGAGATTTGTACGCATGGTACCCGCTTGGTGATGGCCGTTATGGCGTGATTCTGCTGGATATGATGGGACACGGGATTACTTCGTCCCTATTTTGTATGTTCATCGCTTCGGTTCTGAAGGACACGGTGACGACTTATGTCGAACCGGAGAAGGTGGTTCAGGAATTGAACCGCAGGTTCAATCAGTTAAACCTCGGCGAACAGCTGATACAGTACTATTTTACAGCGATCTATCTTGTTGTGGATACCCGTTTAAAGCGGGTGGACTACGTCAACGCAGGGCATCCGCCGGCTCTCTTCTTTCAAGAGAGCGGGGATGTGATGACCCTGGATCAAGGCTGCTGCCCAGTGGGATTGTTTGACCGGATCGAAGACATGGAGCCAAGAAGCTTTCAATATGAAGGTGAAGGACATTTGGTTATGTATACGGACGGCCTGCTCGAACTGGTGGAGGGCGGTCATGACGAGAAGCTGGATTATCTGAAGGAGCACTTGGGAGGCCCTCATCATTGGAGAGAAGATGAGATGAAGAAGCAATATTTTGTGGATGATCCATCGCAGGAGCGAGAGGACGATAAATGCCTGGTTTGGATATCTCTTAAAAAAGGAGAGGAAACCAATCAATGAAGCTTAGGAGCAAGTTAGTCATTGGTTTTACGACTTTGCTGGCGCTCATGCTGGTTCTGACCTTGATTGGTTATGACCGAATCAGTTATATGAACGACCAGTTGAACCAGATCTATCAGGATCGCTACCAAAAGGTACGAAACTCCAGCGCAATGCGCGGAGAAGTCAACGATATGGCTCGAGAGCTTACGAACATGATCTTGAGCAATGATCAGTCTACGTATGCTGTGTCCGAACAGGAACTGGAAACGATGACAGCACGAGCTCAAACGTATTTTAAAGCGATCAAAGAAAGTGCAAATGCCGCGGAAGAGCAGCAATTGTTAGTTCGGATTGAGCGTGCGGTGAATCAATATATCGTTTATCAAAATAAGACACTGGAGCTGCTGGCAAAGAGCAACGCAACGGAAGCTAATCTGCTTCGTAATTCGACCGGACAAGCTGTCCAGGAAGAGATGCTGACGAGTTTGAACGAGCTTAGCAGCTACGAGAACCAGAAGATCAATGATGATATAACAGCAGCGAAAGCAGCATATGACCGCTCTGTCCAAATGTTTATCTATATCATGGCTGGCGGTTTGTTATTAGGAATGCTGGTCATTCTATGGATTCTTCCAAGCATTACCCGAGGCATCAACGTAGTCTCCATGATGTTGAAGAGCTTTGGAGAAGGCAGATTGAAGGCGATCCGTCGTATTAAAGTTACGTCCAAGGATGAGTTTGGCGATGTGGCCCGGGTATTTAAAGACCTGTCCGAAGATATTATCGAGAAGCAGCGCATCGAGGAAACCTATCTCCAGGCGCAGCGTGATCAGTCCTGGCTCAACTCGAATATGGCCAGAATCACGGAACTGCTGGAGGGGATCAATTCCCTGGAGGAAGTCGGTCAGCGGTTTATCAGTGAATTTACGCCGATTCTGGGTGCTCATTATGGAGCGATCTATATTCGTCAAGAAGACAAACATCCGAATAAGTTGGAGATGAAAGGTTCTTACGCCCATGAAGGCGGCGAAGAGCCGAAGATTTCCTTCATGATCGGGGAAGGGCTTGTAGGTCAAGCTGCGCTCGACAAGAAACCGATCGTACTGAAAAGTGCGCCGGAGGATTACATGAAGGTGGAATCCGCTTGGGGATCATCGAAGCCGATATCGGTCATGATCTATCCGATTCTGTTTGAGAATGAAGTGTTGGGTGTTGTTGAGTTGGCAGCCTTTGAAGAAACAACATCACTGCAGGAGCAGCTTTTGTCTCAGCTGAGTCAATCGCTTGGCATCATTCTGAACAATATTACAGGTCGTCTGCGGGTAGAGCAGCTGCTGCGCGAATCGCAGGCCATGACCGAAGAACTTCAGGTTCAATCGGAAGAGCTGCAGACTCAGCAAGAAGAGCTTCGCCGCACCAACGAAAATCTGGAGGAGCAAACTAATGCCCTCAAGCGTTCCGAAGACTTGCTGCAGCGCCAGCAGGAAGAGTTGGAGCATTACAATACCGAGCTTGTTGCCAAGACTCGTGCGCTTGAGGAACAGGTGCAGGAAGTGGAAGAGAAGAACGATGAGATCGAGAAGGCGAGAATGCAGCTTGAGCAGCAAGCGAAGCAGCTTTCGATTACAACGAAGTATAAGTCGGAGTTCATGGCTAATATGTCTCACGAGCTGCGGACCCCGCTAAACAGTCTGCTGATATTATCACAGCTGTTGTCGGAGAATAAGGATGGAAATCTGAGCAATAAACAGATTGAATATGCACAGACCATATACATGTCGGGCTCCGATCTGCTCAAAATGATTGATGAGATTCTAGATCTGTCCAAAGTGGATGCCGGGAAAATGGAGATCCATTATGAGGATGTTCAGCTTCCGGATATTGAAGCCTTCGTGGAGCAGAACTTTGCCGCCGTGGCATCACGCAAGCATATTGACCTGGGTGTGCATATCAGTGAAGATATTCCGCAGAGCATTGTCACGGACAGCCATCGCGTGAAGCAAATTCTTCGCAATCTGTTGTCGAATGCCTTCAAGTTTACCAATAGCGGTTCCGTCGAGCTGCATGTGGAAAAGGCCGACAAGGAGAAGCTTCCGCTTTACCTGAATGCCGAAGCGGATTATGTGGCCTTTGCTGTCAGGGATACCGGAATCGGCATCCCGGCGGATAAAACGGATCTGATCTTTGAAGCCTTCCAGCAGGTAGACGGCACAACCAGCCGTAAATACGGGGGTACCGGGCTTGGTTTATCTATCAGCCGCGAGCTTTCCCGTCTGCTGGGCGGGGGCATTCTGGTTGAATCGGAAGAAGGCAAGGGAAGCTGCTTCACGCTCTTCCTGCCAGCCAGTCATCCGGATTTGGTAGAGAGTAACCAGGAAGCAGCTGCAGCAATTGAGGCACCCACGGAGAGTAATCTGATCGTACCGAAAGCGAAGATGATTACAAAAGAGGTTCAGCCATCCGTACAAGTGGATGACGATCGCAATCAACTCGGACCGACAGATAAAGTCTTGCTTATCATCGAGGATGACGTGAAGTTTGCCAGAATTCTTCTGGATATGGCCAGAGGCCGCGGCTTCAAGGCCTTGGTTGCATTGCAGGGGGATATCGGTCTGGAGATGGCCAAGTCGTACAAACCGGATGCCATTATCCTGGATATCCAGCTTCCGGTTATTGACGGCTGGTCTGTCATGGGCGAGCTGAAGAGCTCTGCGGTTACGCGTCACATTCCAGTGCATGTTATTTCGGTCGTGGATGAAGTGAAGCAAGGATTAATGATGGGTGCGATCGCTTACTTGAAGAAGCCGTCATCGAGAGAAGCGCTGGAGGACGCGTTTACGCATATCGAATCCTATGCGGAAAAATCGATGAAACATCTCCTGATTGTTGAGGATGACGACATACAGCGGAATTCGATCATTGAATTGATTGGTCATGACGATGTATCGATTACGGCGGCATCCACAGGCGCCGAAGCGCTCAGCGAGCTTCGCAAACAGCGCTATGATTGTATGGTGCTCGATCTGATGCTGACGGATATGACAGGCTTTGAGCTGCTGGATCAGATCCGCGATGACGAGAACCTGGTGGATCTGCCGATCATTATTTATACAGGCAAGGACCTGGATTCGAAGGAAGAGATGCAGCTTCGCAAATATGCGGAGTCGATCATCATCAAAGACGTGAAATCGCCAGAGCGGCTTCTGGATGAAACGACGCTGTTCCTCCATCGGGTCGAGGCTGATTTGCCGGAAGATAAACGTAAAATCCTGCAGAAGCTGCACAATAAGGAAGAGCTGTTTGAAGGCAAGAAGATTCTGCTGGTGGACGATGATATCCGTAACGTGTTTGCTCTCTCCAGCGTGCTGGAGGGTTACAATATGGAAGTTACCTTTGCGGAAAACGGCAGGGAAGCCATCGAGCTGCTTCAGGATCATCCGGAATTTGATCTGGTGTTAATGGATATGATGATGCCGGAGATGGACGGTTATGAGGCGATGCGGCGTTTACGCGAAATGCCGGAATTCGAGAAACTGCCGATTATTGCCCTGACAGCCAAAGCCATGAAAGAGGATCGTGCAAAATGTATTGAAGCGGGAGCTTCCGATTATATGAAGAAACCGATACAAACGGAGCAACTTCTTTCGCTTATGAGGGTTTGGTTGTATTCGTAAGCCGCTTTTGTGGGTAAAGTACAAGTAGCAAATAAACACGGGGAAAGCGGTGCAAGCGTGATGTCATCTAGTGACCATATGGAATCAGAACAACTGTTGTTAACAGAGGAAAGCGAACGTGAGCTGGAACAGATCGAGATTGAGCTTCTTTTGGAAGGTATTCATCGATTCTATGGTTACGATTTTCGCAATTACGCCATTCCCTCATTGAGGCGGAGAATCTGGCATCATGTTCATGCCGAGGGCGTGTCCACCATATCAGCCCTACAGGATAAAGTGCTTCACGACCGTTCTTGTTTTGAGCGGCTTATATATAATCTATCGATTCCGGTTACGGAAATGTTCAGGGATCCGAAGCTATTCCTGACATTCAGGCAGTCTGTAGTTCCATTGCTTCGTACGTATCCTTATATACGGATTTGGCATGCAGGCTGTTCGACCGGAGAAGAAGTGTATTCCATGGCCATTTTGCTTCATGAAGAGGGATTGTATGAGAAGTCCCGGATTTATGCGACGGACATGAATTCGCGTTCGCTCCAGCAGGCCAAGGAAGGTGTATTCGACATTAAACGCATGAAGCAATATACCAAGAATTATATGGAGGCGGGCGGTACCCGCTCGTTCTCTGAATATTATACAGCGAAGTACAATTCGGTTATTTTCCAACCGTTTTTGAAGAAAAACATGATATTTGCCGAGCATAATTTGGCAACAGACCGTTCCTTTAACGAGTTTAATGTGATTTTTTGCCGGAACGTCATGATTTATTTTAATGATCAGCTGAGGGATCACGTACACGGATTATTTCACGAGAGTCTAAGCCATTTTGGTATTCTCGTACTGGGTTCTAAAGAGTCCATACACTTTACGAATTATAGTGAAGCTTATGAGACGCTGGACCGGGTGGAGAAAATATACCGGAAGATTAAATAGAGTTTTGTAGGAGGATCTCATGGGGTTTCACGAACCGATTCATATTCTGTTGGTAGATGACCGCCCTGAAAACTTACTTGCGCTCGAAGCTGTTCTGGACAGCGAACAATACACGCTAATTAAAGCTACTTCGGGGGAAGAGGCTTTACGATATCTCTTGAAGTATGATTTTGCCGTGATTGTTCTTGATGTACAAATGCCCGGCATGGACGGTATCGAAACAGCAAGGCTGATCAAGGCGAGAGACAAGACGAAGGATATTCCGATTATATTCATTTCCGCGAACAGCAAGGACGCGGAGCATCTTTTTGCAGGATACTCCGCAGGGGCAATCGACTATATGGTTAAACCTTTTATCCCTCAAATCTTGAAGTCCAAGATCGAGGGTTTTGTCGATATGTACCGGACCAATAACAGGCTGAAGATTCAGTCCATGCAATTGCATCAGAAGACCCAGGAGCTTGAAAAAATTAATCAAGAGCTTGTGCTGGCCAAGGAAGAAGCGGAGATTGCCGCCAAAGCCAAAACGGAATTTCTGGCGATGATGAGTCATGAGATCCGTACGCCGATGAATGGCGTCATCGGGATGATTGATTTGCTGATGGACAGCGATCTTCAGGATGAGCAGCGGGAATATGCAGCCATTATCCGAAACAGTGCGGATGCCTTGGTTAACATCATTAATGACATTCTGGATTTCTCCAAGATGGAATCAGGCAAAATGGAACTGGAGGAATATCCGTTTGATCTCAAGTCCTGCGTTCAGGAAGTGTTTGGTTTGTTCTCCGGAGAAGCCTCCAAGAAGAATCTGGAGCTTACGTATTACATTGAGGATCAAATTCCTGCGATCGTATTCGGTGATATGGGACGCCTTCGTCAAGTATTGGTGAATCTGGTATCCAATGCCGTGAAGTTTACAAATGAGGGTGGTGTGTATTTGATTGTCTCGCTTGCCCAAGCTGAAGAAGACCGATTAACCCTTGAATTCACGGTGAAGGATACGGGAATTGGCATCTCATCCGAAAAAATCGATCGGTTGTTCAAGCCGTTCTCTCAGTTGGATTCCTCAATGACAAGGCGGTACGGTGGAACAGGACTGGGGCTGGCAATCTGTAAATCGCTCGTACAGATGATGGGCGGAGAGATCGCGGTGGAGTCCAAGGAAGGCAAGGGAGCCACTTTCGTATTTACGATCTGCGTTCATACACATGAGGAAGAGCATCAACGACTCCGGGAAGAGGAGCGTTCGGCAAAATATCGTGTGCATGGGGAGAGGCAACCGAACATCCTGATCGTGGACGATCATCCGATTAATCGAAAACTGATGGACAGTATGCTGGAAAAGATGGGGATGAAAGCGGATATGGCGGAGGACGGCAGACAGGCAGTTGAGATGGTTGCAGGTCCTAAAGTCTACGACATGATCTTCATGGATTTGCAGATGCCGGTAATGGATGGTCTTGAGGCGGCGCGACTGATCCGCCAGATGAAGCCGGAAACTGAGGCTCCCGTTCTGGTTGCGATGACGGCGAATGTGATGGACGGGATTCAGAAGCGCTGCTTTGACGCAGGCATGAATGAATATATCAGCAAGCCGGTAAAAATCAGCTGTGTGAAGCACCTGATATCGCGGTATGTACCGGTAGAACCGGAAGGATGGGATATGCCCGCAAGCCCTGTTCGCATCATCAACGGTTAGTACTGAAACCGATTCCCATATATTAGCGTGCCCATAACCCTCTTTAACCTGTTTCAACAAGCGAGATAACGGGTTATGTAAAGGGAAAACAAATGATTGGGAGAGAGTGTCTATGAATACAAAAACGAATGATAAGTTCAATGCTAAGACCCAGATGAACGAGGGCGTATGCACGGTATTTCTGAGCGGTGAACTTGATTTGTCCGTCGCTCCTGATTTTCGATTAGTGATGGAGCCTCTTGTCGGCAATTCCGAAGTAGACTTGATCGTCAACATGAAGGACATGACATATATTGATAGTACGGGTATTGGTATTCTTCTGTCGATACTGAAAGCCAGACATGGCATGGAAGCACGCTTTGCAGTCGAGGAAGTTCCGCCGCAAATTCAAAAGCTGTTCGATATGACGGGTATTGCGAAGTTCTTTCAGTCGTAAGAAGAATTCCCAATAGGAAAGGATCGAAAAGAATGAATTCAGATGTTCAAAGAGTAACGCTTAATTTGCCTGCCAGTGCTGAATACGTTGATATTGTAAGACTGAATCTGTATGGAATAGCTTCCAAGATGGGCTTTTCCTATGAAGAGATTGAAGATATGAAGGTTGCGGTGTCGGAGGCCTGTAATAACTCGGTCTTGTATGCTTATAGTCAGGAAGGCGGAATGGTAGAGGTTTTATTTCAAGTGACCAGCGATTCGCTATCCATCACGGTCCGAGACGAAGGGGAGAGTTTCGACAGTATGGGAGCGGTTGGCAACCGTACACTTCATGATAAAGATCTCAGCGAGGTCCAAATCGGAGGACTAGGCTTCTACCTGATGGAGGCGCTTATGGATGAGGTAAGCGTGACAAACCAGGCTGGAAAGGGAACCGAGGTTACGCTGACGAAGCGTCTCGCAAGAAGCGAGGAGCCCGTATGAGTGATAAAGCGACTCCCCAAGAGTCCAGAGATGAAGCTGTTCATTTAATTGAACAATATCAGCAAACGAAGGATAACGATATCGCAACGGTGCTGATTAAGAAATATGAACCGATGGTCAAAATGGCCGCAGGCAAGATTGCCCGGAATCGGCCCGACCTGTACGAGGATTTGTATCAGGTTGGCCAAATGGCATTAATTCGTCTTCTGCAGCAATATGACATCAGCCTGGGGATTCCATTTGAGCCCTATGCCATGAAAAGCATGATCGGTCATATGAAAAACTTTCTCCGCGATAAATCATGGTACATTCAAGTGCCAAGGCGGATCAAGGAAAAGGGTGCCTTGGTTCAGCAGGCGATTGATGAATTAATGGTGAAGCTGGAGAGATCTCCCGATGTGAATGAGATCGCATCCTACTTGGATCTTTCCGTTGAGGAAACGGTCGAAGTGTTGGCCGGACGTGAATGCTATCATTATGTATCATTGGATTCCCCTTTATCCCAGGAAGAAACCGGAGCGACGCTTGGAGAGCTAATCAGTTCGGATGTGAATGATTTTGATTCCGTTGAGAAGCGCATGGATCTTCAGCAGGCGATGAGCCAGTTGAAGGAGCAAGAGCAGAAGGTGCTATTGCTGGCATTTCAGGAGGGACAGTCCCAGAGAGCAATCGCTCAGAGGTTGGGCGTGTCGCAAATGAGTGTGTCGCGTATACAGAAGCGGGCAACGGAAAAACTGAAGCAGATCATGTCCAATTCTTCTTACTGATATGGACAAGCCTCGTAGTAACAGTAACAGACGTATAGCAACATAAGGCACGCTTCCTCCATTACGGGAAAGCGTGCCTTTTTGGAACCTTGCGATTTTGTATTTACAGAAGGGAGTGGCAGTAAAACATGCTGGGGCCGGATAGGATGGAAGGTCAGGATGTTTATACTTTTGCGGGGGGATGGAAGTGGTACGATGTTCGAACGGATAACTGGCAATCCTCCTGGATCGGCGAGCTTCGGACGCGCTATCCTTATACAGCCGAATGGTTCGATCAGGCGTCGACGTTAAAGGAACGAAACTATTTATCCGTCCGATTCAAGGATGGGGTGGAGCCGGTCATTATGGGAACCATGCTTTATAAGGTAACGGATGATGCCGATCATTACAAGTCGGAACAGTTCTATTTCTATACGGACGACCAAGTGCTGATCACCATCAATTTGGATGACCATACCCGAAGCGTGATGGCTAAGTCCGAAAGAGCTTCCATGCTTCATCAATGCCAAAAGCCCGTCGACGGCATGTTTGTGCTGGCTCGGGCCATTTTGCATTATTACCATGCGGGAATGGATCAATTCGAGCATAACCTGCGTCTTGTCGAAAGCGATATGCGTACACGCAACCGGAGGTCTTTAATGGACAGCATTCTGACTTCCCGGTTTGAGCTGTTGGAGTGGAGCAATCTGTTTATTCCTTTTCAGGAGCTGATCGCTGCAGCAAAGGAAGGGTATCATGGCGAGCTGGATAGCAGTCGCTCGTTTCAACAGCTTCTACATCGAGTGGAAAGAATGGAGAAGCTGATTCATCATTATGAGCGCGAAATCGATACGCTGGTTTCGATAGACGATGCAATCTCCGCGTTCCGCGGTAATGAAATTATGAAGACATTGACGATTTTTACGGTCGTGCTTACACCGGCAACCGTGGTCGGAGCCATATGGGGGATGAACTTTGAAAATTTGCCCGCCATTAAGACGTTCTGGGGATTTACGGTAGTCAGCGGTTGTACCCTGCTGTGGACGGGAGGCATGTATCTTTGGATGCGTGCGAAGGGATGGACGGGAGACCTGCTTCAAGTAAAGTCCAGCAATAAAAATCTTTGAGGCATAATGGTGATCCATGAATGGCAGCAACAATGATCACAACGCCCGGTGACCTTTACAGGCACCGGGCGTTTGCATGCTAAAGATACACTAGGATCGGGATTGATCAATATATCCTTGCAAATCCGAGATGAAGTCCCCAATCATCGGTACGTTGACAAAGAAGCTGAGAATGTAACCCAGAAGACCCAGCACAAGTGCCGTGCCAAGGGTTAAGCCTAGTCCCCGGGATAGTCCGGCTGTGAGGTTGGCGATGATGCGTTTCTTGGGATTCATGTAATTCTCGATCATGTCCTTCATTTCGGACTTCTCCAGGGTGGTGGCAATTTTGTCCAGACGGGTGTTCAGTTTCTTCACTTCGTGACGCAGTTCAAAGGGATGCTCCTGGATATCATCCGCCTCCCGGGAGCGCCTTTCCTCGCTTGTTTCAGATTCCATTCGTGGCTCATCGCGTTGTCTCGAACGATCGCCGCTCCGGGTCGAGAAACTGGAGCCGCTATGATATGGGTTCGCTTTACTCATAAGATCTCCCCGCTTTCCAGGCAGAAACGCCGTTTCATTTCACATATCAATCCAATGATGCTTACAAGCTGACTGTCACGATCTGGCACAAAAATAGCCAGCTGTGTCAGCTGGCTATTCGTGACCTCACGAATTAAACATTCGTTGTCGATTTCATTTCACGGCTGACATCGGAAGAAGTGTCCATCGCTTTATCCTTTACGTCTTTGGAAGCATTTGAAACCTCGCTGGACACGTCTGCCGATGCTTCCTTGACGCTGGACATAATGCTTTGGCGGCCTTCATTCACGGTGGCCATCACATCGGAGGCTTTGGTACCCACGGTTTTCGCAAGCTCAGAAGCTTTATCGCCTACGGTATAAGCAACTTCCTTCGTTTTATCCGTTACCATGCTCAGTTTCTCGGACAAATCCCCGCGCAGTTCGCGGCCTGGCTTTGGGGCGAACAACAGAGCTGCCGCCGCTCCTACCAGGGCACCGATGAAAGCACCTTTGAAGAATGTGGAACCGCTTTGTACTGGATGTTCTTGTTCTGTGTGATTCATAACTTTCACTCCTTTTAGTTAATATAAAAAGAATATAGACACGAGAATCAGGCTGTACGTCTAAATAGCTTGGCAGCAAGACCGAGCAAGAATACGAAGATAGCTGTACCGATGATAGCGGGCACAATGGCAAATCCGCCAATGACAGGCCCCCATGCTCCGAAGAGCCATGGTCCGAGCCATGCGCCTACGAAACCAGCGATCATGGACCCGATAATTCCGCCCGGCATTTCATGACCAACCAGCGCATCCCCGATGATCCCGATGATGATTGCCATTACGATGCTGATGATGATTCCCCACATACGATCGCCTCCTTTTTAAAGAGCAATGTTTTTCGAGTGGGCTTGCTTATCTCGTAATTAAACCTAAGGCCACATGGTGAAACAGGACAACGTTAAACGGGAGATAAAATGAAGTGTCCGTCCCCTACGGAATGATCGCCTGCTGTTATTTGCAGATTTTTGTACTATACTGAATACAGATTTGCAACAATCCCCGAATGATCGAGGATTATTGGTACCAGATATACACAGGTTTTTAAGGCAGGCATATGGTCACAGACGGTTATAGAAGGAGTTATTTAACATGGATACTGTATTAGTGAAGGAATATCGGGCGGACATTTTGGAGTGCGTCCACAATGGACATATATGTATTGTTAATGAACAAGGAAGCATACAGGCATACGCGGGAGATCCGGAATATGTCGCATTTACGCGTTCTTCGGCCAAGCCGATGCAGGCAATCCCCTCCATCCGGGGCGGGCTTGCTGACCATTATGGGCTGACGGATAAGGAAATCGCGATCATGACGGCTTCGCATCGGGCGGAGCCGGCTCATATCGAAGTATTGGAAGGCTTTGCCCGAAAGGTCAATATTAGTGAAGCTTATATGGTTTGCGCGTCGAGCTGGCCGCTGGATGAGGAAAATAAGGAGACTCTTCTGCGAGCGCAGAGAGACAAGAGCAAATGGTTCCATAATTGCTCCGGCAAGCATTATGGTATGTTGGCCTATTGTCAGATGAAAGGGTACCCGCTGCTCGGATACGATCAGCCTGAACATCCACTGCAGCAGGAGATCCTTCAGACGGTCTCCTATTTGTCGGGACTGGCCCCCTCTGATATCCGATTGGGAACGGACGGTTGCGGCCTGCCGGTATTCGCCATGCCGCTTCGCGCTTTGGCTACAGCCTATATGAAGCTTGCATCCCCGGACCTTATCGAGGATGAGCCAACAAAAAGGGCGGTCATCCGAATCACGGAGGCCATGCACGCATCTCCTTATATGGTGGCAGGAAATCAAAAGGTGGATACCCTTCTCTTGGAAGACGATAATATTGTGGCCAAAGGAGGCTTTAAAGGCGTGTACTGCTTAGGACTGAAGAAGGAGCGGCTCGGCATTTCGTTCAAAATTGCAGATGGATCAGAAGAAGAATGGGGCTGGGTAGCGGAGTCCATATTGGAGCAAATCGGGTATAGCAACAAGACAACCATCGATCGCTTGAAAGCCGCGTATCCCAAAGATTTGTGCAACGATGAGGGCCTGAAAGTAGGCAGGGTGGAAACCGCGTTTATGCTGAACCGTGCTTAAGCATGACTGATTAGACCGGAAACCGCCGGGGTATTGATTAGTAAAAAAGGCGGAGGTGACCGGCCATGATTAAGATCATGACGGCAGCGGAAAGACATACTACCCATAAAGACGGTATTCATAGTGAATTCAGCTTTTCGTTTGAGGATTATACAGATCCGCATAACGAGCATTTTGGAAGCTTGCTGGCACATAATGAATATGTGCTTAAACCGATGGAGGGTTTTGATCGAAGGTTTCATCATGATTTGATCATTGTCCATTTGGTGCTGGAAGGCACGTTAACGTATGAAGATGATACAGGGAAAGAAATGGAGCTGACTTCCGGTTCGATTCATGTCGTGAATACAGGCTCCGGCGTGTACCATGCAGAGAAGAATGCCTCGTCTTCCGAGGACGTACGCTATCTGGAAATGTGGTTTCTACCTGCGGAGCCAGACCTTGAGACCAGTCACCATCAAAGCGATTTTACAAAGGAACAGCGGTTGAACCAGATGCTTCCGATCATCGGGTCGGGCCATGGTGAATCAAGCTTGCCCCAATCGCTGGATGTTGTGATGTACAGTACCATACTGGAGACTGGACAAGAACTGACGTACAGCCTGGCAGGGGATCGGAGAATGCACCTGTACGTCATTAGCGGTCAAGTCGAAATATCGTCGGAAGACGGCATGTTTAATATTACTGCGGGTGACGCGGCCAGGATACAGCGGCGTCACGAGCTGACATTTCGAGGGAACTCAAGTGAGGGGACCTCGGAAGTGGTGATGATCGATATGCCGTAGAGAAGGACAACAAAGCCCCCGGAACATCGCTTGGATCAGCGAAGTTCCGGGGGCTTTGCTATAAAAGGGCTAATGATAATCTACTGGTTTCCGCGCAGCTGCCCGAGCTCCGATACAACTGCTTCCACTTCCGATATACTCAGGTTTTGCTTATTCATGACCATATCGTACAAATCATAAATATCATCATATTGGTTAACCGAGAAGGCGGAGGCTTGCATGGCAGCACCGGTAGCCATCCGAAGCTTGGTTTTAATCTGTTCAATCATATACTCGACATTAGCTTGTGATTTTTCACTCAAATCCATGGATTAACACCATCCTCTCATAGGCGGATTTACGATTTTCATCCCTGTATTGTACCATGTTACCATGCGGCTCGACCAATGTTTTTGCCATCGGAGACAGAGATAGGTTAAAATCAGGAAAAAAAGGTTTTTAGGCTGTAAAAAGCAAGGTTTTAAGCGATGTAATCAAGGAGGAGGTCCGTCATGAGCGAACAAGCCGGCAAGACGCCAGGCGTACAGGCTGTAAAAGCTAAAATGTCGGGGAATGAACTGGCGGATTTTTTTCGGACGATTTCGCAGCGGCATGCGCTGGATAGCATCGTATTTTTATGTATTGGCACTGACCGTTCCACAGGAGATGCACTCGGACCGCTAACAGGAAGCCGGCTATCGGAATACGGTTTCCCGCATGTGATCGGGACGCTGCCCGAACCGTGTGACGCTTTTAATCTTGAGGCAAGACTTCAAGGCATACCTGAGGATAAGTCAATTATTGCCATTGATGCATGCTTGGGACAATCCTCGTCAGTCGGATATTTCTTTACCTGCGAGGGTCCACTGACGCCTGCCCAGTCCGTCGGCGGGAGGCTTCCGGCAGTGGGAGATTATAGCGTGGCAGCGGTTGTGAACGTCCATGGACCGAAGCCGTATTGGACTCTCCAAGTGACGTCCTTATACCAAGTCATGGGGATGGCGGAGCAGATAGCGAAGCAAGCCGCTATTGCCTTTGGCCTCAGGCCGTAAGACATGGCGTTTCAGCCGGGGTTGTTTTTGTTTAATAATAGATCATTCTTTATAAAATAATGGGTGTCTATCACATGGCATCCGCTGAATAGAAAGAAGGGTATCGCTATGGAAAAAGTACAATGCAACGGCAGCACGATTTGTTATGTTGATCAGGGACAAGGTGAGCCGATCATTCTGCTCCACGGTTTCTGCGGAAGCTCCGCCTACTGGGAACAGGTACTGCCATTTCTTCAAGGCTTCAGAGTCATTGTACCGGATCTCCGTGGTCACGGGCGATCTGATGCACCGATGGGATCGTATACCATTGAACAGATGGCAGACGATGTACTGCTATTGATGGATGAGCTCGACATTCCGAAGGCAGCGTTACTCGGTCATTCCCTTGGAGGATATATCACGCTCTCCTTTGCCCAGCGTTACGCTTCTCGTTTGAACGCCTTCGGCCTGATTCATTCCACAGGCTACCCGGATTCGGACGAAGCGAAGGAAAAGAGGGTGCAGGCGGTCAGCACCATCCAAGGGGAGGGCATTACGGCTTTTGTTGACGGATTGGTGCCCGGCTTATTCGCTCCGGATACGAAGGATAACAAGCCGGAATGTATTCAGCGGGCGAAGGAGATAGGCTATCTAACGCCACCTCAGGGAGCAATCGGAGCGGCGCTGGCGATGCGTGAGCGTCCAGACCGACGCGATGTGCTCTCCGCGTCCACGCTGCCTATCCTGCTGGTAGCAGGAGAGAAGGACGGGTTGATTCCGGCAGAGCGTACCTTTACGACAGACCATGACAACGTGACTCAATATGTAATCGAGGGCGCAGGACATATGAGTATGATGGAGACGCCGGAGAAGCTCGGCGAGGTCATCACTTCTTTTATGGGACGGCTTACGAATGAATAACGCATGAGAATCTTTCAATAGTTTATAATGAACGGATACCCCCTAGCGGGATATCCGTTTATTTATTTTGTGCCCAGACGCGCCATACCTCGTATGCATGGCCGGCCGAAGCAGAGCGAGAATGGGAGGGGGGGGCCGGGAACTGGAATTCCGGCCCCGGATAGCCTACAATTTAATCGTGATCCCGTTTGGGTTTGAACCGGCAAATTTCTCCCTTGTAAAGGATGATTCGCTAAAGGCTGCCCCGGCATTCCTTCTTGGTTTCTTGGCAGCTGAACGCAGTATAGTAAAGATGAAGATCAGGAATATGCTGCATCTGTCATGGATGCAGGTTGGGGGTGCGCGTATGTTTCGCAGGGATTATCTCGTGCGGCTAATTGAGGATATGACACAGATGATTGCCAAGGTGTTTTCGCTTAAGCAGGAGCGGAAGCACACAGAAGCGCTATGGGAGATTGATGAGCTCTTCAAACGGCAGTTCCGGTTGAATTCAGACCTGCTTCGCTCATTGTCCGCTGCCGATATTGAGCAGCTATTTCGCAGTCACGGTTATCTGGAAGCGGACAAGCTGCAAAGCGCCGCCAGGCTAATGGAAGAGGAAGCGTCCCTGCTGCTTGAGTTGGAGCGTGAAGAAGAAGCCGTTATGCTCTATACCAAGGTCTTTCAGCTATATTTGAAGTCGGCCCTGCAAGGAGCGGATTTGAAGCTGATCGGGTTGACGGAACGGATCGGTATGGTGAGAGAACGTTTAAGGTCGTATGCATGGCCAGAAACAGCGATGCGGGATTACTATGCGTATACGGAGCAGCAGGGGATGTACGCAGAAGCGGAGAACACCCTCTACCAACTGCTGGATAATGGCAAGATGGAATATGGCGAAGCTGTGCAGTTCTATCAAAGATTGCAGCTGAAGCTGCCTGAGGATTTGGCGAAGGGCGGGCTTCCGCTGGAGGAAGTCCATGAAGGAATGGATGAGCTTAAGCGTCGTTTTCCGCATGAAGCGGTGAACGGCGACAAGTCGTTGACCTAAGCGGGATTAACCTGTCTATCATATAAAGAAAGCGAGATGTACCTTTTGGATGCATTAAGAAAATTGATTCACAACATCATGGAAGAAGGATCATTGATCACGGCTACGCTAAGCCAGCTCCGCAAGCGGGAAGGCATGACCTACAGCAAAGTAACGGTTAAGCCCGTAGAGCTCAAGAACAAGCTGCACTATCAGTTTGCCTATTATTCCGGAACCAAAGTCACCCATCAGAACGTGCCGGCCGATGAGGCGGAGGCCGTGCTGGTTGACATGTTCGAGAATGTATTCCGGCAAGCGATGATGTATACGCCGGAAGCGGACTATCAGGTTCTGATCTCGAAGAAATACAAGGTTTCGATTCTGACCAAATCCCCCTCCAAGACAAAGACAGATTTGTCCCATAACCGGAAAAAGACATATATCCTTGAAGAGGGAGAGCCTGTTCCGTTTCTGGTGGAACTCGGCATCATGAGTGAAGAGGGCAAAGTATTTGCCCGCCGATACGATAAGTTCAAACAGATCAACCGGTTCCTGGAGATGGTTGAGGATGTGCTTCCCCACCTGCCGGAGGACCGTCCACTGACGATCGTTGATTTTGGCTGCGGCAAATCCTATCTGACCTTCGCTTTATATCACTATTTGGCGGTAACCGCGCGCAGAAAGCTGAATATTGTCGGTTTGGATCTCAAGGCGGATGTCATCGAACACTGCAGTATGCTGGCGAAAAAACTGAACTACACCCAATTGCAGTTTCTTGTCGGGGACATTGCGGAATATGACGAACTGGAGCAGGTGGATATGGTGGTCACGCTGCATGCATGCGATACGGCGACAGACGCTGCACTGGAAAAAGCGGTTCGTTGGGGCGCTTCAGTCATTCTGTCGGTCCCTTGCTGCCAGCATGAGCTGTTCTCCCAAGTCCAAAGCCCTGTTATGGAGCCGCTGCTGTCCCACGGTATATTGAAGGAACGCTTCTCGGCCCTTGCCACGGACGCCATTCGAGCCAAGCTCCTCGATCTGATGGGTTACAAGACGCAGCTGCTGGAGTTTATTGATATGGAACATACTCCGAAGAATATATTGATCCGGGCGGTTAGCGGTTCTGCGGGAGATCGGGATAAACTGTGGCAGGAATATACCGCGTTCCGCGATTTTTTAAGCGCCTCGCCATATCTGGAACGGGCGTGCAAGGACTTGCTGCCGGATACGTAAAATCACATCATGCGGATTCCGGAAAAAGCGATGAAAGTGCGACTGCATTTTCATCGCTTTTTTAGATAGTCAGAAAGTATAAACTTCGGGGGTCAAGCGGCCTTATAGCGCCGATGAGTTCCCCGCCGCTGCTTCAAGAATAACAACGTATGTCCTTGCCCACAATGCTAATAGATGGTTTGGCCACGAAGGACGGATGCCCTGTAAGGAGCAGCCGGGGATGAATGGTTATGCATCGGAACGGGGGCGCTGGTTCATGGCATGGAGGACCCTGCATCGTATTTGCGGGATGATGCTGATTGCACTTGTCTTTGTGGCAGGTATCCGGAGCGGGATGTTTTTTGACGGGGATGTCTATGGGGTCGGAGCAGGATTTGGGATGCTTCTGCTGCTTATGATGGCAGCTAAACGGCATGATGGAATCCAAGGCCGGGGAATTCCTGGCACGGGCACGATATTGGGCTTGGTTAATTTAGATAAAGGGTTGCGAGTGGTATTGGGGTGCATCTGCGGCATGATTCTCATGTACGTGCTTCATGGGATCGGGCGGCCGCTCTCACTGGAAGGCACGATGAAGGAGATCATCCTGTGGGGAAGTTATGCCTCTTTTACGGCTGTTGCCTGGCGTATAAGCCGTACAGGTGACGGCTTACGATTGATGCAAATAGGCTGGCATCTGTTGGGCGCTGTGCTGTGCGGCAGCGCTTTGCTTGCCGTATATGGGCTTTTGGAGCTGCCGTATGGGATCTATCATACGGCGGATGCGGACATCAGCGCGTCCGGCGCGAGGCTTGGCGGCCTGCTTCAGTACCCGAACACGTTCGGGGCCGTGATGGCCGCCTTCCTGCTGGAGCGGCTGTTCGCGCTGCCGCCCGTCCTGCGGTCCCGGACGGGCACGCTCCGCGCAGCGGCTGCCCTGCTGCCGCTGCTGCCCTACACTGCCGCGCTGCTCCTGACGGAGTCGCGCGGCGCCTGGCTCGCGGCCGCACTCGCGTGCGCGGCCGGCTTCGCTAAGGAGCGGCGTGCTTTCGCGCCGCTCCTGGTGGCTGCCGCCGCGCCTTTGGCGAGCGCGGCGCTGCTGTACCGCCAGCTGGCTGATGCCAAGCTGGCACCAGCGGTGCTGCCCGGCCTGCTGTGGCTGGCCGGGCTTTGGGCCGGCGGCGTCCTCGCCGGCCTGCTGCTGTGCCGCTGGCGGCACAGCGGGGGCCCGCGGCGGCGGTATGCCGCGCCAGGGGCCCTGGGAGCTGCGGCACTGCTGGCTGCCGCAGCCGGAG
>NZ_JAMBDM010000013.1:0-183094 GCF_025142895.1 Paenibacillus sp. p3-SID867
TTCATTTAGAAGAAAGGATGATTAACGATGCAGAACGTAAAAGGAACGTATGATTATTTTGGCCAAGAACAGGCGATCCGAAGAAAGGTGCAATCGACGCTGCGTGAAGTGTTTGAATGTTATGACTATGCTGAAATGGAGACAACCATTCTGAATGAATCGGAGCTGTTGTCTTCCAAATACGCAGGAGGGGAAGAAATTCTGAAGGAAATGTACCAGCTGACAGATCAGGGTACGCGACGTCTGGGCCTCCGGTACGACTTGACGATTCCATTCGCCAAGGTAATCGCGCTGAATCCCGCGATCGGCCAGCCTTTCAAACGTTATGAGATGGGGAAGGTATTCCGCGATGGTCCCGTCAAACGGGGCAGATTGCGGGAGTTTCTGCAGTGCGACGTTGATGTGGTGGGAATCTCGGGACCGGAAGCGGAAGTTGAGCTAATGCAGCTTGCAGCCGAAGTGTTTCGGAGACTTGAAATCCCGATCGTGCTCCGGTGGAACAACCGAAGCTTTCTTGGTGATATTCTTGGAGCTATGGGCGTACCGGAAGAGATGAAGCCATCCGTCATGCTGACGCTGGATAAGCTCGACAAGATTGGTAAGGAGGGGGTTCGACAAGAGCTTGCGGGTAAGGTGCTCGCATCGGAGATTTGTCGTCAAATTCTTGATTTTGTTGATCTCAAGGAGCCGACATTAACGCAAATAACAAGCACATACAACCCGGACAACGAGCGCGGAGCACGAGAAGTCCAGATCCTGCAAAATATACTGCAGCGCGTCGGGTTGCAAGACATCTGCGTATTCGATCCGTTTCTTTCCCGAGGATTGTCCTTCTACACAGGAACCGTTTACGAAATCTTTGACGCATCTCAGGGCTTTCGTTCAAGCTTGGGCGGAGGCGGCAGGTATGACGCGATTATCGGGCAGCTCGTTGGACGTGAGGACATTGTTTATCCTACGGTGGGTCTTTCGTTCGGCATGGAATCCATCATGGAGATGATCCGAAACCGTCGGATTGAAGCAAACAAGCCGCTCGTTATGATTATCCCGATAGGAGAAACCATCGCCGAAGGATTAACGGCTGCAGCGGCACTCCGGAATCGCGGGATTCATACGCGATTGGCGGACAACCGCCGCAAATTGAAGAAAACATTAGCTTCTGCTTCAGCTGAGTGTATTCCATATGCCATCCTAATCGGCGAAGATGAAGCGGCGGCGGGCATGGTTCGACTGAAAAAAATGACCGAGGGCAAGGAGCTTACATTGACTCTGCAGAAGGCGGTTGAGGTTATCATTCAATCCTGTGAATGATGACATGAGGAAGCCTTGCTTCCGCATCATGGGGTGTAAACTCATGACCAACAACTTGTATAGGCCGACATATGGAATGCCTTTGTTCTTTTTCGAATATAATGGTTTTCTACCGAAAAGGGACTCGCGCTCGAAACGATCTCCAAGTAGAATAAAGCGTATAGATGTTACCAGGGGGGAGCGGATTGCAATGCTGTACGAACAATTTTTCATGCTGCACCAAAAGCTTGCTGTTAACGCTCCAGCCAACACGGCTACGGAAGTGACGCTTGAGCAGATCGCCGAAACGTTATATTGCACAACGCGGAATGCCAAGCTCGTTATACGCAAGCTCGAGGAGAAGAGTTGGATTATATGGAAGGCAGGACGCGGGCGAGGAAACCGTTCCAAGCTTACGTTTCTAGCTGATCAAGCTGATCTGCTTCAGGAAGCAGCGCAGCAACTCGCGTTAAAAGGGGAATATCGGCAGGCCTTCGAACTGCTGCGTACTTATGGTCAAGGTATTCACACTAACGATTCCTACGTGGAATGGATGAACGGGCATTTTGGCTTTAGCAAGGAGATGAGAGAAGGGGAAGCAGAAGCAAGGGATTCATTGCGGCTTCCCGTTTACCGCTTGATTGAAACGTTGGATCCCGCCGAATGCTACTACAGTTTTCAAGCGCATATGATCCAGCAGATATTTGACCGGCTGGTGATATACGATAATGCCAACGATCAATATCTTCCCGTTATCGCGCATTATTGGAACAGCAATGAGGATGGAACGATCTGGACTTTTCATCTGCGTAAAGGAATCCGGTTCCATGACGGTAGAGAGTTATCCGCGGAGGACGTGAAATTCACGGTGGAACGCCTGGGACGGGATAAACGAAATGCTTGGATCGTGCGTGAACTGCAGCGAGTAGAGGTGGTGTCGCCTCGGGAGGTTCGTTTTATTCTTAACAAGCCGAATCGAATTTTTATCCGGTTTGTTAGCTCCATTTGCATGTCCATCGTGCCCAAACATTTGGTGAGTCTTGATGAAGAACAGTTCTGGAAGCTTCCTGTCGGAACGGGACCCTTTCAGGTGGAAGAATGGACCGATGAACGGCTGACCATACGTGCGAATCCCCATTATTATCAGGGACGGCCGCATTTGGACAACATCCACATTATCATGATGCCCGAGGATGCGGAGCATTGCGAGGTCAGCTGGGAGCGGCTGCTGCAAGAACCGGAGCGTATCGAGCATAAAGGTGAGAAGCATGCTGTGGATATCATAGAATCTTCTGAAGGCTGTACGACTTTGATTACGTGGAATATGAAGAAGCCGGGGCCCTATCAGTCCATCGAATTTCGCCGGGCATTCAGCCTGATTCTGAACCGTGCCGAGATGATACGCGAACTTGGCGGCAACCGGCTATACCCGGCCAAAGGATTCATTATGGATGAGCAAGCGCCTTACCGTAAAGACCGACATGATCCCGAGCTCGCAAAGTCATTGCTGAAACAGTCGGGTTATGACGGCTCTCCCATTACCATGGCTACGCTCGCCAATCATATCAAAGATGCGGAATGGGTTCAGAAGCAGTGCGCTTCCATCGGGATTCCATTGACTATCCGGGAGGAGAGGATGGATACCATACACCAATCGGATGTGATGAACACCATGGATTGTGTCTTGCATGGCCTTGTTCTTCCAGGTGAAGAAGTATGTTTAATCGAGAATTACGAGCAGAAGGGAAGCGTAGTTCAAGAGTTCATGGATCCATCGCTGCATCATTGGGTGAAAGATTGCGTGGATGATGCGCTTGCCAGCGAGTGGTATGAGGAGCGTTTAAGTTTGTTGTCCCATATTGAAGAGAGGCTTCGGGAGGAAGCACATGTATCATTCTTGGTTCATACGAGATTTTACGCAAGCTTGGATCCTTCTTATAAAGGGGTTGTCATCAATAATCTGGGATGGCTGGATTTCAAGCAGATTTGGCGAGTATGATTTCTTCTCATAAAAAGAGCAAGCGCGAATAACCGCGCTTGCTCTTTATTTCTTATAAGGATTTTGTGCGGCTTCTTCGGGATCTCCGCTTCCGAAAGAAGCCATAAAGTTTATCGAGAATTCGAGTATTCCTTGAGGTATGCTGCGATTCACATGCGATCTCGTCATGAATTATGAATCTTCCTTGACGATCAAGTTCGTCCCATTTTCTTTGCTGGTATTCGTTCAGTTTTTCCAGTGTATAAAAATCGTTGCTCATGCTAACCTCCCTATCAGACATTCGAAGTTTGCTGTAACGCCAGTAGAATGTCTTGATACTCCCATTATGGAGGTCAACCGAGCTTGTAAAAAGTGTAAACCTCGGCAGCTTTTTTTCCCCTTTTCATGAACTAAAGGACTACCGCAGAGAAGAGATTAGACTTTATTATCACGATGCGTGATAGTGGAGTTCTCAATTTGGATCGTTGAATGCTCGATGTGGAATCGGCTGTCCAGAAGATCGATCGCTTGTTGCAGAATCTCATAACTGTTCGCTTCATCCTGGGCGATGAGATGGCAGCTTAAGGAATCGAAATTGGACGTAATCGTCCATATATGAAGATCATGGATGCCGGTGACCCCAGGTATAGACAGCAGGGATTTCTTTACCTCTTCAGGGTTTATCGCTGCCGGTGCTCCCTCCATCAGAATATGAACGGTATTCTGTATGATTCTCCAGGCGCTCTTCAGAATCAAGATCGACACAAGGATGGATATGATAGGGTCCGCAATGTACCATCCGAAGGCCATCATCACGATCCCGGCGATGATGGCTCCTACCGAGCCGAGCGCATCGCCAATAACGTGGAGGTAAGCGCTGCGGAGATTCACATTGTTCTTTACATCTCCTGTTCGCATCAAGAACCAGGCACTGAGAAGGTTAGCCAACAGGCCGATGGCTGCAATGAGCATCATGCTTCCGCTGGCGACGGTTGGCGGGTCGTCAAAGCGCTGAATCGCTTCCCATACGATAAAGCCGGCGATGATAAACAAGGCGACGCCATTTAGTAGTGCTGCCAATATTTCAAAACGGTAAAAGCCATAGGTTTTATTCGGCGATGAAGGCTTTGTGGCAAACCATAATGCGACCAGACTGAGCAGCAAAGCGCTGGCATCACTTAACATATGCCCGGAATCGGATAACAGAGCCAGACTGTTGGTCAGCAATCCACCTATAAACTCTAGAATCATGATGCCAAGTGTGATGATGAGGGCAATGGCAAGACCTTTTTTGTTTCCTGAGCGGGCATGATCATGGTGGCTGTGGTCATGCCCATGATGGTGGTTATGATGATGCATAATCGAAAACTCCCTTCGAATCCATCTGTGGAATGAATCAATAATCATGGAACCATTTGTGTTATTTATAATATGAACATATGCTCATATACAATGTAATCCTTTGGTTTGTTTTTGTCAAGTTTTTCCGAAGGTATTACGAAAGCGAATATGATTTTCCACTTATTCATTTATCTAGTATGCTTGATAAGCGAGGAAATTAAATTTTTACGTCTGATGATGAGTCCTTATTATCGGTTAAAGAGAAGGAGCGATATGCGACATGGGAGAACAACGTAAATCGATTAGCGAAGCTTACAGCGAAACAGCCTATCCATTGATTGGACATAGCCGCAGGAATCTCGAGGTGCTGCTGGAGGCATTTCGGGATGTGGATGGGTCGCAGATGGGGGATACATACGGCAAAGGCGCCATCATTGAGGAGTTTCAGGCACGCATGGCAGACGTTCTGGGCAAGGAATCGGCTGTCTTTTTTCCGAGCGGAACCATGGCGCAGCAGATTGCTTTGCGGATCTGGTGCGATGATGCAGGGCTGAAACAAGTGGCTTATCATCCCCTCTGCCATCTGGAGATTCACGAAGAGGACGGGCTTAAGGAGCTGCATCATATCGAACCGATTCTTCTTGCCGATAAAGAGCGTTTGATTGCGCTTGAAGACGTGCAGAATCTGAATCGCGACATTGCATGTTTGCTGCTGGAGCTGCCGCAGCGTGAAATCGGAGGGCAGCTGCCCGAATACGAAGAGCTGGAGGCCATATCGGCGTATTGTCGTTCTCAAGGCATAAAGCTGCATCTGGACGGGGCAAGACTGTTCGAGATCACTCCGTATTATCAAAAAACGGCGGCCGAAATCTGTGCTCTATTTGACAGTGTATATGTGTCCTTCTATAAAGGTATAGGCGGGATTGCCGGCGCCATTCTGGCTGGCGGCACCGACTTTGTGGAGAAGTCCAAAGTATGGAAACGGCGTCATGGCGGGGATCTGGTCAGTCTTTACCCGTATATCATCAGTTCAAGTTATTATTACGCGGAAAGAATAGGTAACATGGGCCGGTATTACGAGGAAGCTAAAGAGCTCGCAGCGCTGTTTAATCAGTGCAAGGGCGTGAATACGAAGCCTGCCGTGCCCGTATCGAATATGTTTCATGTATATTTTGAATGGGACAAAGAACAGCTTGAACCGATTCTTATTGAGGTTTACCGCGCGACGGGCGTCGGATTGATCAGTTATCTAAACGAAGCAGGGGAAAGCCAATGTTATACGGAAGTCCACATCGGGGAACGGTACAGCAAGACGCCGAGAGAAAGCATTCAGCAAGCTTTTCAATTGTTGAATGAGAAATTGAGGGAAGCTGCGAGCACATGACAAAAGGACCTGAATCAGGTCCTTTTTCATTTGTCTATATTCAACCAATCGGCCCCACGGAAACAGGCTCCTCATTAACTGGTTATTGGGAAAAGTATACCATGCGGAGTGAGTCCTATCCGGATTGATGGTTAAAAAGAGGAGCAAGGACCTGTTCACTTGAGAACAGTGAGTGCGTGTATGCAAGGAATCCTGCGTTAGAGTGTCGAATGAGGTATAAATGTATAGGTTGTCGATTCATATGTTTGGCCTCATAAAATTGTAGATGTGAAGGAAAGGGGATCATATGGGAGAGGTTTTAATGACAATGGAATCGTTGACGGGCATCCATGCCTATATCGAGGAGCAAATGAAGGCTTGGAAGGTTCCTGGGTTGTCCGTAGCGGTGGTCAAAAATCAGGAGATCGTCATGATGGAGGGTTACGGGTATCGAAATATCGATAAAAGCTTGCCTGTGACGAGTGAGACACTGTTTGCGATCGGTTCCTCCACCAAAGCTTTTACTGCACTGGCAGCCGGAATCCTTGCGGATGAAAAGATCTTGAAATTGGATACACCTGTGAAAGAGTACCTTCCTGATTTCAAAATGTTTGATCCTTTTGCAACGGAGCGGATTACGCTGAGGGATATGTTATGCCATCGTTCGGGTTTGCCGAGGCATGATCTCATGTGGTACAACGCTTCACTGACCAGAGAAGAAATCATTGAACGCTTGCGATACTTAGAGCCGAATGTAGATTTCAGGACGAAGTGGCAGTATCAAAATATCATGTATATGGTAGCGGGTTATGTTGTCGGGCATGTGAGTCGCTCATCTTGGGAAGAGGTTGTTCAGAAGCGGATATTCAGGCCACTGAACATGACATCCAGTCAATTCTCTGTGGATAAGACACAGCTCCATCATGATTATGCAATGCCCTATATACAAATTGAAGATCAGGCTCGTGTCATTCCGTTTCGTAATATAGATACCATTGGCCCGGCTGGGTCCATCAATTCCAATATCAAAGATATGGCGAATTGGGTGCGGTTTCAAATAAATCATGGAATGCACGACGGTCAGCGTCTCGTATCTAACGAAATGCTGGATACGCTGCACACGCCTCATATGGTTTGTGAGATGACCGAGGTCAATGAAAATAATACACATATGGGAAGCTACGGTCTGGGTTGGCTGATCGAACCTTATCGTGGCTTACGGATGGTGAGTCACGGAGGCAATATTGACGGATTCACCGCACATGTTGCCTTTATTCCTGCGGAGAAGATTGGCGTCGTGGTCTTGTCGAATCTCAATGGTACTCCGCTTCCTGTCTTTATATCCAATTATATCTTCGATTCATTGCTAGGCGGTGAGGTCAAGGACTGGAGTGGGCTAGCGTTGGGACAAAAGAAGGAAGCCACCGTTGCGAGCGAGCCCACCACAAACAATGAGGCAGCTCCAGGCGAGAAACAACCCATTGTTCCATTATCCGCATCTTTGTTGGATTTAGCGGGGACGTACGTTCATGCAGGGTATGGAGAAATGGTCGTGGAACTTGTTGATGGAGGGCTTCGTGCAGGATTTAATTCGATGCTGTTTCCCCTCACACATCAAAATGCGAATCAGTTTGAACTCCATGTTACGGTGTTTGATATTAAAACCAAAGCGACTTTTTTAACTGACTCTAACGGAAGTGTAGATCGTTTATCCGTCATTATGTTGTTCGAAACTGGTGCAAAGGAAATTGAATTTGTTAGAATAACAAGTAGAACCGAGTAAACTTTGAAATATCCAATCTGGCGAGGTGAAAATCATGATGGCTCACGTTAGAAGCACAACCGTTCAAGTCGTTAAATCAGGCTCCGGGCAAAGCCGCACGGAAATATCGGGCAGATAATTTGTTCGGAGCCTTATTCAACATGAATTAGAACTGCAATATTTCATGTGCCGGCTTTGCTCACTATTTACACGATTCTATGTAGATAGGAGCAGAGAGAATGAAATACGAGAAAGCACTTGATATTTTACCTGAACATGTAGTCAAAACCATTCAACAATATATTGATGGAAGTTATATTTATATTCCGAGAAAGTCGGAGAACCGGAAGTCCTGGGGTGAACAAACCGGGGTCAAGAAGGATCTGGATGTTCGGAATCGGAGCATTCTCAAAAGTTATTTGCATGGCGACTCCATCCGTACATTGTCAGAACGATATTATTTAACGGAGCAATCGATCCGTAGAATTATTCGGGCAGAACGAATGAAAGAATAGGCGAGATCGGATATCCTTTTCGTGAAACCGTTATATAGCATTGTTATCATCAGGAAAGAGCGGCCAGGACACGTGTCCTGGCCCTTTCAATTAAGGAGAATTACTGTAAGAAATTTGGAACGAACCTTTGATATTGGATACATTCAAAAACATCCCTTGATAGTCAACCTTAGCGACATCATCGGACGGATCGTATTGAACCCTAATCACGACAGATTATTTATGTAGAATATAATGTAATTTTTAGGTTTTTTTATGCATGTATTTTCCAACGAAATCGCCAATATTGCTCCGTCTTGATTTACCAGGTTAAGGAAAAGCATTAAAATAGAGGTTAACGACATTCGCAAGTAGAAGGAGTTTATGCAATGAACCCGATACCGTCATATACCCAGCGCATCCAAGAAGTTTATCCGCACCTGGATATTCAAGACGTTGAGATGAACAACATAGGTCAGAACAACGATGTGTTGATTGTGAATCAGACGCTGGTCTTCAGATTTCCTAAGTATGCAGAAAGTCTCCAAGCGATGATCAGAGAAACTCAATTTCTGAATAAGATCAAGAGCAAGGTAACGCTGCTTATACCGAATCCGATGTATGTTTCATTTGACGATTTGCAGGTGGGTAAAATGTTCATGGGCTATCCGTTAATCGAGGGTCAGCCGTTATGGTCAGAAGAGCTGCTTTCACACAGGAATTCGGACATCGAGGATAGGGTAGCAGAACAGATGGTCGAATTTCTCGTTCAGCTTCATACAGTGGAGATCAATGAATGGATCGCTGACGATAGAAATGTTGTAAATGTCCACGAAGAGATGTCCGGATTGTACACACAAATTCAAGATCAGTTGTTTCGTTTCATCAGGCCCGATGCACAAGAGGAAATCTCAAGCAACTTCACAAGATTTCTGAACAACCCTGCGAATCGTGACATTTGTCCAACCTGCATTCACGGTGATTTTGGTACGGCCAACATACTTTGGAGTCCGGAGAAAGGTCGAATGACGGGTATCATTGATTTTGGAGGTTCAGGGATTGGAGATCCGGCATATGATTTAGCGGGAATCCTAGCGGGGTATGGTCAAGTGTTTTTCGAAAAGTGTATCGCCATGTATCCGAATGGAGACCCCATCGCGGAGCGCGTTCATTTTTATAGAAGCACGTTTGCCTTGCAAGAGGCGCTGCATGGAGTTATTCATCAAGACGCTGAGGCGTTTGAGGCAGGCATACGAGATTTTAGATGAAACATAATCATGGATTTTTACATGATATAATCTGCTGGAGGAGCCGCATAAATGACACCTAAACCCGTCATCATCGAGGAATATAATCCCGAATGGCCGAAAATGTTTCAGGAAATTCAAGCCATATTGGCACTTACCCTTGGTGCTGATGCGCTGAGTATCGAGCATGTGGGAAGCACCTCCGTACCTGGACTTGCCGCAAAGCCAATATTGGATATCGATGTTGTGATCGAATCCATGAAATCGCTTCCGACGGTCATTGCGAAATTAGAAAACCTGGGCTATAACCATCAGGGGGATTTAGGGGTGGAGGGCAGGGAAGCTTTTGATAGGAAAGATGAGTATGTTCCCTACAGCGAGGAGCTTAGTTTGAGAATGACCCAGCATTTATATGTCTGCCATCGGGACAGCCAAGAACTATACAGGCATATTACTTTTCGGGATGCTCTCATCAATAACCCGGAGCTTGTCAAAGAATACGCCTCATTAAAGAAAGAACTAGCCATAACTTTTCGAAATGATCGGAAAGCTTATACGGAAGGCAAATCCGACTTTGTCCAGCGGATATTGAAGCAAGTCGCACGCTAAAATGTTGAAAGAAATCCAACATAACATCTTGTCTCATGGCTGAATCCTACCAACAAAATACATAACAGCGAGGTAAACCAATGAACGTTACATTAAAGGTGTTAGATAACACGGAGCTTAAAAGCATCTGGAAGGAAGCGTTTCAGCAGCAAAATATAATGCGCCCGGATGAGTATTACGATTTATGCGAATATGAGAACCAAATCGGCAAGCGTGTCACCTTGTTGGCTTTTGTTCATGAGGAGCTGGCCGGTGTTTCCCACTTGAAATACGAATCGAGTTATCCCTATTTTCAAGAGCAGAGCATTCCGGAAATCAATGATCTGAATGTGTTCCCGGAGTACCGGAGAAACGGCATAGCTAACAGCATCATGGAAGAATTCGAGAACATCGTCCGCAAAAAAATGCCACGCATCGGTATCGGGGTTGGATTGTACAGGGACTACGGTGCGGCTCAAAGAATATATGTCCGGCGCGGCTATATTCCGGACGGCAACGGAATTATGTACAACAACGAATCTGTGGTGCCCGGTGACATGGTATGTGCGGATGACGATCTGAACCTGTATCTGATTAAAGAGCTGGTTTAATAAATCGTTCTGCTAATCATCGGCTTCAGCTATATAAGTTTCAGGAGAGTGAAACATGAGCTTCGTCATTCGATTAAATATATCGAGTTTTTTGTATGCCTGGTTCCCTTTTGTCGGGATTGAGCTCATGGCCAACGTTTACCGACTCAGTCGAGTGACAGGGTGGGGGCTGGATCACGTGAATCTTGTGATCTTGGTTTTCTTCTTTGTTGGCCTGCTTCTATCGGGTTTCGGATTTCCGAAGCTGATCAGGTATTGGTTGGGTGGCCGTAAAGCGTCTTTCTTTTCGCTAATTTTGTGGAGCCCCTATTTCATTATATTGACCTATATTGTGGCTTCATGGTTTCCGATCACCCATCCGGCAGACAAACCGAATCCTGTAACAGGACTCATGGCCATCGCTGTTTTGGCGTTGTACCCATTCTACCTTGCTATCCTTCATCTGTTTGGAACGGCTCGATTACCGAGAGGATGAAGGAAGATCGGATGACTTGAGCTTCATGTATAACATGGTGAAGGTATCAGGTTCAGAAAGGAGCGGGCTATGATGATCGGTGTTCTTATCGTGTTGCTTATTATTGAACTCATTGTGATTGAGGTTAGACTCAAAAAGAAATTGGATAATGACGAGAGAATCATTGAGAGACTCGATATGATGATCAAAGATATACGGGAAATTAAGAATAAGCAATAGATTTACTATCCTCAGGAGGTAGTAAAAATGGGCAATGTGGATAAACGCAATCGACTGGATGAAGAAGTGTTTACTTATTCGGTTACCAAAGATCATAAAGTATTCATTTATTGGATGGGGAAACAAGTCAAGATCCTGTTGGTAAAGAGAAGGATCATAAATAAGCTTGTACAGGAGAAAGAACGATGAATAAAGGGTTTTCGCATTGTTTGCAGATTTTCCCGACCTCTAACTTCGAGAAAACCAGCGAGTTTTATGAGCGAATCGGGTTCCGTGCCGTGAACTATTTTGATGCAGCAGAACCGCATGTATGCCTCTACAAGGACTCTGTTGAGATTGTATTAACGAAGACGGAGATTGAGGTTGTTCCGAATCGAATCCGTTACGGATATGGGTACGATGCTTATTTTATTACTTACGGACAACGGGAAATCCAGCAAGAACATATCGATTTGGGCGTGAAGATTGTCAGGGCTTTATCGACAACGGATTATAATAATCATGAGTTCGTGTTTGAGGATGTGGACGGGCGATGGATCGCGATTGGTAATAAGTTATAGAGACTAAAGGAGAACAGGGGGATGTGACATGGTTGAAATTCTGGTCGTCAGACATGGACAATCGGAAGCGGATATTATGAATCGGTGTGAAGGACGGGCTGACTTTGCACTGACGGATCTTGGCCAGCAGCAGGCACGGCTCCTGGCAGAGTGGATTCATCGTGAATATACATTGGATGCTATTTTCTCCAGTACGTTAAGCCGGGCCAAGCAGACCGCTGCAGCCATAGCTGAAACAACAAATGTCCCTGTTACCTATGATGATGATTTAATGGAGCAAAATAATGGGGTCATCGCCGGTATGCTAAGAGAAGAGGCTTTACTTAAATATCCCCTGCCTGATGGAGGAAGAAAACGGCACGATGCGATCGAAGGCGGAGAATCTGAAGTGCAGTTCAGAGCAAGAGCCGAACAATTCATATCCAAGCTGTTTACTACAATTCATAGCGAGCCTGATTTGAAAAGGGTTTGTATTGTCTCCCACGGCGGGATGATCACGATGTTATTCCGAAGTTTCTTGAATCTTCCTTACCATACGGATATTCATATCCCGACAGGCGATACAGGCGTTCATCTATGGAAATATGATCGGAGCGGGAAAAAGATAATTGCGGCTACGAATTTGCAGGAGCACCTATCCTGAAATAATATGCAACATCATAATCCCGCTATAGTCATCGTGCTGTTGCGGGATTTTTCATTGGTTTTACAATAATCTATTTTATCGTAAATATTATTAACAGATCAGAGAAACTTTTTTACCAAAATTTGCGTCTAATAGTATGACCTAAATAAATATCAAAAAAGGATTAGAAGGAGTTATGGAATGAAACTGAAGAAACGATCATTGCTAACCGTATTGGCTGTTGCCCAATTAGCGGCAGCTTATCCGGCGAGCGCGGATGCAAATACCGCAGACAAATCACAACAGTCAGTCACCCAAGAAGTTTACGAGCAAAACGCTGCGGCAACCAAAGCGGTAACATCCGGGGGTACAGACGCTGCTCAAGAAGCAACAGAAACAACAGAAACAACGGAAACAACTACTACGACAGAGACAGAAGGGTCTCAAGAACCGAATGAAACAGGAACAACCGAAGTACCTGTAGAGGAAACCGGCGAAGTGCAAGATCCGGCAACAACAACGGGAGAGCAGGGCAACCAGAATAACCAGCAAACCGTGACGGGTAAAGAACTTATTCTATATTTTAATAGTACAAAAATGGTACAAGACGGCATTACCTACAATGCACCGCAGCCGATGCAAGTCAAAAAGGGAGTATCCTATGTTCCCATTCGTGCCCTTGTGGACCGTGTAGGCTTCAAGGTCACTTACGATAAGAAGACCAAAGAAACCGTTATTACCAAAGGAACCAATGAGCTTCGCTTCAAAACAGACAGCAGCAAGTATACCGTGAATGGCGTAACCAAAGAGATGAAAGGAACCTCCTACCAGACGAAAAGCACCTTCATGGTTCCGTTGACAGCTATAACCCAAGCGCTCGATATTCAATATAAAGTGGATAATGTAGGCAAACGTGTCATCATGAATCTGGAAACCAAGCCAGTAGCCAAGTTTACGGTGGGGCCTAAGGAGATTTATGCAGGACAAACTACGGTGACCTATACACCACAGCTGGAGAATGTACAAGGTGAAATCATCAATGAACGCTGGGAAGGCAAACAGGATATTTTCGATGCACCAGGCCAATACATAGTCACTTACTCGGTTCAGGATTCTACAGGAGCGTGGAGCGAGCCTTATAGCCAAACGATTACGGTCATTCAGCCGAATCTTCCGCCTGTTGCCATGTTCGAGACCGATAAGTCCGAGTATAAAATGGGTGAGTTGATTACCTATACGAATCAAACTACAGATGACCAGGACAAGCCTGAGGATCTGACGTACAAATGGGAGAATAAACAGTATGCTTTCTTCACACCGGGCGTTTATACGATCAAGTTAACGGCCACGGACAAGAAGGGACTTAGCTCCACCTACGAGACGACGATTAACGTGACGAACGAGACCTTATATCAAGAAGAGGATTTCAATATGCTCTTTATCCCGGAAGGGGAAAAATTCACGTTCCTCGGCAATGTGACTTCGCGTCCGAAGATTAATTACGATTTTTACGACGAGCCAAGCACGTTGATTCGCAGTAATAGTCCGGAAACCGTCAACAGCGAAGGTATTGTGTACCAAGAGACGGCGGTTGGCGATATGCGCTTTATGATTCACCATGTGAATAATTTGAATAAAAATGTGAAAATGTACGTTATTGCAACGAACAAGAACAGCACCCCGGTAACGCTTAGACAAGATTACTTGGGATTTGCTGGTCCATCGCCGATCGCAACGGCAGCAGGCAAGAAGTCTGTGCTGAACTATTTCCAATCCATGCAGGACGATTCGAAGCGGGCTTCAGTGACGCTTGCACCAGGCGAACAGAAACTGGTTATGACGGAACTGAGCGATGTGAGAATGAAGCAAGGACATGTCATTTCCCTATACTCGGATATGTACAGTGACCTGCCGATTCAGTTCGATGTCGTGATGATTGATGAGAAATCCGATCCATTGAAGGTTTTAAGCACGCTGCCCATCCTGAATCGCGATGGGGTTCATAACCGTGGAACCTATCCGGATTCAACACGAGTCATCCGTTATTCCGAACTGGTAGGTGCTAATTCCGAGCGTCTTGTACTTGGAGACAATCAGGATGACCCTAACCTGGAAGGTATGGACCCTATGGTTGGGGACATTACGCACAACACGGGTAACTTTGGTGTCCTGTATAAAATAACATTGGATCGCGTAGCGCCGGATACTCTGATCTCGTTTAACCCGCGGGGCGGTAAGTACTCGGGATATGCCATGGTGAATGGAACGATTGTACCGATCTATTCTCTTGGACAGGTAGCTCCAGGCGAGCAAGCGGTCCTCTATCGTACAGGCGATTACGAACAAAAGGTTGAAATCATGCTGACGGCTGCGCCAGGAAGCAATTTGCCAGTAAACCTGCTGTTTACCCAAATGCCTGAAGCACATCATTAAGATTGGATTGCCTATAGGCTTCACGACTTAAGCAGCTGCTTGAGGAGTGAAGCCTTTATTGTTGTTAGGAGAAATTAACAAGGAGCGTGGTGCGGCTGCATAGGCGAAATCGTTACCTCATGCTGGGCACTCCGTCTTCTTTTGTTGAGTGGGGCGGCTAAGTGTATTTCCTCATGCGGAGCCTCCGATTTATTTAGAGATTCAGGAATACATGCGCTAGTGCCCAGCTAATGTCAGAAAATACAACATATTTCTCAATTTTCGTACAGGAAGCGGAATATGGTATTACTCACGCTCTTGAAGTGGTGTCCGATCAACACCCTTTAGTAATTTATCTTTAGTCATTTGGACAATGTGGATTGGAATACGATATTTCTCCGCAAGCTGAATGCTTGTGATGTCTGGATGCTCATTCAGTTCTTTTTGAATCCAAGCACGGATATCATTTTTCCGCATATTACACCTTCCCTCATCGATTATTGATTTCTATGAACCATCTAGATCGTTATAGGCGTTATGCCAATCCCTGTGTATCCCGTATTAGTTAATGGTATTGAGGTAACCGTGTTGGATGATGTATTAATGATTGAAATCTCGGGAATCTGAAAATTAGTTATATACGCACGGGTGCCATCCGGAGTAATCGCAATGCCGCTCGGACCTAGACCAACGGTGATCGTTGGAGCAATAACCGTGTTGGCGGCAATGTGAATGATGGATACCGTATTAGAGCCGGCATTCGTGACATAGGCCCGAGAACCATCAGGGGTAATCGCGATTCCGGTAGGGTTAATCCCAACAGGGATGGTCGCAATGACCAGATTGGAGGCGGTATCGATGACGGAGACGGAGGCGCTTGAGAAATTGGTGACATACACTCGCGTACTATCCGGAGTAATTGCCACCTCCCCAGGAGACAAACCAACCGGTATAGGCAACCCGAGCACCGTATTTGAAGCGGTGTCGATAACCGAGACGGTTCCATCGGTTGAGTTGGCGACATAGGCTCGCAAGCCGTTCGGCGTAATGGCAATTCCGTTAGGACCGGCCCCTACAGGTATTGGAGATCCGATGACCGTATTTATGGTCGTTTCGATGACAGAGACCGTACTGTCAACAAAATTCGTGACGTATACCCGCGAACCATCTGGCGTGATTGCATTTCGATTGGCACCATCTCCAACGGGAATCGGAAGACCGATGATGGTGTTGGAGGCGGTATCAATCACTTGGACATTATCATCGTTAAAGTTAGTTACATAGGCACGAGTTCCGTCAGGGGTGAAGACAATATCGTTTGGACTATCTCCGACTGGTATGAAGCCCATTATGGTATTTGTAGCCGTATTAATGACGGTGATGACATCGTTGAAAGCAAATAAAGCATAAGCGAAGGGACCGTGGTCCACGGAATTGATGGAGCATACCGGAATGATTCGCGTTCCGAATACACCGGTAAGAATAACCGTTCCTTCTCCGGTTCGCAAAATCCGACCCTCGATACTATCGGTGAAGCCCGAAGTTGAAACCGAAATGTATTGATTGTCTAATTGCAGCAAAGTATCTCTCAATTCTTCAAAGCAGGGATCCGTGGGGCTTTCACCCGCTGGACCTTGAGGACCCTGGGCACCTTGTGGGCCTGGTACTCCCTGAGCACCTTGAGGACCGGGGATTCCTTGCGGTCCTGGTGGTCCAGGCGGACCTGGAATACCCTGAGATCCAGGTAATCCTGTAGTACCCTGTGGACCTTGTATGCCTGCGGTTCCGTTTATGATCGTAGGCGGAGGACATTTTACTCGGATCACTTTCCTTCTGATAATAATACATCGACGTTTTTTCTTTTTCGGTTTACGTATGAGAATCATTTTTTTCTTCCGACAGCGCTTGGCCTTCCTAGATGGACACCCCATCCGCGAACACCTCCCCTTGAATTGGTATATCATACGTAACCTGTGCATGTGTTGAGTGCACAAGTACCCAGTGGGCGCATAAACAGACACCTATTTTTTTTGATGGCTGTATCATTTATAATAATGAAGCTGGGCAGATTTCAGATAAATTCGAAGATATAACAGATTGTTAATTTAAAGGAATAGCTGTAAAGGTTAAAATATGTAATAGTTCTACTACTACGGAAACTTTGGAGTGATGGCGTGTGATTAGATCAGTGGATGTACCCTCCTGAAATAGAACGAAATTATTTTAGGAGGGCAAAAATGATGAAGTTTCACATTATTAATGTTGAAGAGTGGACGAGAAAGCCTTATTATGAGCATTATCTTCGATCGAATAAATGCACCTTCAGCATCACCGTGGATATCGACATTACTCGCTTGTTGTATTCGTTAAAAGCTAATGGATTCAAGCTTTATCCAGCTTTTATTTATATGGTTACAAGAGTTGTCAATGATCGGGTTGAATTCAAAACTTCCTATAGTCCCGAAGGGGAATTGGGTTACTGGGATCGGATGACGCCGAGTTATACCTTTTTCCATAACGATGACCATACCTTCTCCTGTTTATGGACAGCATTTTCGAATGATTTCTATCGATTTCATGATCATTACGAGCAGGACATGGAGCAATATCGGGATACAAAAGGGCTGTTTGTTAAAGAGAATCCACCGCCGAACACGTTTCCCATATCCATGATACCCTGGGCAAGTTTTAGCGGATTTAATCTAAACATTGTCAATGAAGCAGACTATCTTCTTCCCATCATAACCGGCGGAAAATATACCGAGCAGGGTGGCCGTATGCTGCTTCCAGTCTCATTGCAGGTGCACCATGCTGTGTGTGATGGTTATCATGCCAGCATGTTCTTTCAGGAGTTGCAGAGCTTGGCGGATTCTTTTGAAGATTGGTTAACTTAATACATGATCAAAATGAGCAAGATTCGTGATCAACATGAGCAAGATTCATGATCAAAATGAACTAGATTTATGATCAACATGAGCAAGAAAAGACGACTGCGATGCAGTCGTCTTTTCTGTTGCCAATTGTATCGAAATATACAACATCCTCATATCATCTTCACAAGTTTTGGTTAATTACATACAACCTTGAAAAAAGGTAATCCCTATGATCGCTAAAACCGAAAGGAGAATGTATGATGTCACATGAACAATTTCAACAATGTATCGAGGAATGCTTGCGCTGTATGGTAGCCTGTAACCATTGTTACACCGCATGTTTGGATGAACATGATGTGGCGATGATGAAAGAATGTATTCGCTTGGATCGGCAGTGTGCGGATATTTGCGCCTTTGCGGCTCAAGCGATGTCCACGAACAGTATGTATGCCAGAGAACTATGCAGGATCTGCGCCGATGTCTGCGAAGCATGCGGTAACGAGTGCAAGAAGCATGATATGAAGCACTGTCAAGAATGTGCTGAAGCATGCTTTCGATGTACGAAAGCATGCCGGGAGATGGCTGCTTAAATAGGGCATCCATTGAACAGTAGGATGATGCGGGAAGAATCGCTATAGGCGGGAATCGGCCTATTTTGGGCACATGCGGGCAGAAGAGGCTCTCCTAAATGCTGAGATTCGCTCGTTACGAAGTCTGTGTGGAGGGGGCCAATTCTATATGCGCCTATTAAGAAGATCAAGAGGACAGAGGATCCGTAATATGCTGAAGTCGGTACATATGGAGTTCATGCGAGCAGAAGAGGCTCTGCTATTTGCAGAGATTCGCTCGTCTATAAGGCCAGAGGATCCGTATTGCAGGAATCTGTCTATTTTTTGGGCACATGTGGACAGAAGTGGCCCCGCTATGTACTGAAATTCGCTCGATATGGAGTCCGGGAGGACAGAGGATCCGTTATTTTGCGGATATCGGCCGATTATGGAGTTTACGCGGACACAGGATCCGCTATTGCACCATACTCACGGACTAATCCCCCAAAAATCTCGCAATAGCGGATCTCTTGTCCGCATATTGTTGCTAAATGGGTAAAAACAAGGGAATAGCGGAACCAGTGTCCTCAAATATCCAACTCGGCGGATGTTAACGATACCGGATGGCGGTATCCTAATGAGGGCAACTCGGTGGATGCTAACAATGCCGGGTGGCGGCATCCTAACGAGGGGCCTAAACGCGGCTAATCGCTGCTGAGCTGAATTAGTGTTGTACGCGGGGCTCGACCTATTGTTGGACATGCGGGCAGAAGGCAAAAGAGGCCTCGTCACATGCTGCGATTCGCCCAATGGGGATCATGAGGCCGGAGGATCGATATTATGCCGAAATCGGCATGTTCTGGGCACATGTGGAGAGAAATGGCGCCGCTATGTGCTGAAATTCGCTCGATGTCGAGTCCGGGAGGACAGAGGATCCGTTATATCGCGGGAATCGGCCGATTATGGAGTTTATGCGGACACAGGATCCGCTATTGCACCATAATCACGGACTAATCCGCCAAAAATCTCGCAATAGCGGATCTCTTGTCCGCATATTGTTGCGAAATGGGTAAAAACAAGGGAATAGCGGAACCAGTGTCCTCAAATATCGCAACTCGGCGGATGTTAACGATACCGGATGGCGGTATCCTAATGAGGGCAACTCGGTGGATGCTAACAATGCCGGGTGGCGGTATCCAAACAGGGTTCTGTACGCGGCTAATCGCTGCTGAGCTGAATTACTGTTGTACATGGAATTCGGCTAATTTTCGGACACATGCGGGCAGAAGGCAGAAGAGGTAGACAAAAAGCTTACGCCGTTTCATATTGGGTAAGCTTTTTGAATGTTCCTCCTTTCTTCTCCTTAGTTTTCCGTTGAAACAAAACGTTATTACTGTGACATTCTTCCGATAAGGTATCCGTTCTTAATTACTGTGACATTCTTCCGAAAAGGTATCCGTTCTTATTACTGTGACATTCTTCCGATAAGGTTACTGTTCTTATTACTGTGACATTCCTCCGAAAAGGTATCTGATCTTAATTACTGTGTCGTTCTTCCGATAAAATATCTGTTCTTACGAGAGCGACCGATTTCCGGCTGGTACCAAAAAATCCCTCTCTTAAGGAAAATGAGAAGGATTGAAGAATAGCGGTCTATGATGCTTTAGCTGATGTCAGCAGCGTTAAGTCCAGTTGTTCTTGATCCAGTTGATGGCAGCGGGAAGTAACGGCAAATGCTCCGATAGCGAACACTACTGCAGCCCAAGGCAGGTATTCAAGACCGACGTTATCCACGACAAGGCTGCCCAGCAGGGAACCGATGGCGATACCCAAATTGGATGCAACCGGCATGAGCGTGGAAGCGAAGTCCTTGGAGCCGGGAGAAGATTCATCCGCCAGGTCAATCAGGTATAGCTGAACGGCGGTACTGAGCGCAAAGGAAAAGCAGGCGACCAGCATTAACGACACTAAGGCCATCCAAGGGAGTGATAGGGTAAGGGCAAGAGCCATCATAATCATCGCTTGGATGGTGAAAATCACTTTCAATTTTACCCTTGAATTGCCTTGTGCTACCTTGGCCCCGAGCCAATTGCTAAGAATCGTGAAAGCGCCGTAAGCCAGCAGAACAGTGCTGATCCATTGCTGCGGAATCCCCATCACATTTTCCAATAGCGGCGTTATGTACGTGTATACGATAAAAACGGAGCCTACGCCAAGGACTGGAATGAAGAAGGCAAGTCGGATTCGCTTGTTCTTGAACAAGGCAAACTGCTGTTTCATGGAGCTTACGCTAATCGTATTGCTCTTTGGTATGACAGCCAGCATCAAGGCTAGCGGGATGATTCCAACCAATGATGTAACAATGAAAGCCGTTTGCCATCCTGCCATTTGGCCGATCTGCGTTCCGACGGGAACGCCAAGGACATTGGCAATCGAGAAACCTCCGATGATCCAGGCAACCGCACCGGCTCTGCGGGAAGCACTCATATGCTCGCTGGTCGCGGCAATCGCCAGCGATAAGGTTAGTCCGCACAGCATCGCGGTCATGACGCGAATGAATAACATGACAGGGTACGTAGTGGCAAAGATGGTCAAATAATTAAACACTAACACTGCAATATACGCTGTCAGAATGGTAACATGCCGAGGTATGCGTCCGAGCAGCGTTACGGCAAACGGCGTTCCGAGGGCATATGCAATGGCGAAGCTGGATACGAGGACGCCGGCTGCGGCAAGCGAAATGCTGAGACTTACGCTGATGTCTTTTAACAATCCAACAATGACATATTCGGTAGTACCTAGTACGAAGGCGGCAAACGTAAAGGCGATAATAAAGACGGTCTCTCGTGTTCTGGTCATGGTTGTCTCTTCTCCTGATTTCTCTTTTTGTATGCTTCGATCTTACGTTATGAAAGGCTTTTCAAGTCAAGCCTGAAATGAGGATTTCAAAGAGATGCTCCTCCACCTTCATGCTATAATGTAGGAAAAAAAGTGGAGTAGGTGGATATCTTGCCGAATCAAACTTCCAAACGCACATGGCGTGCGGACAAACTATCGCAGATCGGTTCTTCCATATTTGCCGAGGTCAGCGAGTGGAAACAAGAGGCTTCTCAAGCAGGAAGACATATTATCGACTTAAGCATCGGCAGCCCTGACCGTGGCCCTTCCGAGGATATCCGTGAGGTGCTTAGCCAAGAAGCGCTGAAAGCAGATAATTATACATATCCAGGCACAAGAGGAACCATGGAGTTCCGAGAGCAGTCGGCGGCTTGGATGCAGCATCGATTTGGCGTAAAAGTTAATCCGGATACCGAAATCCTGGCTTTGATGGGCTCCCAGGATGGACTATCGCATCTGGCTCAGGCCATATGTAATCCGGGGGATGTAGCCATTGTGCCGAATCCGGGATATCCGATTTATGCCGGGGCGCTTGCGATTGCAGGCGTAAAGCCCTGGTATCTTCCACTGAAGGAGGAGTTTGGATTCGTGCCGGATCTGGACAGCATTCCGGAAGAGATTTGGGCGAAAGCGACCTTCATCCTGCTGAATTTTCCGGGGAATCCGATTGCGGTGCGGGCCGATCTTGCTTTTTTTGAAAAGTTGATTCGTTTGGCGAAAAAATGGGACGTGCTGATCGTCCATGACCTTGCCTATTCTGAAATGGGTTTTGACGGCTACCGCCCCATGAGTATTCTGCAGGTCCCCGGTGCCATCGACATCGCGGTAGAATTCCACTCCTTCTCCAAGAGCTTTAACATGGCAGGGTGTCGCATCGGCTTTCTTGCCGGTCATGAGGAAGCAGTGAGCGCGCTGCGGGAGTACAAAAGCAACATTGATTTCGGCGTATTCAAGCCTGTACAGATTGCGGCTGTCCATGCACTGCGTCAAGCCATGGCATCTGCCCATGAGGAACAGGGTGTCGCTTCACTATATGAACAACGGCGCGATGTCCTCGTGGCATCACTTGCCGAAGCGGGATGGGTTGTTCCTAAGCCACAGGCCACGATGTTCCTATGGGCCAGGCTGCCTGAAGCATTCCGTGATCTTCAATGGAGTTCGCGCCGTTTCGCCCGCGAATTACTGCTGGAAACCGGCGTTGCGGTTATTCCTGGGGATGCTTTCGGCTCCGAAGGAGAAGGCTACGTGCGAATTGCGTTAGTTCAGGAAGAAGCGGCCCTGCGCGAAGCGGCGTTGCGAATAGGAACGTTTATTCAGGGGGGTAATTCGCCGGCACCGAACACATCCGAACCTTTGTCATGAAAGACGGCAGCGAAGTAACGGAGGATTGGAAGGTTTACATTACGACACGTGACGGCCATGTTATGCGAGCAGGGAGCATTAATCTAGTTGCTATAATTGAATTGTTCGTTCGAGTCATTTGTATATCCAACGTAAATAAGGGTGAGCACACTTGCGGAACTATGTCCCTATACAAGCACCAACGATAGAAAACCCGTCTCCGGACTCTTCATACACCTATCAAGAATATCTGCCAAGCCCGTCATTAACTCCTTATGTGGCCTGTTATTGGACCTTGGATTATCAAGCTTCGTCACTTCAGCAGCCGCTTCATCGCATCCTTCCTGACGGCTGCGTCGATATTATATTTAATTTGAAGGCACGGGATACTTCAACCTCCGGCTTCATTACCGGACTGATGTCATCTTACGAAGCCGTGAGACTCACGCAGGATCAGTCACTGTTCGGTATTCGTTTTTTTGCGGAAACCGTCCGCCCATTCATCCATTACCCAGCTTCCGATTTCCGTGAGGGTCCTGTATTCTTGGTGGAAGCATGGGGGCTGGATGTAAATCAGCTGAACGAGGAAATGGTCACGGCTCTGGATTCCGCTCACCGAATGGAATTGATTGAAAGGTTCTTAATGGGCGTCTTGGGCCGGAATAACGTCCGTTCGGAACCGCTGCTAGAGCACAGCATGCAGTATCTGTACGCCGCTAAGGGGAGAATAACGGTTCGCGTCTTGGCGGAAAAACTTAATTATAGTGAGAGAAACATAAGAAGAACATTTCAGAAGGAATTGGGCGTCAGCCCGAAGATCATGACGGAGATTATTCGTTTTCAAAATATGCTGCAGGAATTGCATCAGACCAAGCCGACCCGGTTTCCTGATATCGCTGCCAGCTACGGGTACTATGATCAACCTCATTTTATTAACAACTTCAGGCGTTTATATGGCATGTCACCGAAACAGGCTTTGAGGTGATCGATGAGTGAACTCTCGACGTGTAGGCGCACGTTGTCCGTTTTTTACAATCTTTTGATAGAGCCATCGACGAAAATATGTAAGAGGTTAATGATGATGATGCATAGGAGGTAATGTGATTATGAAGGCACGTATATCCGTACTTACAATCGGCGTTGATGACCTGGAGCGGTCATTGAAGTTTTACCGTGATGGACTCGGCCTATCTACCGAAGGGATCATTGGGACGGAGTTTGAGCACGGGGCTGTAGCATTCTTTGATTTGCAGGCAGGCGTGAAACTGGCGATATGGAATCGCAAAGATCTGTCAGTTGAGGCGAATGTTCCTCTGTCTTCTCCGAGTTCCTCGGAGTTTACCATCGGTCACAACGTCGGCAGCAAGGAAGAAGTGGATGAGGTGATGGAGCAAGCCAGAAGGGCGGGGGCAACGGTAACCGTGCCAGCACAAGACACATTCTGGGGGGGCTACTCCGGCCACTTTCTCGATCCGGACGGGCACTTGTGGGAGATCTGCTGGAATCCTGCCTGGGATCTTGATCTTTCGTAACGGATGTGATAAATTAAACAACGATCGTTGCGGAACTGAATACAATATTTAAATGTATAACCTCATTAATATGGTCTGAGGGTCTCTACCAGGAACCGTAAAATCCTGATTACAGAAAATGTATCTCATTTTTTGTAATCAGGATTTTTTTGTTGATTTTAAGCAAATATGACATCGAAGAAAGGGGATTCCATTCCAGATGAATCTGAAAGTATTAATTCTAGCGATTTCGACGATATCCGTCGGGCTGGTTGAGCTTATTGTTGGCGGAATACTGCCGCTCATTGCGGACGACTTGCATATTTCACTCGGTACGGCTGGTCAGCTGATTACCGTGTTCGCCCTGGTCTATGCGGTAGCTGGACCGGTTCTCCTTGCGCTTACAGCAAGAGTGGAGCGGAAACGGCTCTATATGATTTCCTTATTTGTTTTCTTCATTGGTAACTTGCTGGCTTATGTAAGTCCAAGTTTTACGTTGTTAATGGCTGCCAGAATATTAACCGCCATGAGTACAGCGCTGATTATCGTGTTATCGTTGACCATTACTGCCAAGGTGGTTGAGCCTGCACATCGGGCGAAAGCATTAGGCGTGATTTATATGGGGATCAGCTCGTCATTGGTGCTTGGCGTGCCGCTCGGCATTTTGATCAGTGAAGCTTTTGGATGGAGGGTATTATTCCTCGGTATCGGCATTCTGTCGATTGGCTCCATGATCTTGATCTATATGTTCCTGGATCGGATCAAACCTGAAAATATCACACCGTTATCCGTTCAGCTCAAGGCGCTCGGCAAATCGAAAATCGCTGGAGCGCATCTCGCCACCTTGTTCATGCTTGCAGGGCACTACACCATTTATGCATACTTCACGCCGTTTCTTGAATCGGAGCTTGGGCTGAGTCCATACTGGATCAGCATTTGTTACTTCCTGTTCGGACTATCCGCAGTCGGCGGTGGGGCGTTTGGAGGCGCTCTCGCCGACCGGCTGGGCTCGAACAAGAGCATTGTAATCATCATTACGTCATTCATGCTGGTACTGTTTCTACTCCCGTTCTCTACATTCTCAATCGGCGTATTTTTAGTCGTGATGATGGTATGGGGTGCATTAAGCTGGAGTCTGGCTCCTCCGCTGCAGAATTATTTGATTCAAGTGGATCCAGGCTCGTCCGATATCCAGCAGAGTTTTAACAATTCCGCGCTGCAAATCGGTATTGCACTGGGATCCGCTATCGGCGGCCTCGTGTTAGAGCAGGGAGGTACCGTAGCCAGTACGTCTTGGGTAGGCGGAGGAATCGTCATGGTGTCGCTAATTTGCGCCGTATATTCCTTAACGAGACCTGCGCTCTCGTTGAAAACAAGCAAATAGTCCATTTCTGCAAATCAAAAGGCAGCTGCGACCGCGCAGCTGCCTTTTTTTTCTCCATTGGAAGCATAAGGTATAAACTCGATCTGCAGGCAAAGATACGGCTGCGTTTCAAGCAGTTATGGAGAATGGATGGAATTGACACCGAATCGAAATAACCTTAATATTTAATTGTTTCATATGAATAAATATTTGGAGTATTCATTGGTATACATCCGTAATTTCTGTTTTTTTATTTATTCTGTTGAAACAATAATCCGAAGTAAGGGGGGCTTAGTATGGCTGGATGACTGGAAATATCTTTTCTTTCCGGGGTGTAACTTCTGTTGTATACTCATATTGTTTCTTGCGAAACGAACTTTGGTTATAATGAAAAAAACAATGAGTCGAGGAGCTTGCATAATCATGAGTACGAACAAAATGATAAAAAACACTATCCATGAAAATTTCATTCAATTTCTGCAACAAAAAGAACAATATGAGAACCGGCTAAGCAGCGCTTTTATCGAAGAACTCCGGAAATTAATAGAGATAGAATCCACCCTAAACATAACGGAACTGCATACGATCGCGTGTATTGGGGAGCAAGAACCGATTAATGTCACTTCCATTGCCGAGTCCATGAACTTAAGCAAAGGGAACACCTCGAAGATAACCAATAAATTATTGAAGGCGGGGTGGGTGCGCAAAGCCCAGCTCAATGATAACAAAAAAGAAGTGTACTTCCGGCTAACAGCGGCCGGAAAAAGGCTTTTTGCCATTCATGATGAGTTCCATATCAAGGAGCAGCAGAGGATGAACGAGTTTTTGGAAAGATATAGCGATTCCGAGCTTGATTTCATTAAGCGGTTATTTGGAGATTTGGCTGACTTTTATCATTAAGAATATGTTCGCTGTTGCGATCCTTGAAGAGTTCGAAGGGGAATTCAAGCGAGCAATGGCTGGGGGTTGAAAACATGAATTACATGAAGACGATCAGAGAACGAAGAAGCATCCGCAAGTTTAACTCCATCCCCGTGGACCAGGAGCTGGTGGTAAATTTACTCTACGCTGCACGGCAGCTTTATCCTTCCAGAGAGGAAGTGGTCTTCCGAAGCGTTTATGCGGGGTCGGCGGATGCGAAGGAACGTTTGGCTTCCAGTATGCTGGAACCCTTGGTGAAGAACAGGCTGGTTAAATGGGTGCCGGAGAAGGTTCGGGATTTCGTTCGGAAGAGGGTTACCGATATACCTGGCCATCTCATTATTATTGCCTCTACTGATGCGGACAGAAGGAAAAGTGATATGAATTATGCAGCGGTCTGCGGGATCATGCAAAATTTTCAGCTTCTTGCCTGGCAGCGTCGGCTCGGTACCTTGTGGGACACCGAACCGATGATGCAGAGCAAGGAATTATTCGATCTGTTGATGCTGCAGCCCAATGAGAGACTGGTTGGTATTTTTCATCTGGGTTATTTCGATAAGGCTCCAAGAGGCAGAGCACGAACTCAAGCAGAAAAGAAATGGACGATATTAACGAGCGGAGGAGGGGTCATTGGATGAGTTATAGCGCTAGACCCGTTTCCGAGAATCATATTTTGGAATTATTGAATGTTGCTGTATGGGCTCCTAATGACGGAATGCGGGAACCTTGGCGGTTTATATTTATCGGTTCTGACAACACAGACGTGTTATCTGATTTACAGGATCAGGCTCCGGCTTATCTGATATTGGTCATTAAGGAAGATCAGGATCCGCATAAAAGAGAAGAGGATTACGCAGCTGCAAGCTGCCTCATGCAAAATTTCCGTCTGCTTGCTCAGGATCGCATGCTCCATGTACGAATGACGATGAATGACTGGATTTATGATAGAGTATGCACCCGTCGATTTGGTGTTCATGATGGTGAACGGATCGTTGCCGTGCTGGAAATGGGATACGATGGACAATCCATGGAGCCTGTGAAGGTAGAGGACGCGCCTGACCTTACCTTTGAGGTATTGTAGATGGGTGCCCTGCAAGCCTACGATAAGGATCACATTATATACTCACAAGAGTCGCCAAAATTGGCGGCTTTTTTGATGTATCACTAACGGCGCATGTATATAGACAGTCGTAGCCGTCATTGATCGCTGATGATCTGGAAGATTGACGCTGTCTGATAGTATGGAAGCAAATAGGCAGGAAAGTACCTGTTGTTCGTTGAATATATCCGAATACATACTGCAATCGCAGGAGGAGAACAACATGAAGTCGATCACCGTTCAAAGTATTACGGAAATTTTTCATTTGGAAGTACTGGCAGGAGCCAATCGCATGGATCGCATGATTACCCGTCCACAGACGCACAGGCCGGGACTGGAGTTTGTCGGGTATTTCGATTTTTTTCCTATGGAGCGCGTGCAGGTGCTCGGTCGCAAGGAAATCAACTATTTACTGACGCTTACCATAGAAGAACGCAAGTTACATATCGGGAATATCGTCAAATATCATCCGCCGTGCTTTATTGTCACGTCAGGACAGCAGGAGATTCCTTATCTGACCCTTTTCTGTAACCAAGAGGGCATACCGTTATTGCGGACAACAGAGACGACTACGGAATTCATCGCCAAGTTGGACAGTTATTTGGTGAAGACCTTGGCACCGGAGATGTCAATCCATGCGGTATGTGTGAATGTATCGGGCATAGGAATCCTGCTTCGGGGTAAATCCGGGATTGGCAAAAGCGAGACAGCTCACACCTTGATCAGACGAGGTCACCGGTTTGTGGCAGACGATATTGTTGTGCTTAAAAAGCTGGGCCCTTCGACTCTTCTTGGCACACACAATGAGACAACCCGCGAGTTTCTGGCGCTGCGAAGCATCGGTCTGATCAATGTCGTTCGTCAATACGGGCGCACGGCATTTCAGGACGAAACACGAATCGTGCTCGATATTGAGCTGTCGCCTTGGCGTGAAAATTCCCTAAACAACGAGCTGGAGGCGGTGCCTCAGTTTACAGAGTATTTAGGCATTCAAATTCCGCATATCGAGGTTCAACTTCAGCCGGGACGCGACGTCGCCAGTCTTATCGAGGCGGCGGCCAACAATTGGTATCTGAAACAACTTGGATACAGCGCGGCTGAAGACTTTATGAAACGAATCGAAAACGAAATGCAGTCGTAAGGCGGCGCTAGGCAAACAACGGAACACTTTCAATCCCGTATTTTGTCGTGAATGATGCTCGAGCCGCGAATATGGTATGATTACCCCTTCCGCGTTCTACTCCGCTGTCAGCAGCATATATTTTCTGAGAATAACGCTATTGGGAGGGGCAAGATCAATGAGTGATCCCTTGTATGAGCACCGGTTTTGGCTACAGATTCTTGGCGACCACTGTCGTTTTATTTTTACCGCACTTTCCCCCAAGGAAAAAGGGGATATCGCTACAGCAGAGTCCTTAATGGCTAGATTTGATATGCTGCTTGGGGAGTCGCGGCGACCCGATGCCTCCACATTCATCGAGAAACTGACGAAGGATGCCTATAAAGCCACTTATGAACTGCGCGAGTTCAAGCTGAAATTGCTGGAACGACAGCTTGTAGGCAAAATTGATTTCCTTCTGACACCTTCCTTTGTCAATCATATGGTAAATGAATTGGAGGAATACCTGCGGATATTACAGGCGTTACAAGAAGGTAAGGGCGTACCTCTGTTTCATCCCTTGCACTATGATATGGTTTGGCTGCAGGATGCATTTGGTCATGCAGCAAGCCTAGCGGCCGATCTTGATTTTGCTGAAAAGCCGTTAATTGCAAAAAGCATGGCGTTTCAAAAAGATTTTGAAGGTTTTTATCTAAAGGCGGTAGAAATGACGGGTTATTTAAGGACCCAATTAAAGGATTTTCCTGCTATGCGTAAATTCCACGCTGATATAGATCTGGAAATGAGGGTGTTCATGCACTTTTTGGCAGAACTCGAAGAATTTGAACTGCGCGGGGAGGTGCTGGACCGGATTAATCCGCTGATGCCAGATCATATGTATCGTGAAGAGTGCTACTATTTGTCCAAGTTGGCTGCACTGGGTGAAATACAGAATCCGAACTGCGATCCGACGAAGCCGAGAGTCACGGGTTGAAGAATAGTAACGTAAGCCATGCATCCTGATCGAAAGCTTGTCTTGCGATCCATGCTAATGAGGTTCGTCAGGAACTAAGCAGGGTAGCCCGTGAACTATGAAGATAATCGGACGCCCCCAGTACGCCGAAATAAGATGCGGTGGCTTCAATGGATCGTGGAGCAGTTTGCCAGCATCAAAACGAAAGGAGCCGCAAAATTGCGGCTCTTTTTCACTTATAAGGTGAGACTCATCAACTGTTCCTTGTACAGGGACATTAGGAGTTCAATAAAAGGAAATGAATGAATTCGGACGAATACTTTCAATAGAACATCTCGTTTATGGGAAACTGCAATGCGTTATTAGTCAGTGGGTGCCGTCCCGATAAAATGGAGTTGACCAAAACCAAGAAAGCGCGAGGTGTAGTTGAAGGGGGAAAAGTGATGAATTCGAGTCAAAATCTGGGAAGGCCGAATGTTTTGCTCATTACAGTCGATCAGATGCGCTTTGATTGTCTCAGCATAGCGGGTCATCCTGTCGTCGAGACGCCTAATCTGGACGAGCTTGCGAGGACTGGTGTGCGGTTTAGCCGTGCATATTCAGCCACACCGACCTGTGTACCTGCAAGGGCAGCCATATTCACCGGGCAATCACAGCGGGCACATGGCCGGGTAGGCTACCAGGACTGTGTGCCATGGGATTACAAGAGAACGCTGCCGGGGGAACTGGCCGGTGCCGGTTATCATACACAGTGTATCGGCAAAATGCACGTCTACCCCGCACGAAATCTGATGGGATTCCACAATGTCATGCTCCACGACGGTTATCTGCATCACAACCGCAATAACCATAGTATTCCGATGCAGGAGCATTACGATCAAGTTGATGATTACTTGCCATGGCTTCGTGCGAGAGTACCCGGCGCGGATATGATTGATCTCGGTCTGGATTGCAACGCATCGACCGTCGCCCGTCCTTGGCATTTGGCAGAAATGCAGCATCCGACGAATTGGGTGGTAACGCAGTCTATTGATTTTTTGCGTCGCCGGGATCCCGGAAAGCCATTCTTCCTGTGGATGTCTTTCGTCAGGCCCCATCCACCGTTCGATCCCCCGCAGGCGTATCTGGATCTGTATGAGGATGCCGATATTCCGGAGCCGCCGGTTGGTGATTGGGCGCAGACGGAGGACCCCGATCTGGCAGGGTACTCCCCTATCACAGGGCGGGGACTGGTACCGAAACGCCGCTTGCGTAAAGCGATGGCTGCCTATTACGCCCTCATTACGCATCTTGATCACCAAATTGGCCGCTTCTTGCAATCATTGAATGAATATGGAGAGCTGCAGAACACTGTGATTCTGTTTACATCGGACCATGGTGAGCTGCTTGGAGACCATCATTTATTCCGGAAGTCTCTTCCGTATGAAGGAAGCACCCATGTGCCGTTCATCGTCAACGATCCGGGCAACCGATTAGGCTTGCAGCGCGGCATGGTGTCGGATCAAGTGGTGGAAATGCGGGATATTATGCCTTCGCTGCTGGAGGCGGCTGGCGTGCCTATACCGGATACGGTCGAAGGAGAAAGTATCTGGAGACTTGCCTCAGCAGGAAAGGAAGAAGGGCTAAGCACTCAGACATGGCGTCATCATCTGCATGGCGAGCATGCACAAGGGGTACAGTCCAATCACTGGGTGACTGATGGGAAGGAAAAGTACATTTGGTTCTCCCAAACGGGTGAGGAGCAATTTTTTGACCTGGTTCTTGATCCGCTAGAACTGCATAATGCGATTGCGGATGAAGACCGTCAAGAACGCATCAGATATTGGCGCTCTGTGCTCATACAAGAGCTCGATGGACGTGAGGAGGGTTATACGGATGGGCAGCAGCTGATCATAGGCCGGAAACCAACCGCAACACTATCCCATATCTTGAATGGAACGGATTCTTGAACGCAGAATCAGCAAGATAAAATAAGAAAAAGGGAGAAGAAGCGGCCAAAACGATTCCCGGCATGCAATCCAAAACATGGCGAAACGAAGTGGCGCCACGGGGAATATGGGAAATGATCAAATATAAGCCAAGCAGTACAGCCAATCAAATCGAAGCATCCGTTTTGATTTGCTATGGTGAGTTCGATAAGGAGACGCAGGGCCCCCAATCGGCAGAGCTTATCAAAAGCCTTCCTAAAGCGGAGGTGAAATCGTACCCCGTTACGCATTTCGAATTTTATGAGCACGGTATTCGGGAGCGGATCATATCCGATCAGATCGATTTTCTCCAGCGGAATTTTTCCGTAAATCCTGCCACCCAATAGAGGAGGATTCGGTTCAATTCTGTTACAATGGAGATACATCCTTATAGAAACGAAGTTGAATATGAAAATTGAACTAGGACAACAACAAATAGAATGTCATGTAGAATACGGTCCGCGGCAAAAGATGTCCATCCATATCGATCCTTCAGGTCTGGTTACGGTGAAGGCGCCGAATCATACAGGTGATGATGCCGTGCTAAACGCCGTAAGGCAGTATGGGGATAAGATTTTGAAACAACTGCAAGCGATTGAGTCAGCTCGAAATGCTCCGAAGGTGAAAACATACGAAGAGAGTGGCAAGTTCCTGCATCTTGGCCAATATTATTCGCTTGATGACTTAATCGAGACCCAGGGGCGTACGGAAGATGCGCTCCAACATGAGCTGAAGAAGTTCTACTTTGCCAGCTGTAAGAAGGTGATCGGGGAGAGGATTAAGATCTATCAGAAGCAGCTGAAAGTCTCGCCTAAATCCTTCACCATTGAGGAGTCGCGAACAAAGTGGGGTAGCTGCAGCTCTTCCAAACATCTCACCTTTAATTACCGTCTTGCGATGGCGCCCCTTGAGGTCATTGACTATGTGGTCATTCATGAGCTCTGCCATCTCATTCACATGAATCATGATCGCTCTTTCTGGCGACTTGTTGGCAGCGTGATGAAGGATTACAAAGCGAAGGAAGCGTTCCTCGCGAAGTATGGACACGCCATGACTTTATAATATGATGGAGAACAAGCTGTACAGAATGCGTTAGCATGGACGTAAACAAGCAGCTGAGATCTGGCCAAACGAAACGAATCAAGTTCAATAACAAAAACTTTTGCAAAACTTTTGCAAGCTCGAGCCGCCAATTTGGCGGTTTTTTTGTTTATTATCCGTTAACCGTGGCGTTGTTGTCTTTCCATATAATCCAAAAGAATGTAATATCTAATTAGATGTTAGCTTAATTTAATGATTATCTAATCGATGGATGTATGAAAGGAATGATGATATGAGCACAGAGTTTTATCTTGTCAGACATGCTGAGAAAGAAAAGCGTGTTGGAGATGTTTCCATTTCACCCGAAGGGATAAAGCAGGCTCGTAAAACGGCAAATCATTTAAGTAAAATGTCCATTGATAAAATGATTAGCAGCCCGCTGAATAGAGCCAAGCAGACCGCTCAGATTGTGGCTGAAGCAATTCATATAACCGTATCAGAGGACAGTCGGTTACGGGAACGTGCGAATTGGGGAGACTCGCCTGGTCAAACGTTTGAGGAGTTTGTTGAGATGTGGAATCGCTGCACCAAGGAACGAGACTATATGCCTCCAGTTGGAGATTCCGCAAGAAGAGCCGGTGAGCGGTTGGCTTCCTGCTTATTAGAGCTGTCCCATCAACATCCCTACGAAACCATTGTTATTGTGACTCATGGTGGTTTGATCACAGACTTTATGGTAAACGAATTTACCGAGGAAGAGTTGAACCATAAACAACCGAACTTTATAATTGCACAAAGCAATCTGGTCCCAGAATGTTCTGTAACGCATATCAGGTGTTGGGATGGGCGCTTTACATTAATCGATTTTGCCAACACAGCGCACTTAACCCGTTGACAATAATCCGAATTTCGGGTTTTATCATGAATAAAACCAAATATACGGCCCACAGAGGCTAACGAAAAGAGGTTGCATGATACAAGAGAGAGATGAAAGCCATTTCTTGCTTCTAACGAAATTAAAACTGCCCCAGTCCCATGATCAAACGGTTCCGCGTCCCCGTCTGCATGCGCGATTGAATGCGGGACTAAACCACAGGGCGACATTCGTTACGGCTCCCGCCGGATACGGTAAAACGACGCTGGTCAGTGATTGGGCCAGACAACTGGACCGACCCGTCGGGTGGTTATCGCTGGATGACAAGGATAATGACCTTATAAGATTTTGGAACTACTTCATGAAAGCGATCGAGCAGGCCATCGGTAGTTTGTCAGACTCCGTCCGTACTTCAAACGCAATGCTGAGCCCGGGCCAATACGAGCCATTTATGGTTGCTCTGTTAAACGAATTGAACGGATTGAAAGAGCCGGTTATCCTGATATTGGATGACTGGCATGTCATACATAATACGGATATCCAGGCGTCCGTCTCGTATTTTATAGAGTATTTGCCTTCCCGCGTGCATCTATGTTTCTCAAGTCGAAGCATCCATGGATTTCTGAAGTCGAGATGGATTAGTCGGGACTGGATCCATGAAATCCATACCCAGCAGCTGAGTTTTAATTTGCAGGAGACGGTGAATTTCTTCCAAATCGTTGAAAAGAGAGGGCTGCAAAGGGAGCAGATTGAACAAATCCATATCCAGACCGAGGGCTGGGTGACAGGACTCAGGCTGATCTCGTTGTCTATCCATGATGAAGAGTGGAAGGGAGCTTACAAGCATGTACAGTCCAACCCTGAACGCGTCGAGCTATATTTATTCGAGGAAGTGTTTGAATCGTTGGACGAGCCAACGAGGCAATTTCTGCTAAACGTCTCCATTTTACAGCGGATGAACGGGCAGCTATGTAAGGCTGTAGCTGGCGAACAGGGTGCACAGCTGCTCGCGGAGCTGGAAAAAGGCAACATGTTCCTCATCCCGCTGGATGAAGATAGGGAATGGTACCGATTTCATCATTCATTCAGCGAATTTTTACTGAAGCGGCAGCGACGCCTGGATCCGGCTAAGACGAATGTGCTCTTCCAATCGGCTGCTGCCTGGTGTGAAACGCAGGGACTGCTCGAAGAAGCGATAGATTACTACTTGGCCGGAACTTGTTATTCGGAAGCGATACGTCTGCTGGAACAGATGAGAAGCTTGATGATCCGCAGAGAATTTTCGACCATGAAGGTTTGGTTGTCGGCAATTCCCGAGGAACTGCTTATGCAGTATCCTTACCTTTATTTTTCTTACATTTTTTCGTTATTGTGGTCCCAGGAACTGGAGCTGTCGGAACGGTATTTACAGCTAGCGGAGAAGCATTATGCTGCTTCCTCTGCAAGCTGGAGTCCGGAAGAGAATGATCGCTATTTGGGATACTTGTATTATGTCAGGAACTTTAAAGCGACCCAATATGACATGGACATGATCAAAGGGCTGGAGTATATCCGTCTGTCACTTCAGCATAGTCCTACAGGAACGGATCTGATCTTCGCATCTCCTCATATGCCTCTATCTCCTTCTATATACAGGTCATACAATGGCAAGCGGGGCCAGCATTTGCCTCGGGGCCTTTCGGATACGTTCTTTTTGAGCATGATCGAATTCATGAAACCGATGGGCCTGCAGGATTCGGTCGTGGTTTGTTATGGCGAATTACTCTACGAACGCAACGAGCTGGAGCAGGCGGAGGATTACTTGAAGCTGGGATTACATGGGACGAGTCAGGCCCATTACCAACCAGAGAAGGTATACGTTCCCGCGAGTCTTTTTCTGGCACGGATCAGCACATCCAGACAGGACATCAGTCAGGCCGAAAAATGGCTGGAAGAAGCCTATAGAAGGGCGATTGAGGATGGCGCTAAGGCAGCCCCTATCTTGCTCGATGTCGAAATGGCTCGTCTGCGAATGGAATCCGGAGACTTGTCCGCAGCTGTGGAATGGAGGGATCGCTACAAGGTCTCGTCGGATGATCCGGTATCCGTTTATCAGCTATTCGTCTATATCTTTCTCGTTAGGGTGTTGATGGAGACCGGCAAGAGCCAGGAGGCATGGGCGTTATCTGAGAGATTGCTGCAAATCGCGGTGAAAGGCCATCGTCCGATGGACGCCTTGGAGATCCAAGTGCTTCAGGCGATGATGCTGCAGGTGTTGGATAAACCGCAACAAGCGCTGCTCAAGCTGGAAGAGGCACTAATATTTGCGAAACCCGATGATTATATCCGTGTGTTTGTTGATAAAGGCTATCTGGTGGCACAGCTGTTAGGGGAATATGTCCAACATCGTCAAAAAGGGAACATTCGAGATAAAAACGCGCCTTCACTGGCCTATGTGCGGAGAATATTGTCCGCTTTCGGAGGAACAGCCGAATCTTCGGCACAAGGCAAAGCAACATTAGAAAAGCTTCTGACACCGCGCGAATATGCGATATTTCGTTATATGGAGGAAGGGATGGACAATCCGGCGATCGTTGAATCGCTCGGTATCGGAATGGGGACCTTGAAGGCGCACATCAACCGCATTTACAGCAAGCTGCAGGCGAAAAACCGAGTCGAGGCGATTACAAGAGGTCAAGAGTTTCAGGGTTAAACATCATAGGTTGTAACAGCAGGCTCGCCCGCACGGCGGGTCTCTTTTTATGGTGTGATCTATAACCGGGCCTATAACCGGGGTTAGATTCAAACTCGCGAAAAATCCAATATAATGTTCATCGTGGCAACTGAATAACGAAAGGAAGAAAAGACCAGATGAGACGCATCTTCTCTATTTTGATGGCATTATTGCTCGTGATCGGCATCATTCCGTTTCAAGCATTCGCCCTTCCAAATGATCCCATGTCCGGTGATGGGACGGCGAACAATCCTTACGTCATTACAACGTTAAATCAATTAAACGCCGTTCGTAATGATTTGAACGCTCATTACAAGCTCGGAGCGGATGTCGATGCTTCGGAAACGGCAAATTGGAGTAATGGGGCTGGCTTTGTACCTATCGGCTACGACGGAAACGGGAATAACCCGTTCACCGGTGTCTTCGATGGAGCGGGTCATGCCATCCGTAATCTCACCATTAATCAGCCCAAGATGGACATGGTCGGCCTATTCGGGATGGTAGGCTCCAACGGGGTGATCGAACATATCGCTCTCGAAGGAGGTTCAATCATAGGAAACAACCATGTGGGCGGGCTGGCAGGACGTAGTGATGGAACCATTCATCGATCCTACGTTACCGGAACGGTTAGAAGCCATATGGCCAACGTCGGAGGGTTGGCAGGATACAATGGCATTCACGGTAAAATAACTTCCTCCTACACTACGAATGCCGTCACCGGCACCGATTATGTCGGTGGTTTGGTAGGGCGTAATGACGGGACGGTGAGTGATTCCTATGCGGCCGGCAGGATCAGTGGGGCATCTATAGTCGGTGGGTTAGTAGGGGACAATGAAGGTGGGGAAATCATCCGTTCATACGCCACGGGTGCCGTCAGCGGGAGCGCTGGACACGTCGGCGGACTGGTCGGTTATAATATTTCTGCTCTCATTAGCCAGTCATATGCCACGGGAGCTGTCCATGGTGAAAATGCTGTCGGCGGTCTTGTGGGCAGCACGGGCCACGGATTGATTGTTCAGTCATACGCCACTGGGAACGTTAGCGGGCGCGATCAATCTGTGGGAGGTCTGGTTGGGAGTAACAGCGGAAAATTGAGCGACAGTTTCTGGGATGCCGAAACTGTCGGCTTGAATAGCGCCTGTGGATATGATACATATGGATCCTGTACCGCGAGCAGCCTCACGACTTCACAGGCACTAACCCAATCAAGCTATTCCGGCTGGGATTTTAACAATGACTGGTTTATGGTCGAGGATTCGACGCGCCCATTCCTTCGCTCCGAATGGTCGGCCGCAATCGGGAACTCGCATCAACTGCAGCTGATGGCCATGGATCTGTCAACGAATTACACATTGACGCAGGATATTGATTTCGACACGACGTTTACTGACAACAGTCGCTCCGATATGTGGGCTACGAGTACAGGGAACGGTTTCGGCTTTGAACCGATCGGTAATGACAGCACTCCGTTCACAGGTACGCTCGACGGCCAAGGATATTATATTAAAGGCCTGTATATCAACAGGAGCAGTTTAATGAGTGTCGGAATGTTCGGTACTATTGCTGGTGGTGAGGTTCGAGACGTTCATTTGAAGAACGGGAATGTCACGGGCGGCCCTCAGACAGGCATGCTGTCGGGACAGAACGGCCCCGGTAGTCAGATTATAGAGGTCCATGTTATGGGAAATGTTACCGGAGCGGACAAGACAGGTGGTCTGGTCGGGAATAACGACGGAACGATCGGCAGTTCTAGTTCAAGTGTTGCGGTCAATGGAAAAGACGAAGTCGGCGGTTTGGTTGGAAGGAACAGCATAGGAAGTGTAACTGAAGCTGTGTATGCTGCCGGGAGCGTTAGCGGAAACAGTCACATCGGTGGATTAATCGGCTTGAATACGGGTTTGGTTAATAATGCATATGCAACGGGTCAAGTTAATGGTCAATACAATGTCGGTGGATTGGTCGGACTCCATGATATGAATAGCCAAGTTAACCTGTCCTTCGCCGCCGGAGGCGTTGCCGGAATGCATTTTGTAGGGGGCCTCGTGGGACGGAATGAGAGCGGCAAGGTGCATGATTCGTACGCCATCGGTTCCGTTTCCGGTCGTTACGACGTGGGCGGCCTAGTGGGAAGGAATGTCGGAGACATCAAGACTACTTATGCCGTCGGCAGGGTAACCGGCAGCAGCGAAGTCGGCGGCCTGGTCGGACGGGAGTTCGGCACGGTTACGGCGAGCTTCTATAATAAGGAAACAACCGGGCAATCCGATACGGGCAAAGGTGAACCGCGGCTTACATCAGAACTGAAACAGTACACACTCTTCGGCACCGAGTGGGACTTCAGCGGAATCTGGGTGTTACAGGAGGGAGTCATGTTTCCTGTTCTACAAGGAATTGCAGCTAACCTCGAATGGGACGCTGCCCCGCCAACCATCTCCAGTGCGAAGATCGAAAGCGGGCATCCGAACAGCGTCATTGTGACCTTTGATGAAGCAGTCAGCCTCACTAACGCCGGTGGAATTGCAATTACAACGGACGGGAAGCCTTCTACGATTACTCGGGTGAACGGCTCGGGAACGGATACGCTTGTTTTTAACGTAGAGAAAGCAATTGAAGAAGACCAGCAAGTTCTCCTGTCCTACGATAAACCATCCGGAACCATTTCCGACCTGGCAAACAATGCGTTGCTCAGTTTAACGGATCGAATGGTCGATAACCTGACACGTCCCGTTGACCATACACCGCCATCCATCGCTATTACGATGACAACGGCGGATGGAATGGAATACGTTGATCGCACATGGAGCAATCAAACGGTTAACGTAAGTGCAGCAGCATCTGACGAGTCTGGCGTCACTTCATTTACGTATTCGCTAAATGACGGAGTGTCGTGGAGCCCTTATTTATCTGATATCGTCCTCCGTGATGAAGGTGTTCATAACATCTCGTTCAAAGCCGTTGATACAGCGGGCAATGAATCGATTGAACGACGCACAGTCTGCATCAGCACAACCGGAATCACATTGACGCCTACACTAGTGAAGGCGGACGGAAGTGAATATACGAGCGGGGAATGGAGCAGCTCGAGCGTAACCTTGAGCGTCTATGCCGAATCGGCAGTCAGCGAGATCTCCAATCTGACTTATACGCTGAACGGGGGACTTTCACAAGTCTACGACAACGAAGCACCCATCGATATATCGAGCGAAGGCGAGACGAACATTCGATTTGAGGCGTCCAATCAAGCAGGCAATACGTTATTCCTTGACATCACCGTGAAGATTGACCATACGCCGCCAATGATTACGATTTACCCTAATGGAAGCGAAATGCAGGTTACATCGGTAACACCGAGGGTGACAGTCATTGATTCTGGAAGCGGTATAGATAAAGCCTCGCTGGAGTTTCAGTGGACGACCGATTCGTCCATACCAGCCACAGGCTGGAGACCGTTTGCGAACGAGGCCACGATTATGATAAGCGGCGTTGACGGTGATTGGTACATGCATGTAAGAGCACAAGACCAAACAGGTAATGCCGCTAACGTGTCGTCCAGCCGGTATCGTTTGATAACGCAGAAGGCGAGTGAAGAAAGCGATTCAAATCTCACTAACGGTAGCGATGTATGTTCACTGCGAAACAACGCCTTTCTTGTAGGCCTGGAAGGGAGAACCATTGCTTTTGAAGGGGGGCAGATTCTCATCCCTGCTAAAGCACTGAATCGACCATTTTGTTTATCCATAAATCTAACACTTCCAGATGGTGATAAATTTCTTCTATCTGAAGGAGAGCGAGTAGTTAGTAAAGTCGTTGAGTTTAAGAAAGATGTAACCGGAACATTCGATCAAGACGTAACCATCAGCCTGAAATTTGACGCCAACACCATACAACAAGGCAGTCATGAGCTCCAACTTCGTCAGTTTAATGAAGAAACGAAGGAATGGGTAGCGCTGGATAACCTCAACATAGACTGGGATGCGGGGATAATAAGTGGTACAACCGACCACGTAACTCAATTTGCGATTTTTGCGAGAACGATTGTGCCTGTTGAAATCGGTGTTGCGTTTACCGATATAAAAGGTCATTGGGCGCAAAAGAACATTGAGAATCTCGCAGAAAAAGGGGTTGTGAACGGTTATACAGACGGGAGCTTCAGACCTGACCGTATGATGAGTCGAGCAGAATTCGCTGCAATCTTGGTTCAAGCATTGGGACTCACCAGCAAAGGGAATAAGGAATTCGCTGATACAACGGATCATTGGGCGAGGCAAGCCATTTCAACAGCGTATGCTTACGGAATTATTCACGGATACGATTCGGTTTCCTTTGGCCCCGACGATTTCATTACACGCGAAGAAATGGCACAAATGGTGGTTCAAGCCTATCAATTGGATCATCCCCTTACCAACAAAACCTTTATCGATCAGAATAAGATTGCGGTTTGGGCACGGAAAGCGATGATGCTTGCAGTAGATCATGGAATCATGAAGGGTTATCCCAACAACATGTTAAAACCCCAATCTCATGCTAGCCGTGCAGAAGCGATTACTGTGATTTGGCGAGCCATGGAAGTAAAATAAAAGGGCATGAAGTAACGAGTGTTGAATAAGAGAAGGACTTGTTGGCATTTAGCCACAAGTTCTTTTTTCTGTGGGCAGTAAGTCAACGTCCTCTCATCATGTAAGTATGATAAAGTAGAACTCAGCAGACAAATATGTTGTCTCCCGGCTAGGGTATGAATATATATAACTGAGTTTATTGATGCGACAGTTAATAAGGAGGAAACATGTTAACGACACGACAACTACAAGCTATTGAACAATTGCAAAAAGAGTGTGAAATTCATGATCATGTACAACTGAAGCTTAACTGGGACATGCTTAGAGAACGCAATACGGAGTCGTTCGATTATTTTCATTATGATGAGAATGGCGAACTTATAGCATTTTTAGGACTGTATGCGTTTGGTTCTACTGTCGAGGTATGTGGCATGGTAAAGCCAAGTGAACGTCGAAAAGGGCATTTCGGGCGGTTGTTTCACCTGGCAATGGAAGATGTAAAATCAAATGGATACAAGAAAATATTGCTGAACGCGCCTGCAGGATCCGATGGGGCAGTATTCTTTTTGAATAAACAAGGTGCTGAATATGCATTCTCGGAGCATCAAATGGAATGGCGGCATACGCCTCTGGAGGACACGGACGATATTCTTCTGAGACAGGCAACTGAAGAGGATTTCGAAATGAGCGTTCATTTGTCCGTAACGGCGTTCGGATTGGACGAAGATGACGCCAGAGCGATGGAAAACCACCGTTTTGCGGATCATGCGGATATGCTCATGATTGACGTGAACGAAGAAACGGTTGGAAAACTTCGGGTGAGCCGTGAAGAGGGGCAGGCGTGGATTTATGGTTTCTCCATTTTACCGGAATATCAGGGCAGAGGCATAGGCAGAAAAGCGCTTCGCCAAGTCGTTAAAGAGCAAAGCTCTGCCGGTTATACGGTACACTTAGAAGTCGAAACGAGAAACGACCATGCTTTGAGATTATATGAGTCGGTTGGATTTGAGGCAGTGCATGTACAAAATTATTATAAATATGAATGCAAATGACAAAATGATATATATGCAGAAAAGTCGCCATCAGGGCGACTTTTTCATTTTAACTGCGAATCTTCAATTTAACGTATATCTATTGAAGTCTATTTATTCTGCCGATAATGAAGGTGCGTATATTTTTGATCATTCAGGAGGAATTATCATGAAAAAAACAGTCATCCTGCTCACCAGTGCGGCACTGATGTTTGCGACCGCTGCAGGCACGATCTCAGCCAAACCGGTTAACACCCCACCTGGCAAGACAAGTAACGTGGCATCGCCAAAAGGACCTAAAGAAAAAGAAACTCGAAATGAAGAGCATCAAATCGATGAAGTCGAGGCATCGGTTACGACCAGCAAAGAAGAAGACCAAGTTGATGATTCCGCACCTTCTGAAACAGAGAGCACAAACGACAGCTCCACCGATAAAGCGGACGCCAAGAACAAAGGGCACCAAGGATACAAGGGTTTGCTAAATGCCATACAAAACGTGGGGGATAAACCGGCAGGCCCCGTTTTAGCGAATATTTTGCTTACCGAATATGCGGCCAAGCTGACGGACGAGCAACAACAACAGCTGGAAGCCATTATAGAAAAGGACAAGGCGTTAGAAGCCGCTGCGGGCATGCTTGAAACAAACGGTAACGTAACTGACGCTGTGTATCTGCAAGAAGAAGCCATTCAAGCAAATTTCAAAAATCTGGATCTATACAAAACCTTGGATAAGCTCAACAAAAAGGCAGGTAAAAAGAATGGGGTTCAGCTGTATGTGAATGGCGAAGCTTCTGATACCGAACCTTTTGTCAAAAAAGGCAATACCTATGTTCCTTTTCGCGCTATAGCCGAGGCTTTGGAAGCAGAGGTAATATGGGATCCTGAAAAGCGTTCCATCACCGTCACGAAGGACGGGGTGAGCATTCAACTCCTCATCGGCAGTAAAACAGCAACCGTTAATGGCAAGAAGGTCTCGTTGGATGCCCCGGCTACCGTTACCAAGGGCAATACGTATGTACCCGTACGCTTTATAAGTGAGGCATTGAATGCAACCGTCAAGTGGGAATCAGAAAGTCAGACCGTTGTTGTTTATGAAGAGGAAGCAGAATAGGTAAATTTCTTAGCCGCTAATCTGGAATGAGATCAGCGGCTTTTTGCACTCTCTCGCAGATTCATTTCTTCGACTAAAGGCTAGGTTATTTTCAGCCTCAGGGAGGATTTGGTATAACCGATGGTAAGGTAAGGTAAGATGAGATGAATGAAATCTACATTCTTCCAAGCGAAATTTACTTGAAGCTTAAAGCAGAAAGGTGTCACATGAAAATGAAAAACTTAAGAAAAAAATTAAAAATTATTGGAGCGACCATCCTATTGCTGCTGATTACAGCCCTTTTCTTTCCTACATGGACTTCAGCTATCAAAGGCGAGAAAAGTATTAGCGTATTAGAACAAGTAGACATAAACGGAAGCCGGCATCAAATTATGATTCGCGGCAATGACAGCGATCATCCGGTCATTATTTTTGTGCATGGAGGACCAGGATGTTCAGAGATTCCTTACGCCGCTAAGTACCAAGACTTGTTGGAAACCCGTTTTACCGTTGTTAATTACGACCAAAGAGCAAGCGGAAAATCCTATCATTTTTTTGAGGACTACGCTGATCTTTCATCCGACTTATTGGTGGAAGACTTATTGGCGCTCACCGATTACGTTTCAGAACGTCTTGGCAAAGAGAAGGTCATCCTGATCGGCCATTCGTATGGTACATATATCGCAACGCAAGCAGCGCACAAGGCTCCCGAAAAATATGAGGCTTATGTTGGTATTGGGCAGATGAGCGACACAGTAAAAAGCGAGACGGACAGTTTGAACTACATACTTGACCAGGCTCAACAAGCCGGCAACGTCAATGACGTTTCCTATCTTCAAGGATTATCGGATCAAATCAAGAGTGGCGATACGTTTACCCCTCGAAATTATGTCATGAAATACGGCGGAGCTTCAAGGCTTATTGATAGCCCCGACGGCAACACCCTGGATACGTTATTAAGTAGCGAGTATAACTTATTGGATGTCATACGTTACAACTCGGGAGTATCCTTTTCTCAACAGGTTTTGTTAAAGGAAGTAATGGAACATCCATTGCCTGAACTGGTAACGAAGCTTGAGATCCCGTGCTATTTTATCATGGGGAAATATGATTATATGACTTCCTCTCATGCAGCACAAACTTATTTCGACAGCATGGAAGCCGATTCAAAAGAATTTATTGCTTATGAGCAATCCGCGCATTATCCACAATTTGAAGAGAAGGAGAAATTTTATAAGTGGATGACCGATACATTCGTAAAGTAAATCCAACTGGATGTGCTTAATTAAGCGAAGCGATAAACTCAATAAAGATATGTTAGCAGCCGATTAGAGCAATCGACTGCTTTTTTCATTCAATGAACGGGCAGAAGGGGTTGTATATGGCGATACAAGGGGGAGAACGAAGGAATTATCACTAACTTCGCAGTGTTAGCAGTAACTGAAATGAAGGATAGCCAGAATATCTTTTACAGTCAAAGGTCGAAGGCAGGCTCGATACGAGCCCTGTCCTTCAGCCATTGTGACGAAAGACATTAACAGTTGAATTCCAACCAATACGAGAAGGACACTGCCTGATATAGGTCAATGTCCTTCTTGTATTGACGCTTTTTTTGGTTACTTTTTAATCTGTCCCCGGATTTCACCATCCGGATGTTGTATTGTATGCACATTAACATAAGTGTTGGCTCTTTCGATCTCTCGGATTAAATCACGGATCGACTTGCCAAGCAATGGGCCGACCAAATCGCTATTGGTCAGAGTTCCTTCTACAACGCCGCGTTTTACGGAGATACCGAATTTAGATGGTCCGTATAAAAAAGCCACCACAGGACCGTTTTGTCCTCTCCGCCCAAGATGAATATGTGCTTGTGTAACCTGGGCGATATTTCTGATGACAAGTCGGAATCTTAAACGAGTGCCATCAGCGCTAAGCTGAAAAACGGCATTTCCAGTAGCGTTCGTTCTAACTGGTGGCACTTCATTACCTCCGTTTAAGATAGCTCGGAAGATTCTCATAGGTTTGCTCCTCTCTATCAAAGATAGTTTATATGTATGCGGCAAAGAGAGGAGAGGATTGTTTTCTCGCCTGTGTTCTTGCAATTAATGAAAGAATGGGTTTGCATGAGTCTATTAATAATTAGCTTCATCACATAGCGGTATTGCAATTTGCGGTGACCGATCTGAACGTCAGGATATCCTCTTTTTCACTGTTCGGGATTCAATTTAGCTTTATCTAACTTCCATTGATCGTTTTCCTGCTGGCCATTTGGGCCAACCCAGCTCAAGTGCGAATGGAAATCATAGTTATGTTAAATTGTCTAGATATGTTTGTTAATTTTTATTGACAATTTCGGTTTAATATTGTTTCATTTTATTAAACTAGGTTGAATGACACTGTGGACTAGGAGAACAATGTATGGAATTGGGGAGCAAAATCCGAAAGCTTCGAAAGGAGCAAAACCGGAGCCTGGATGACATCGCAAAGGCTTGCGGATTCACCAAAAGCTTGTTGTCCAAAATCGAAAATGGGAAGACGGTGCCTCCCATCGGTACGCTCATCAAAATCGCCGAAACGCTTGGAACCAAAATTTCGATCTTACTGGATGACAACGATTTAAATGGAACGGTGTATACGTCGCAAGCCAGGAGCATGGGGAAAATGGTCCAGACGGATAAAGGATACTCTTTTTCCGCGATTGCTGCCGAACGGCCTGAGAAATTAATGCAGCCGTTTTATTTTGTTGCCAAGAAAGGGAAGACAGGCAAAAGGACATTTTCCCATGTCGGGCAGGAATTTATTTATGTGCTTGAAGGCACGATGATTTATTACGTAGGGAAAGAGGAGTACACGTTAAATGCCGGTGACAGCCTGTACTTTGATTCGGTTGAAAACCACACTTATACACTGGTAACTGAAGAGGTCACGTATTTATCGGTGTTTTGCTCCGACTCCAATGCTTAGAGAGGTGTTATTTAAAAAAATTGAATGGTTTGTAAAGCTCATGCTGGACTCTTGTAAACGATGGCAGTTCGAACTTCCCATTTACATGAAATCCGCATGAGCTTTTTTTATCTCAGTACAAGGGGGATGAATCATGTTAAACATTTTGGTTGTCGATGACGAACCGAAGCACAGAAAGGGAATGTCCCGGATGCTGAAGGCGCTAAAACCGGAGTATAACATTTTTCATGCCAGGGACGGAGCGGAGGCTCTGCAGAGTATGGACCTTCAGCGGATGGATCTGGTTTTTACAGACATACAGATGCCAGTCATGGACGGACTTGAATTAATGGAGCACCTGTCCTGCCGCGGAGGGAATGAAAACATCATTATTATGAGTGCTTATTCCGATTTTGTATATGCGCAGCGCGCGCTTCAGTTGGGAGCAAGCGATTATGTGCTGAAACCGATTGAAGAACAAAAGGTTCTGCCGCTGCTTGCGAAAGCGGAGCACAAAGCGAGCGCTGTACGCCTTGCGTCCTTAGAATCCTCGCTTTCCGAGATACTGGGGGGAAGTCCGTCCGATGAAGATTATCGGTTATTGGAGAGTTTGTTCCCGGAATTTAAGCGCGGTATCGTGCTCACCGCTGTTTTTGGCGAGGCGAAAGAACATAAACTTCTGCTGAACGGACTCAAAGAGATACTTGCCCCGATGATCGGGGAATATGGATTTTCCGGCGCTTTTTGCATACAGGACAAAATGCTCGCTGCCTTGATCATGAGCTCCGAGCATTCATCCATGGTGATTCCCGGCTTCAAAGCCAAGCTGCAGAAGGTCATTCAACACTTCCAGCAGGAATACGGGGCAGAATTAACGTTTGGCTTGGGCTGTTATTTTACGGAATGGAGGCAGGAAGCCAAACAAGCTTACCAGCAGGCTAGTCATGCACTCAAAACACGATTCTATAAAGGCGGTGGGGTGGTGTTTGAAGCCGAGCCGATGAATAACGGAGCTCGTCCAGCCGTCGTTAAGCTTGAATTCATCGAATTAACCAAAGCGGTACTATCCGGAAACAAGCCGGAAATCGAAGCCTGTTTGGATTCGGCTGTTCGCCAGGCCGCCGGCAGCGGTTTTCCCGAACCGGAAAAATTGAAGTACTTTCTTGCCGCCTCTATCCATCAAGCAACCGCCCTCCTCATGGAGAAAGGAATCGCTCCCTTACATAGCGCCGTCTACGAGGAAGCATTGCTGCATTGTCATACCGTTGATGAATTAATTAAGACAGCCAGGCAATGGATCTTCGAGCTCACGGATCGCCTGGAGCAGCGGCGGCAGTACAAAACCGGGTCCATCATCGACAGCTGCAAAGCCTATATTGATACACACTATAACGAAGATGATTTGTCACTGAGCACGCTGGCGATAAAATTTCATTTTAATCCCTCGTATTTTTGTATGCTGTTCAAAACGCATACCCATATGACTGTCCATCAGTACATCACTCAAACGAGAATGAAGGTGGCCGCAGGCCTGCTGCTGCAGACCTCTCAAAAGGTTTACCAAATTGCCGAGCTTGTAGGGTATAAGGATGTAAAGTACTTCATTCGGTTGTTTCGCAAGGAATTTGGCACAAGCCCGGAAGAATATCGCCATTTATCCGCTACTCGTTAATAAGGAAGGGATATCATTTGAGAGGACGTTATTTATTACCGCGGTTTAAAGATCTCAGCTACAGGTTTCAGCTTTTTCTGACCTATGCCCTCATTGTTTCGATACCTCTTGGCATCCTGAGCTGGAAATATTTTAATTCCAGCAGAGAGTTTGTCTCCGAATTTGCCCGGCAAAACCTTTATTCCATCGTCAAACAAAACAATGAAATTATGGACACGGAGCTTGCGCGTGTGGAAGAAAGCAGCCTTGCCCTCATTGCAGAGCAAACGTTGTATGAGCAGTATTTGCATGCAAACCCGCATGACGAATACAGCATGATCACGATGGAGAAAAAGGTAAGCCGGGCGTTAAACAAATACTTTACGGATCTGGAGCAAATCTATTCCATCCACCTCATGACCAGTTATTCCAATATTGGCCCCACAGGCGCCTCCGCTTTCATCCCGTATGAGAATTTTAACCAAACGGCTTTATACCAGGCTGCATTGCAGGGGGACGGGGGCATGCAGTGGGTGCCTACCTTCTCGTTTGATCAGATGTTTAATCAGGATATCAGCCGCTCCAAGCCTCCCGAATATGTTCGCCTGCTGGCGGGTGTCCGCTTGCTCAAGCTGTTCAACATCAATCATGGCGAAGTCATCGAACTGCAGGGCAGGGCTGAGCTTCCAGTGCTGGTCGTTGTTTACCATCCGGAAATCTATCGTTCCCGCTTTGCCGACACGCTCCCTTCCACAGGAGCTTCTTTTTTTATTGCCAGCCCGGATGGAAAGCCTGTGGCGGGTACGTCCTTAGAGCAGGGAGAAACCGGAATCGATTCCGTTTGGCTGGACGAAATGAAGGAAATGAAGAGCGGGACCTTAACCGTTACGCAGGATGGAAAGCCGCTCATCGTTTGTTTTGATACGTCTAAGGTGACCGGCTGGATATCGGGAGTCACCATATCGCCTGAAGCGTTGGCGGCCGCTTTTTTGCCGGAGATTAAATCCTACACGGTATACTTGGCCGTCGCCCTCCTGCTGATTTCGCTCCTGCTTGCGTTTATTTTTGCCAATACCATTATCAGGCCCATTCATCAGCTGCTTAAAGCGATCAAAAAGACGGGTGAAGGTGAATTTGATACCCGAGTACCGGTGGAATCCTACAACGAGATGGGGCTGCTAATCCACAAATTTAATCAAATGAACGTCAAAATCAACAATTTGATTGAAGAGAATTACAAGGTAAAGCTTCGAGAAAAAGAAACCGAGATCATGTCGTTGAACATACAGCTGAATCCTCATTTTTTATACAACACGCTGAACATCATGAATTGGACAGCGCTTGAAAACAACCAAAGAGAATTAAGCCGCATGATTGTCAGCTTGTCCTCCATGCTGCATTACACCTCCGAGAACAGCCAGGACATCGGTGATTTGGCCGAGGAACTGAACTGGTTGAAACATTATATTTTCATCACGAATCAGCGTTTCGAGGACCGCTTTATTGTCGAGTACGACATTGCCCCAGAGCTCTATGCATACCGGGTTCCCAAGCTCTTCCTGCAGCCGTTTGTTGAAAACGCGATCGTCCACGGATTTTCCCGTCTGCACAGTGGGGGAAGGATTGCCATTCGGGGATGGATGGCTGGCGAGACGCGCATGTTTACGGTGGAGGATAACGGCACGGGCATTCCTCTCCGCAAATTAGAACAGCTGGCCAAGCTCGAAGGCGATTCCATCGGCATCCGGAATGTGGATAAAAGAATCAAACTCATCTATGGAGAAGCATTTGGCATCACCCTGACATCGGCGGAAGGTGAGGGCACCACCGTAAACATCAACTTGCCTTTATCGAATAACTGAAAATACTCCACCAATACAAAAATATTGGAATTTTTTTCGGGACGGCTCCTTTTTACAATAAATATATAAGCTATCAGCCAATGAATGGAGGGTGAGTAGATGAACATCGCCAAACGTCTTGCAGGAACGGTTTTATCGGCAGCTTTGGCAATCAGCGTATTGCTGGCGGGCTGTTCGGACAGCGGAGGAGCTACAAAAGGGGAAGTGGGCAAAGAGGGCCAGGAGGAGCCGGTTACGCTTAAATTTTCCTTCTGGGGAGACACGATTGAAAAGAAAACGGTTACAGAGGCGCTTGAACGCTTCGAGAAGGAAACTGGCATCCAGGTGGAGCCGATGCATGTCCCGGCCGATTATTTGACAAAACTGACAACAATGGTGGCAGGGAATGTCGCACCGGATCTCGGTTATTTGTCATCGGGAGCTGCTTTGAGCTGGGGGCGTGACGGGAAACTGTTGAACCTCACACCGCTTATGGAGAACGACCCTGATTTTAACAAAGAGGATTATCTGGACCAGGTATGGTATGAAATTGATCCAGGCAATACCATCGGGATGAGCACCGCCGTCGAAGGCTACGGTCTGATGTACAACAAACAATTGCTGCTGGAAGCGGGCGTCGAGCTGCCTCCGACGGAGGCGGATAAAGCATGGGATTGGGACACGTTTGTGGAATACGCCAAAAAGCTAACGCTGGACGACCAAGGAAGAAATGCTCTGGATCCGAATTTCAACCCGGATAAAATCAGGCAGTTTGGCCTTCAGTACGATCCATATAACATGATGGCAGCCGTAGTCTCCAACGGCGGCAACTTCCTGACCGAAGACGGCAAAGGTTTCGGTCTTGCCCAGCCGGAGGCGATCGAAGCGATTCAAAAGCTTGCGGATTTGATGTATGTACACCATGTTTCTCCTACCCCGCTGCAGACCAAAAACCTGCCGGACACGGCGCTGCAGACAAAAAAAGTCGCCATGACGGTGTCCGGCAACTGGGCTCTTCAAGCCTTTGCGGAGCAGGATTTTAATCTCGGCGTCGGGGTACTGCCGAAGCTGAAGGTCAGCAACACGCTGCTGGATGGCGCGCCGACGGTCATTTTCGCATCAACAAAGCATCCTGAAGAGGCGTGGCTGCTGTATAAATATATGGCGGATCCCGAATCGGTGCTGCCGCTGATCGAAGGCGGGTTATGGATGCCACTGAAGAAAGAGTGGTACACGAATCCCGAGAAGATCAACAAGTGGGCGGCAGGGAACAAGGCGCATCCGGAAGGCTACACGGAAGCTTTTATGAAACAAACGATTGAAAGCGGTATCCGCACCCCGGGCTTTGAAGTGAAGAACCTGGACAAAATCAACGCGCTCGTCACTCCCGCTCTTGATTTGGTGTGGACGGGGAAACAAAGCGCGGAAGAGGCGTTAAAAAGCGTTGAGCCCAAAGTTCTCCCGCTGATCGAGGGATATTACGGAAGATAATCCTTTTCTAGAGGCCGCAGTAAACCGTGTCCTGTTTCGAACTGTACGATATTCATTCAAGAAAGGAGGGGATTCCTATTCTTCACAAACGCCGGATTGCAATGGCAGGCATCCTGTTTGCCTTACCCAGCATATTGGGGCTGATCATGTTTGTCATGCTGCCAATGATCGCCAGCTTGCTGCTCAGCTTTACGGATTACCGCATCGTCAATACGCCCAAATTTATCGGATTCACCAATTATACCCGGCTCTTTGACGGAACGGATCCCTATTTTTACAACTCGTTATGGGTCACCTTCAAATATGTGATCCTCCGTGTTCCGCTGGGGCTTGTGTTCTCTTTTATCGCCGCGTTCTTGCTGAATATGGGGTTTATCCGCGGTAAATCCGTCTTCCGCACGATCTTTTACTTGCCGTCCATCGTACCTGCGGTGGCCTCTTCGATGATCTGGCTTTGGCTGTTTAGTCCCGATCTGGGGTTGTTCAACAGCTTTCTTGAAGCCTTGAATCTGCCTACGCTCGACTGGCTCTACTCCGAACAAACCGTGGTGCCTTCAATCGTCTTGATGAGCCTTTGGGGAATGGGGAGCACCATCATTATTTTCTTGGCGGGCCTGCAAGGGGTGCCGAGATCCTTATATGAGGCGGCTATCGTGGATGGCGCCGGCGCCATCCGGAAATTCCGGCATATTACGATTCCCATGATGACGCCAATTATCTTCTTTAATTTGATCATGGGATCGATCGGAGCTTTTCAGGTGTTTACCGAGGCGCTGATTATGACGCAGGGAGGTCCCAATAACGCCAGCTTGTTTTATAACTATTACATTTACCGGCAAGCCTTTCAGTTTGGCGAAATGGGGCAAGCTTCGGCCATTGCATGGATTCTGTTTATCATCATCCTCTTGGTCACCGTTATTTTCTTCCGGACCTCGAAGTCCTGGGTATTTTATGAAAGCGAGGTGTAGCTCCCTGTGAAAAAAAGCCGTCGGATTTCGCAGATTATCGTTTACTCGGTCCTCGTTGTGGGAGCTGCCTTCTGTTTGCTGCCGCTGTTTTGGCTGGTGCGCAGTTCGATGATGAATTCGCTGCAGATTTTTGAGATGCCGCCGAAATGGATTCCTTCGCCGTTTCGGCTTCAAAATTACGTCGAGGCGCTGACGACCATTGACTTTTTCCGGTTCTTCCGCAACACGCTGATCATCACCGTCAGCTGTCTGTTCGGCGCTCTCTTCAGCAGCTCGATCGGAGCGTACAGCTACGCCAGGCTGAATTGGCCGGGAAGGAAACTGTTTTTCAGCTTGCTGCTGGCCAGCATGATGCTTCCCGGCGCCGTCACCTTGATTCCCACTTTTATCGGCTGGAGGTTTGCCGATCTGATTAACACCTACGTGCCGTTAATTTTGCCGGTATGGTTCGGTTCGGCCTTTGATATCTTCCTGCTTAGACAGTTTTATTCCACGATACCGAAAGATATGGACGAAGCGGCGTATGTGGATGGAGCCGGCCCGTGGACCATCTTCTCCCGAATTATTATTCCTTTGTCCAGACCGCCCCTCATTGTAATCGGGTTGTTTTCCTTTATGAACTCATGGAATGACTTTATGGGACCGCTGGTGTACTTAAATGAGGAGCGAAAGTTTACGCTGGCGCTTGGCCTGCAAATGTTTCAGTCGCTTCACAGCGCGCAGTGGCATCTTCTGATGGCAGCTTCCACCGTGGTGATTCTGCCGGTTATCGTGGTTTTTTTTATAGGCCAGCGTTATTTTATCGAGGGGATTACGTTGACCGGAATAAAAGGATGAGAGGGGCGTTTGCATAACTATAGTTCAACTCTGTTGAATATAAATTAAATTAGTTTCACTTGAATGCTGTAAGAACATACGAATTTTTGATTTGTCACCATACGAAGGGAGTGCGAAGCATATGGAGTCACAACGACTTAAAAAGGCAAGGGAGGCACTCGAGCGTCACGAAATTGACGCACTGTTGATTTCCAGCCCGTATAACCGGAGATATGTTTCCGGCTTTACGGGGACCGCCGGTTGGGCTGTCATTACACAGGGTCAGGCGTGGCTGCTGACCGATTTCCGCTACACCCAGCAAGCGGAGCAGCAGGCTAGGGAATTTGAGGTGGTGCAGTATGAGGGCCAGCCGCTGGAGCTGATCCGGGAGAAGCTGAATGCCGTTGGCGCCAAGAAATTGGGGTTTGAAAAACATCATGTTCCTTATGCGGATTATGAATCATATGAGCGGACGTTTGGGGGTATTGAACTCTTGCCCACCGGGCACATCGTTGAAAAGCTGCGCGGCATCAAGGACGAGGCGGAGCAGCGGTGTATCCGAAAAGCGATTGAGATTACGGAAAAGGCCTTTGAGTTTATTCTGGGTTATATGAAGCCTGGCGTTTCCGAAAGGGAGGTGGCGGCGGAATTAGAATATTTCATGCGCAAAAACGGCGCGGTCTCATCGGCGTATCCGGCCATCATCGCTTCCGGCGCACGCTCGGCGCTGCCGCACGGAATAGCCAGCGACAAGCTGCTGGGAATGAATGAATTCGTGACCCTTGATTTTGGAGCGAATGTGGAAGGATATTGCTCCGATTTGACGCGAACGGTTTTTATCGGCAAACCGACGGAACGCCACCGGGAGATTTACCGGGTCGTGCTAGAAGCCAACCGGTCTACCCTGGAGGGGCTGAAACCGGGAATGACCGGGAAGGAAGGAGACTCGCTGGCCAGGGATTATATTTCCAGCTGCGGGTATGGAGAATATTTCGGCCATGGTTTAGGCCACGCCTTTGGTTTGGAGATTCATGAGCCCATGCGGTTCTCCCAACAAACGGAAGATATACTTGAGCCCGGCATGATTATGACGGTTGAGCCTGGCATCTATCTTTCTGATTATGGAGGCGTCCGCATCGAGGATGACATTCTGGTCACGGAAACCGGCATCGAAGTACTGACAACATCGAACAAAGAGCTGATCGTTTTATAGAGGGGAGGGAAGGAATCCATCCATGAATGCTGAATCTGCGGAAGTTGTCGTGATCGGCGGAGGGATAATCGGCATGTCCATCGCTTATTATACGGCTAAAGCGGGAATGGACGTGATGGTAGTGGAGCGCGGAGAAATCGCCGGGGGAACATCCTCCAAATGCGACGGCAACATTTTGGCGATTGACAAGGATCCGGGCTTTGACAGCCAGATGTCCTTAAAATCGCAGGAGCTGGTGGCGGAATGGGCTCAGGAGCTCGACGAGGAATTTGAGTATCGGGCTCCCGGCAGCATCCTTGTTTGCGAGACGGAAGAAGAGATGCTTGCAGCCGAAAACTGGGTTATGCGGCAACGGGAAGCCGGGCTTCCGTTCCGCATGCTCGACCAAAAGGATCTGCGCGGCGAATGGCCCCATATGGCCGAAGATTTGCTCGGAGGCCTGGAATGCGCCACGGATTCTACGGTAAATCCGGTTTTGCTCACCTACTCGCTGGCATCGGCTGCCCGCCGATATGGGGCCAGACTCCAGGTCCATACACCCGTCACGGCGATCCTGCGTGATACAGCCGGGAGAATCCGTGGCGTGGAGACATCCGGCGGCACGATTCGCACAAATACCGTCATCAATGCCGCCGGGGTATGGTCGAAGCATATTGGGCGAATGGTCGGGCTCGATATTCCGATCGAGCCCCGCAAAGGGCATATCCTGGTAGCTTCCCGTTGGGAGAGCATCGGCAAACGGAAGGTGATGGAATTCGGCTATCTGATCAGCAAATTTGGCGGGAAGCGCTGCGTCGATCCGAAATTTGAGCAGTACGGGATCGCCCTCGTTTTTGAACCCACCGCTTCGCAGAATTTTCTGATTGGTTCGAGCCGCCAATTTGCGGGGATGGACACCCGCGTGGATCAGGAGGTCATTCGGCTTATCGCTGAAAGGGCGATCCGCTTTTTTCCAGTCCTGGAGCAGATTCCGCTGCTTCGAACCTACGCCGGATTGCGTCCCTGGACCCCGGATCATCTGCCGATTGTTTCCCCCGTCGATGAAATCCCCGGATTCTATATCGCGGCGGGACATGAAGGCGACGGCATCAGCTTGGCCGCCGTCACGGGAAAAATGATTTGTGAAATGCTGAGCGGAGTGACAACCTGCATTCCCGTAGAGCCGCTGCGTTATGACCGTTTCCGCCGTGGGACGGTTCGTCAGGAGGTCATCTTGTGAGAATATCCAAGCTCGTGAGTACAATCGACACGCACACGGGGGGAAACCCAACCAGGACCGTGACAAGCGGAGCGCCGGAGCTGATCGGCCGCACGATGACCGAGAAGATGGTGTACATGTCCGAACATTACGATCATTTTCGCCAGGCACTGATGTTGGAACCGCGGGGACATGAAGTGATGTCAGGCTGCATTCTGACCCCTCCGTGCGACAGAAGAGCCGATATCGGGGTTGTTTTTATAGAAAGCGGTGGATATTTGCCGATGTGCGGTCACGACACGATCGGTCTATGCACTGCACTGATCGAGGGAGGGATATATTCCGAGAGCAAAAGGGTCATCAAGTTGGATACACCGGCAGGACTTGTTGAAGCAAGGCTTACGGTGGAAAAGGGCAAGGTGAAGCAGGTTTCGTTCACCAATATCGCTTCTTTTTTATACAAGCGGGATGTCCGGGTTCACGTAGGGGGCCACGGCGAAATCTCGGTCGATATTGCGTACGGCGGTAATTTTTACGGGCTTGTGGATGCACGATTGCTTCATCTGCCGCTGGTTCCCGGCCGGAGCTCGGAAATCGTGCGGCTGGCGATAGAAATACGGGAGGCGATCAATCTCGAGGTGGAGGTGGTCCATCCTGAAATTCCTGTCATTCGCGGGCTCACCCATATTGAGTTTTACAGCGATCCCGTATCACCGTCGGCCCGCTGCCGGAATACGGTTGTGGTTCCACCCGGAGGCATCGACCGCTCTCCCTGCGGGACGGGAACCTCGGCGAAAGCGGCTGTGCTGTACGCCAAGGGGGAGCTTGAAAAAGGGGAGGAATTTCTGCATGAAAGCATCGTGGGCTCCCTGTTCCGGGCCAAGGTTATGGAGGAAACGACGGTAGGCGGTTTGCCGGCGGTCATCCCCGAAATATCCGGTTCGGCATGGATCACAGGCTTTCATCAGTTTGTATTGCAGGATCAGGATCAGCTGAACCAGGGCTTTTTCCTGCTCTAATGAATAGAACCGGAGGCAGGCATTATGGAAACAACGAAATGGTATGCGGCGCTGGATACGCATTCCTGCGGCGAGCCGCTGCGGATCATCACTGGCGGCCTGCCGCAGCTTAGCGGCTCCTCGCAGCATGCAAAGTCAATATTTTTCAAACGGCATTTCGATTCCGTCAGAAAGCTGCTGCTGGCCGAACCGCGGGGTCATCGAGAGATGACAGGAGCGATTGTTACGGCGCCGTCAACGGAAGCCGCGCGCTTCGGGCTGCTGTTCCTCAATCAGGAAGGCCTCGCTGCTGTGAGCGGTCACGGCATCATCGCGGTGGTCGCAGCCTGGACGGCGACGGGGCAGCTGGATTCTGCGGATGCGGCCAAGGGGGTTCTGATCGATTGCCCGGCGGGAACGGTGACCGCTATTGCCGATTGCGAAGGGCATGAAGTCCGGTCCGTTTCCTTTTTGAATGTTCCGAGCTTCGTGTATGCCAAGCAGGTCACGGTGAATGTTCAGGGGGTGGAGACGAGGGTCGACATCGCTTTTAGCGGCGAATTTTATGCTGTGGTCGATACAGCCGCATTGGGAGTCGTGGGCGCTTTCCCGCTCCCGAAGCTGCGGGAGTGGGGCGGGCTGATCCGCGAGGAGATCCAACGGCAGCTTGTGGTGAAGCATCCGCACTTGGATTGGATTTCCGGGATTCATGGCGTGTTTTTCTATCAGGGGGTTGAAAGGCGCGAAGGCCGAAACCCGAACCAGCCCGCATATCGCAGCGCGGCTGTATTTGCCGGAGTCCAGCTTGACCGTTCGCCGGGAGGCGCCGGCACCGGTGCCCACATGGCGGTTTTACATTCCCTAGGCTTACTTGAGCCGGGACAGCAGGTCATTTATGAGGGGATAACCGGCGCTCAAATGGTAGGAAGCATCGCGGAGGAAACGGAAACATACGGGTACAAAGCCGTTATTCCCCGGCTTACAGGAACCGCTTATATTTTGGGATTTATGAATTTCGTGCTGGATCCAACTGATCCGCTGCCGGAAGGATTTGTTCTTTACTAATGGATATGGAATGAACAAGAACAGAGGGGAGAAATGTCGATATGGCAAGATTTGAAGGGGTTTATGTTGCCCTTGTCACGCCGTTTACACCGGATTACGAGGTTGATTACAAGCGTCTGGCTGAGCTATGTGATTCACTTATCTCACAAGGCGTCCATGGCCTGATCCCGAACGGATCTTTAGGCGAATATGCGACCTTGACCCGGGAAGAGCGGGCCAAGGTTGTAGATACGGTAATCGAAGCCGCGGCAGGCCGAGTGCCGGTAGTGGTTGGCTCTGCAGCGCCTTCCACCAAGCAGGCGGTCGATTGGGTACAGCATGCCAAGAATGCGGGAGCTGCCGGCGTCATGGCATTGCCTCCAATCAATTACCGACCGCTTGAGTTTGAGGTCGTCGCTCACTATGAAGCGATCGATAAGGTGGGGCTGCCGGTTATAGTTTATAACAATCCGCACGATTACAAGGTCGATTTGACGCCGCAGCTGCTTTCCAGACTTTCCAAGCTCGAACATGTAGTTGCCGTCAAGGAATTCTCCGGGGATATCCGCCGCGTACACGACATTTTGGCGTATACGGATCTGGAGGTGATGATCGGCGTCGACGATTTAGCCATGGAGGGTGCGCTGTTCGGGGCAACGGGTTGGATTTCCGGCGTGCCGAATGCCCTGCCGAAGGAAGGCGTGCAGCTGTTTAACCTGACGAGGCAAGGCAAGCTTCAGGAGGCGTCCGCGCTGTATCGCCATCTTCTTCCGCTGTTCCACTTCGATGCCAGTCCGCAGCTGGTTCAATCAATCAAGCATATGATGGAGCTGGCCGGTTTTCCGGTAGGCCCTACGCGCCCGCCTCGCCTTCCGCTGCCTGAAGCCGATTATGCAGCGATCAAAAAAGCGTATGAGTTTGCCGTAAACCGGAATCAGCCGGCGATGAAGCCGTAGGTCAAAAGCTGAAGGCTAAAGTCAGCAATAGGAGGGAAGGCAAATGATGAACAGCCGCAATTGGATCGGGGGAGAGTGGATCAAGCCTTCGGCGGGGGAAATCGCCGTGATCAATCCATCCAACACTAAAGAGCAGGTGGGGGTACTCCATTTATCGGATCCATCACAAGTGATTCAGGCCGAGCAGGCGGCGCGTGATGCTTACGCCTCCTGGTCCCGCATGAGCGGCTCAGCCAGGGCCGGGCATTTGGACCGCATGGCGGATGTACTCGAGTCAAAGTCAGAAGACGTGGCTATTCTTGCAAGCATGGAGATGGGAAAACCGATTGCTGAAATGCGTGGGGAAGTCAAGCGGGGAGTGAATCTGCTTCGTTATTACGGTGCGGAGGGGGTCCGCGCAAACGGGGCGGTCATCCCTTCCAGCGAGCAGAACGTGCTGCAGTACACCCGGAAGATTCCTCTCGGCGTGGCGGGCATCATTACGCCTTGGAACTTCCCGGTTGCCATTCCGATCTGGAAAATAGCCCCCGCGTTGATATGCGGAAACACGGTAGTATGGAAGCCGGCGGAGCTTGCGTCATTAACCGCGACCCGGCTCGCTGAGGTTTTTGCCGAGGCCGGGCTTCCGCCAGGCGTCATCAATCTGGTTGTTGGCAAGGGCAGTCAGATCGGTAATATCCTTCTGGAGCAGGTTCCCTTGGACGCCGTAAGTTTTACCGGCTCAACATCCACAGGTCTGAACATCGCTCAAATATGTGCCAAACGAAATATCAAATATCAAACCGAAATGGGCGGTAAAAATGCCGCCATCGTGTTAAACGACGCCGATCTTGAAAAGGCGGTGCCGCTCATTGTCAGTGGGGCGTTTCGATCAGCAGGCCAGAAATGCACGGCAACAAGCCGGATCATCGTTGAATCCGGGATCTGCGAATCATTTATCGAGGCGTTGACGCATGCCGTATCCAACATCAAGCTTGCTCATGCGCTCGACTCCGAGGCTTACCTCGGTCCCGTGGCGTCCGCAAGCCAGTATGAAACGGTAATGTCTTATGTGCATATGGCCCATGAACAAGCCGAGATTTTGGCCCAAGGCCCCCCTGTAACCGGAGATCAGGAAGGATATTATATTCGGCCGATGATGGTCGGAGGTTTGAACGCCGATCACCCGCTGATTCAAGAGGAAATTTTCGGACCTGTCGCCGCAGTGCTGGAAGCCGTCGATTTTGATGAAGCAGTGGCCTTATGCAATCAATCGATTTATGGGCTCAGCGCTTCACTGTTTACTCAAAATTTATCTTTTGCCCACCGTTTCCTGGACGAGGTCCAGGCTGGAATGGTCCGTGTCAACCAAGAAACGGCGGGAGTCGAATATCAGTCCCCATTCGGCGGTATGAAACTGTCAAGCTCCCATACGCGCGAACAGGGGCAGGCTGCGCTGGATTTCTATACCGAGCTAAAGACGTGCGCCATTTCTTATGGATAGGAGGCTTTTTGATGAATTGTTCTTCTATGATCGTGTGCCGCTGTGAAGAAGTGACCCTCGTCCAATTGGAGGCCGCCTACGAGTCAGGATGCCGCACCTCGCGGCAGTTAAAAATGAAAACGCGGGCCGCTATGGGTGCTTGTCAAGGCAGAGTATGCAAGCAGCTCCTCGAGACCTGGATTATTGCCAAGAATCCGGCGTCGCCTCGGGATCCGGAGCTGCTGCCGTACCGTCCTCCAGTGCGGCCCGTGACCTTCGGCCAGCTGGAAAAGGGTGATGTGTAATGGAGAGAATTACCTTTCATCCGATTCTGGGACCGCAGAGGAAAGAGCGGGAACCGGTGAGCTTTACGTTTAACGGCAGGAAGCTGACCGGACTTCAAGGCGAGCCGATCGCGGCGGCCCTGCTGGCCTCCGGCATACGCACGCTGCGCAGGCACGAGGAGAGCGGCACGGCCCGTGGGCTGTACTGCGCCATCGGCCACTGCATGGAATGCCGTCTGAACCTGGAAGGGAGGGGGCCGGTGCGTTCCTGCCTTACCCCGCTCGAAGAGGGAATGCGTATCACCGAAGGGCAGCAGCTCCCTAATGAGATTACGGGGAGGAAGCTGTTATGACCAAGACACCGGTATACGATCTGTTGATTATTGGGGCCGGTCCGGCGGGATTATCCGCCGCAGGGGCGGCGGCCGAGCATGGCCTGGGCGTAGCTGTGCTGGATGAATTCTCAGAGCCGGGCGGACGTATGCTGGGGCAGTTTCACGAGGAAAAAGGCCGCTGGTGGGTAGGAAGGCGGGTTGCGGAACAGCTGATAGAAAAATGCCGCGTATCGGGGGTGGACATCCGCTGCGGTGTTTCCGTACACGGCATGCTCCGAACGGACCACCGCTGGGTCGTTAGAACCGCAAGCGGTTCGATCGCGGCTGTAAGGGTGCTGCTCGCGACCGGCGCTGCTGAAATTCCGCAGCCGATTCCAGGCTGGACGCTGCCCGGGGTCATGTCGATCGGGGCCGCTCAGGTGATGGCCAATGTTCATTACGTGAAACCGGGCCGCCGCGGGCTGATCATCGGCGTGAACGTACTCGCCATGGCGATTGCCCGCGAGCTGTCCGTCAGCGGAGTTACGATTGCGGGCATCGTGCTGCCAGAGAGAAATTCTGTATCCGGTCAAGACGCTTTACCTGAAGAAGCGGTGAAACGATTGCTGAACCTTGCTCATTTGGCGCCGTCTCCACTGTTGAGAATCGGAGGGAAGCTTGGCGCAAGCCTTGGAATGGCCGGTACGGTATCCCGTTTTTTTCCCCGGGGCGGAATGAAAATTTGGGAAACTCCTTTACAGCTGCGCACTGCCGCGATATCCATCAACGGTCAACATCATGTGGAATCCGTGACGCTGGCCAATGTAACCAGAGCAGGTGAAATCATTCCTGGAAGCGAGCGGGAGGTACAGGTGGATTTTGTGGCGCTTGCCGGCGGCTTGTACCCGCTCGCGGAATTGGCTGCGGTGGCTGGCTGCCCTTTTGTGTATGTAAAGGAACTGGGCGGTCATATTCCGCTTCACAATGAGAACATGGAGACGCCGGTGAAGGGCTTGTATGTCGCCGGCAATATTACGGGCATTGAAAGCGCGCTGGTGGCCATGGCACAAGGCAGGGTTGCAGCAGCCGCCATTTGCCGCGATGCCGGAGTGCTTGGTAAGGATCGGGAACATACTCTAGATGAAGCGACGGACCATGTCCGCCGGGTTCGCGCCGCTGCTTTGATTCAGTTTCATTCGGGCATTCCGGATGCCAGAGAGCAATTATACAAGAAATGGGAAGAGAAGGCATGGATGTGAAACAATCATTCTCCTAACGGGAAAACCCGCCTCATCTCCGGGTTCACAGCCGGCTGACTAACTCGGGCCGCATGAAGCCTCCATCGCGTTTTTAAGCAAAGCCTGCAGCCTGTCCGATATACCGCAAAGTGAATAGGGAGGGGATGAAAATGAGTACGGTTCAAGAAGACGAAAGCATTGTGATGAAGGATATCGAGTCGCTGTATCTTGGCAATCTGGCAACGGTGGAATTCGATCTCCACTTACCCCGGAAAGGAAAATACGGCTCGAAGATCACTTGGACATCGGGAGATTCCCGCTTTCTCCATAATGACGGCATGGTGACTCGGCCAAAATATGGTATCGGCAAACGTACGGTTCCGCTGCGCGCATCGTTTCAGTATGGCGGCTGCGTTAAGGAAAAAGTCTATGAAGTGACCATTTTGGAGGAAGAAAACAACATTCAAGTGTCCCGGATTTATCCGATTCGTCTGAAAGCGGAGCTGGGCAGGACGTTTAATCTGCCGGCGGTCGCTGTGGTTGAAACGGTAGAGGAGGAAGTCATATCCCATGCCGTGGATTGGGAACAAGGGGAGGAGCGCTTTTTTGAAGAGCCCGGTTCCTTCATGATCAAAGGGGTGCTAAAAGACACGACGATTCCGGTAAGGGCGGAGGTGTTGGTGGCAGCCAAGCTGGATCGGGAAACGATCGATACGGCTCCCGCCGCGAGCAGCTTTCCCACCGGCGCAGTTATTCTGAAGGATGGCACCGCCTTCAAAGCGGCTCAAGACAGAAGCCTTGCTTTCTTGAAGAAGGTCAATGACGACCAGATGTTGTATAATTTCCGAGCTGCCGCCGATCTTGATACGCGCGGAGCCCCGGAAATGACCGGCTGGGATTCGCCAGACTGCCTGCTGAGAGGGCATACGACCGGTCATTACTTGTCTGCGCTAGCATTGTGCTATGCGGCAACAGGGGATGAAGACATCAAGCGGAAGGCGGAGTATATGGTCGCTTCACTGGAAGAATGCCAGCTTGCTTTTGCGAGTAAACCCGAATATCATGCCGGTTTCCTTAGCAGTTACTCTGAGGAGCAGTTTGACCTGCTGGAGAAGTTTACTCGCTATCCGGAGATATGGGCTCCTTACTACACCCTGCACAAAATTTTTGCCGGGCTGCTTGACTGCAACCGCCATCTTGGAAACAGCACGGCACTGGAGATTGCCGATAAGCTTGGCGATTGGGTGTACCGCCGATTAAGCAGGCTTTCAAACCGTGTATTGAAAAAAATGTGGGGCATGTACATCGCCGGCGAATTTGGCGGCATCAACGAATCGCTCGCTGAGCTGTATACCATTACGCATAAGCCTGAATATCTCGCTGCGGCAAAGCTGTTCGACAATGACCGTCTGTTTGTCCCGATGCGCGCCGAGATTGACGCCATCGGCGGACTTCATGCCAACCAGCATATTCCGCAGGTCATCGGCGCGCTGAAAATATTCCAGGCCACCGGGGAAAAGGAATATTACGATATGGCCCGCTTTTTCTGGCAAGCCGTAACCAGCGCCCATACGTATTCAATCGGCGGCACCGGCGAGGGCGAAATGTTCCGGCAGCCGGGCAGGATCGGCGAATATCTCAGTGACAAAACCGCGGAAACCTGCGCTTCCTACAACATGCTGAAACTGACAAAGGATTTGTTTGCGTATCGTCCGGCTGCGGAATATATGGATTATTACGAACGGACGGTGTTCAATCACATTTTGGCCTCCTGCGATCATCAGCCGACGGGAGGGAGCACCTATTTCATGCCGCTGGCTCCCGGCGGTGCGAAGTCCTTCGACGTTTCGGGGAACACCTGCTGTCACGGCACCGGATTGGAGAATCATATGAAATATTCTGAAGCGGTTTATTTTTATGATGAAATTACGCTGTATGTGAACCTATTTGTCGCTTCCACTCTCCATTGGAAGGAACGGCAGGTGAGGCTGACGATGGACGTAGATGGTTACAGTCCCGGGAATGTGACGCTGAGGGTGGAAGGGACGGGGGACTTCGTACTGAAAGTTCGCCGTCCACATTGGAGCGGGCCGGGCTGCCGTATGGAGATCAACGGTCGGCAGGCCGACATGGCCACTGACTTCGCCGGGTATGTCTCCATCAGCCGGACTTGGCAGAGCGGGGATGAGATCAAACTCTTCTTTGAATGCCGTCTCCGTTTGGAAGCAGCGCCCGACCGGAAAGAGCGTGTATCGCTGGCCTATGGCCCGTACATCTTGGCCGCACTCTCCGAAGCCCAAAGCTATCTGCGGCTTCCACTGCACGAAGAGTCGTTGCAGGAAGGTTTTGTGAAGGAAACCGGGCCGCACGGGTTTGCTTTCCGCTATGTTGAGGATGATTTGTTGTTCATCCCGCTTGCCGATGTGTTTCATGAGCGCTATCACGCGTACGTTGAACGGGTTTAACCTCAATATGATTTCTCAGATATATAGAGAAATTAGGATTCTAGCTCAAACTGAATACGGAAAAGCAGCACGAGTGATTGACCCTCGTGCTGCTTTTCTCGCTTAAGACCCTGCCTTCTTAACGACAGGGATCCAAACTTCCATTTCATACATGCTGTTGCCTCTATCGTAAGTCATTTCAAACTCAGGACCATTTGCCGGTTCGTAGTTGCAGGTGGGAAACCACTCTGCCCAAATGCGCTTCCACAATGCATGGATCCCGCTTTGCCCGTCGGGGTAGGGGCCGGTTGAGAATATCGCGTAGGTTTGAGGTGGGATAGAGAGCCTTTCAAACCCTTCCGGCATGCCACTCTGGGGTATGAAGTAAGCGATCATGTAGGAAAATTCTCCATCTTCCTTGTTGTATAGTACCCCATGAATCTGACCATTTTCCCCCAGACCCGCAGCTGTACGGATTCGATCAACGGTGCCGTCGGATATGCACTTCGTCCAAAAAGCAGGTATATCAATAAAAGGATTATCGCCATCGCTATTCACCAGGGTTGATATGCCGAACATCTCAAAAGCCTGTTTTTCCTCTATTCTGTAATTCATCTCAACATCTCCTCGAATCGAAATGTGAAAGGATAACCGAGGATAGGCCTTCAGTGTAACTCCTTTGTCGCGCGCTGACATTGGCATCACACCGTGCATTTTTTTAAACGCTCTAGAAAACGCCTCAGGAGATTCGTAACCATACTTTAAAGCAATATCGATTACCTTTGTGCCGCTCTGCTGCAGTTCAAATGCGGCAAGGGTCAGCCGCCTGCGCCTAATATACTCTGAAAGCGACACATTCGTTATGAACGGAAACATTCGCTGAAAATGGTATGTTGAGCAGCAGGCAATTCTAGCCACGACATTGTAATCAATCGAATCGGACAAGTGTGTTTCCACATATTCCATAACGTTGTTCATACGATCCAACCAATCCATACAGACCATCCTTTCAAGTTTGAGTATAGGGGATGGTAACCCATGAAACCTTGCAATCCATGCACCGAAATATCATGTTCGAGATGAGTTGCATAAATCCTTTTTTGTTGATGATGAGTCACTGCCAAGTGACCCAAAAGTCCCTCTTGCTGTGCCCACAAAAAGCTGATCGTTTGGGCTGTATTACATGACCAACCGAAGCACACCTTTCGGACGAGCTACGTTAAAACTTTATAGACGAAAAGCATCATTTTTCCGGGAAGTTTGATGAAATGGGTGTACGCTTCGAGTTGGATATAATACGATCAGACAAAGTGTTTTTAGCTCTTGAACACGAATGAACTCGAATCATACCGATAAATGGAGGGAAACAACGTGAAATTATTAAGGACTATGATGATTATAATGGGGAGCTTCTTCTTGCTCGGCATAGGATGTACGGATCAGAAACAGGGAGTGACAACAAAGCTTGGGCAATCCGAGCAAGTTGGCGACGATATACGCGTTCCGCACAATGAACGGCTTCATTTGTCCACCGACAAGAAATGGATCGAGCAAGAAGGACATCAGTCTGATCTGATTCGATTGCAGTGGACGGCGGAAAGGGCCAAGCCGGCGATCGTCTGGATGGACGAGAATGGAAAGGACAAGACGGCGATCATTTCCCATGATAAGGCAAACAATCCGGAGCAGCAGGATCATAAGCATATCTCGTTCGAGACGACCATGTCGCCGACAGGTCAATACCCCAACCAGCTGTTTACCCGGTTTGAAATTCCGTTCGACACCGATATAAGCGAGATCCGTACTCATTCATCCAATTTCAATGTAATGAGCGGTATTTTGCGGGTAGCCGGCGAAAGCGGGACGAACCGGGACATTCAGTTAAGTGCAGTCGGCAAGGATAATGAGACGACACCGAGGTGGGCCGTCCGGGCCGACAGTTTAGAGGAAGCGGGCGACAATACGGGAGCCAACCTGCAGTTCGTACGATATGGAGATGACGGCGAAGTGCTCGATTCCCCGCTCACCATGCGGCGCAGCGACGGTAATATCGGGATTGGCACGAGCGAACCCGACACCAAGCTCGATGTAAACGGGGATATGCTGCGTCTTCGCGAAAAGTATACACCTGCTTCTTCCACTGCTGCTTGCAACCAGGGACAGATCTCTTGGGACGACCAATATGTATATGTTTGCGTTGCCCAAAACAATTGGAAAAGGACCGAACTATCCTCCTGGTAGTTTCTACGCCGCCGATCTGTATCCAGATCAGCGGCTTTTTTTGTAGAAGCTTTGTTCGAATATCTCAAAAGGTTTTGCTGCAGGAAGTTTAGAACATCCGTTGCCAGCGCTTGTAACGAAACTTGAAATACCGTGCTACTTTATCATGGGCGATTATGACTATATGACGTCCTCTCATGCAGCAAAAGAATTTTTCGATAAGCTTGAAGCCGAACAGAAGGAGTTTATCGCGTTTGATCAATCTGCGCATTATCCGCAATTTGAAGAGAAGGAAAAGTTTTTTGAATGGGTGTCCGAGACATTTCTTTAGCCTGCATTCCGCAAGTACTGGTATTAGGCAATTCACCTATATAGGCAATGGCAATATGGGGCTACATTTGGCAGTAACACGACGAATCAGGGGAGAATCGTTATCCTTGGCGGAGGAATCCCTTTGGTTCATGAAGGAAGGGTTGTGGGTGGTATTGGCGTTAGTGGAGGAACAAGCGCACAAGATATTGATGTTGCCAATGCAGCAGTACAAGCGTTTGAAAGTATGAGATGTAATAATATCCAATATGCAAACGCAAGGATTGGCACGGTACAACAGTCGTTTACTTATTAAAGGCTCTCCTGCTTCGATGGTAAGGGCAGGCTGCTTCTATGCAAGAAGCGGCCTGCCTGTTTTCTATCAAATCGTGAATATAGGCTCACGATTTGATAGTCGGAATAGAAAGTTCAAAGGGGCTTACATATACTTATTGATTGCAATCATTTACTTATATATACTTATAAATAAGATGTAAATGCTTAAGCAAGGAGGGATTGGACGTGTTCCAAGAGGAACGATTAGTAAAAATTCTGGATTACTTAAAACAACATCAAACGATGAGTGTAGGAGAGATATGCTCGCTCTTTCAAGTGTCGCGGGATACCGCACGCAGGGACATTGTCAGATTAGTTCAAGAAGGAGTAGTTGTTCGAACGCACGGAGGGGTAGCTTTGCCTGAACTGCAAAAGGAACTGACTTCTTACCAGGAACGGCTTATTGATAAGCCGACGAGCAAGAACGTGATCGGCGAGCATAGCGCTAAACTGATTCGGGACCATGAAACGGTCTTCTTGGACGTATCTACGACCGTACAATTTGTTGCGGAACATATTCAAGCGAAACAGATAACAGCGGTTACGCATTCCATCGATAATGTAGGGATACTCTCCAAACGAGAAAATCTGAGCATCTACGTGCTCGGCGGTTATCTGCATACCCATAATCGATTATTATACGGTCCTTCCGTCATCGATAAAATCAGTGAAATCCGTGCCGACAAGGCGTTCATCGGCGCGACGGCAATCCAGCCAGACGGACTCTATTATCCATATGAAGAAGATGTGCGGGTGAAAAGGGAAATGGCTCGGCGCTCAGATCAGGTCATACTTGTTGCGGATCATACCAAATTCGCGGTGAAATCGAGGTTCAAGTTAGACTTTGATCATGTGGATATTATTGTAACCGATCAATCGGTTCCCGTTGACATCCAAGAAATATTAGATCAGAAAAATATTACGCTTATAGAATGTCAGACTCATAACCAATAGGAAGGAGCCTTGTAGTAATGAATAACAAAATCATTCGACATGTCAAAGTCCACCTACCTCATCAAATACTTCCTTCTGCAACGGTCTGGATTTCGAACGGAAAGCTGAAGAGAATAGAATCGACACAAGAACTTGATAAAATCGAAAGTGATGCTGAACTGATTGATGGGAACGGAATGTGGCTTATACCAGGAATGATCGATGTTCATATTCATGGGGCCAATGGCTATGACATGATGGATGGAACCGAGGACAGCATTCAAGAAGTATCACGCGCTTGCGCGGCAACCGGATGCACCTCGTTTCTGGCGACTTCTGTGAGTTCGACGATAGAGGACCTGCTGAACATGATTCGCAGTGTCAAATCTGTAATCGGACGAGAACAAGGGGCAAGGATCGCCGGCATTCATCTGGAAGGACCCTATTTAAACCCGAAGCGTAAAGGGATGCAAAATGAGAAATACCTTCGCCACCCGAATCTGGATGAAATGAAGTTCATTTTTCAGGAAGCGGGATCGCTCATTAAAATGGTAACGATCGCACCTGAATTGCCTGGAGGATTGGAGCTCATATCCTATCTGAAAGAGCAGGGTGTTGTGATTGCCGTGGCTCATTCCGATGCCACATACGAGGAAGCAAAGCTGGCTTTTGCAGCTGGCGCGAGTCATGTAACCCATTGTTTTAACGGCATGAGACCGATTCACCATCGAGATCCCGGACTGATTGTAGCCGCGTTCGAAGAACCGCATGTAAGCCTGCAAGCGATTGTTGATCAAGTCCATCTTCACCCAGCCATCGTCAGATTAATGCATCGTCTCAAAGGGCCCGAAGGCATGGTGCTTATTACGGATGCGCTACAGGCGATGGGATTAGGCGATGGTAATTATATATTTGGAGGTCATCACGTCACCGTATCCGAGGGGATTGCAAGGCTTGCGGATGGCACGTTAGCATCGAGTACCGTGACTATGAATGAAGCGTTACGTCTGACCGAAGCTAACGGAATTTCAATGGAGGATGCCGTACACATGGCTTCAACAACGCCGGCCCGTATTCTAGGTTTATCTCACAAAGGAAAAATCGAGGTAGGATACGATGCGGATCTCGTGCTGATGGATGAAAGGTATCAAGTGCAATGGACGATGATTGAGGGTAAACTTTATTGTTAGTATGGAAGTAATCACAAGAGGCGGGTGTAAAGTAGACTAAACCTATTCTTTACCTATATCCGATCCATGGCCAATGTTATCATTACCCCATATCAGGTGCGCAGCTGATGTGTGTATAACAATTGTTGGTGTAAAGGAGATACGAGCATGAGTAAAGACAGTATAATCAAGTCCCTGCTTTCGGATCAGGTTAGCATGACACCCAATGGATTTGTCGCAGATGAAATAAGCCCCGATCAATTTGCAGATTGTTATGAGTTGTTTTTTGACAAAGTCTTGGAAATTAGTGCATCGGACATAGCGGGAGTAGAAGGCTATGGTGAGTTCAACGAGGATTGTAAAACGGAGTATAGTACCTGCAGGCAATTTCTAATCGATACATTTGCAGAAGATAAAGAAGGATACTGGTTTAATTGGAAGGAACTCTATGATACAACCATTTTAGACCGAGACTTTGTCGAAAAATATTGGATGGAAATGGACGCCAGAATTGATTATTGTGAAGGAAAACGTTATTTGGTAAATAATAACACTTTTTTTGAAATCATGATCACAGATGGAAAAACGACGGTTGGTTTCCCAGATTGGAGCAGATCGGGAATATGCGATTTCCTTTTAGATTTTGCCATTATGGACTTGAATAAGCCTTACTTGCACATACCTGAATTGTTATTCGAGTATTGCAAAAAAAGGAACATTGTCATACCGGATTTTAAAGAAAGATTTTTATGCATGGCTTATTATAAGGGAATCGATGTTTTGCGGTGGCATGCATCGATCGATGATATAGAATCTTGCAATTCTATTATGAAATCTATCGGTCAACTGAAGGATCGAATATACGCCTTATAAAGGGTGATCCTATGAATTATGAAAATGCCAGCGATATCATACCTGAGAAGTTATTGAAAGAAATTCAGAAATACGCTGCAGGAAAACTTCTTTATATCCCTACTGGAGAGGAAAAAAGGGGCTGGGGCGAGAAGTCGGGTTACCGAAATCAATTACAGAGGCGTAATATTATGATTCGCAACAAGTATGCCAATGGGGTAACGGTTTCGGAACTTGCGGACGAGTACTTTTTATCTTTGGATTCCATAAAGAAAATCATTTATTCGAAGAAAGATGACCGACAATTCACTTATGCTCCAACTGTGCGATCCGCTGTACAGTATGCGAATATCGGAATGCTCGAAGAATGGATTTATTGTTATATGCTCCATACCCGAAATGCAGCTCCTGGTTTACATGATTTGATGAGTAAAGAGTGTTTGTATTTCGGTGTCGTTAAGTTTCCCTTGCGGCTCATCGAGCTTAATGGAATTATGCCTGGGAATGACTGTACCGATGAAGATCCACCGCTTCTTATTCAGTATAAAGAAGGCAAATTTTATTGCATTGAACAGAAGAACGTATTAGCTGCACTCAAACAACGCAAAGTAAATGCTTATCCAACCATAATTGTACTGAAAGAAACAGCGGATTATAAAAGGTTTATGAGATACTATGAAAACGTTCTGTTTTATATTAATCATGCATGACTTTGCTGGGCTAACAGCGAGTGGAGGAAGGATTCATACGAACAGCATCATACCACAGACAGTGGGGTGCCCCAGGTCAATGGACCTCTTGGGGCACCCTTTTTTGCATTGAAAAACTTCAACAGTTTTTTTGTGCGTATTGGAATAGGTGAAGCCGGATGAGAAGAAGTCACCATTGTGTTATCAGAAGAAGGGGCTGGAACATGAGGGGTTCGTCTCATTTAAGGAAGAGGCTGAAGAAGTATAAGTGGCTGCTAATGAAACTGCCGGGAGTCGTCTACTTGTTCATCTACAACTATGTCCCGATGTACGGCGTGATTCTAGCATTTAAAAACTATAATTATGTCGATGGCATAACTGGAGGAACACCTCCTGATAGCGATGCCGATTAGGTCTTTATCTAATCGGCATTGGTTTTTTTTACAATGCAACGAATCTAGTACCGGATAGCCTGTTTTCTAATGTATGTAAAAGTCGTAAACTATACATGCTATAATGATAAGCTTCTATAATTTGAGAACATACTTGTAATCTATGAGACACTCTATAAATGCATTCGATATGTTGAATCAGGATATATCGTTTGCAGTTCATTTGAAATGAGGGCAAATGATGCGTTACCTATATGAATTTATCGAGCACCAAGAGGATATGCCTTTTAAGCTGTTTGTCAACAGCGTGAAGCAGGTTCCATTTCACTGGCATAAAGAGGTGGAGATTGTCTACGTACTCCAAGGTTCGGTTATCATGCATCTAGATCAGAAGGAGTATACCCTGCATCAGGATGATGTCATTGTGGTGAACAGCATGTCGATCCATAAGTTTGAGCAGAATAACCACGACAATATATTATTAACGCTTCAGTTTGGCCCGGAATGGCTGCATAATAACGTTTTTATTTCTTGTAATTCAGCGACTGAGCCTGAGCCGGTCGGTTTCCGATTTGACACGATCAAGCAAGAGCTTGCCAAGATGGTATGGGAAATGAACAAGAAGTCTCCAGGCTATCGAAGCTTTACCGTGGGAAGGCTGCAAACGTTATGTGGTCATTTATTGCGATATTTTGCGGAAGGAATCAACCCGGAAGCTGAAGATGGCGGCAAGAGTTATGACTATAAAAGGTTGAATCGGGTTCTTACCTATATCGATCAAAATTACAAAGAGAAGATAACACTGCAGACGATGGCCGAACAGGAGCACTTAAGTTTGCATTATTTTTCTCACTTTTTCACCGATAAAATCGGTATTCCTTTCCAAAAGTATTTAACGCTGATCCGTTTGGAGAAAGCCCAGTCGGAGTTATCGGGAACTGAGAAGAGCATTACCGAAATTGCCATGGATTGCGGTTTTGCGAACGTGAAGTTATTCAATAAGTACTTTAAAGAAAAGTACGGCTGCACACCAGGATCGTATCGTGAAGCCGCTGCCTCGCTTCAGGATAAGCCTAATCGAAAACCGCTTACCTATGAGGAGTCCTCGAGTGGTGACTATTATGAATTAGATACGATCAATGCGATGGGGTCGTTATATCGATATCTGGAAGAGAAGTCGGTTCAGGAACAGGATAGGGCAAACCCTTTAACGGCGGTTGTTACGGATCATGTACAAATTCAGATTCAGCCGGGAATGTCGTCAGCAGGGTACAAAAAGCATTGGAACGTTACCACAACAGCGGGCAGGGCAATTGAAGGACTGCGCGATGACTGGCGTCGGCAGCTCGCCGAGCTTAAAGGTCGAATTCCTTTTGAATACATACGTTTCCATGGCATCTTTAATGATGAGATGATGGTATACAACGAAGAGGATGACGGGACTCCTGTCTATAACTGGGCCTATGTTGACAAGCTTTATGACTTTCTTATTGGGCTGGGCATCAGGCCGTTTGTGGAGCTTGGTTTCATGCCGACCCTGCTTAGCCGTTCCAACGAAACGGTATTCTGGTGGAAAGGGAATATCTCCCCTCCAGCTGATCAGGCAAAATGGGAGGCGCTTGTTCGTGCGTTCGTCCGGCATTGCTTAAATCGCTATGGTGCTCGGGAAGTAAAACAATGGTACTTTGAAGTCTGGAACGAACCGGATTTATCAGGCGTTTGCTGGGCAGGCAGCAAGGAGGAATACTTCTCTTTTTATGAATCTACCGTTCGAGTGATCAAGTCGGTCCTTCCCGAACTAAAAACAGGTGGCCCTGCTTTAGGTTATGGTTCGTTATGGAACGACAGCTGGGCCGAGGAATTTATGGCATATTGCAATAAACGTCAGGTGCCCCTAGACTTCTTTTCCTTTCATGTCTATTCGGAATATCCTCAGCTTAAGGCAGAGCAGAACATATTGACGAAGATGATGCCGCCGACCTTTTATAAAGAGAGCATCCATCGATTGCAGGAAAAAATGGCGCTTGCCTCTTTCCGTGAGATGGAGCTGCATATTACCGAATGGAACTTTTCGCTCTATGACCGGCATCTGCTGCACGATACCATGTTTATGGCCCCGTTTGTGATGTATCATGTGATGAATACACTGGGAGACGTAAAGGCCATGGCTTTCTGGTGTTTTACGGATGTGTTTGAGGAAAGTCTTGTTCCATCCTCTCCGTTTTACGGAGGTTTTGGTTTAATGAATCGGGATGGCCTTAAGAAGCCGAGTTATTACGCCTTTGAGCTTCTTCAGAAGCTGGGTGAAGAGATCACCGTTAAGGGTGATGGTTATGTGGCCACTCAGAATCAAGATGGGAGCATGCAGCTTCTGCTGTATCATTATGTCCATTTGGATCATATGTTTTCAAGCGGGGACTGGTCGGAGATGTCCAATCTTAACCGTTACGGCGTGTTCGAAGAGAAGGGCAGCAAGGTATTTCAAGTCAACATCCCTCATCTTTCAGGAGCCTATAAGTGCACAACTTATCAGATGGACCGGGAACATGGCTCCGTTTTTGACGAGTGGGTTCGCATGGGGGCACCCGAAATCTTGACGGAGGAGGAACTTGCGTATCTTCGCGGAAGAAGCGGCCCGGTCATCCGGACAGAGATATTAGAGAATCAGGGGTGGTATAAAGAGCTCATTCTTCCACCTCATGGTGTCCTATTGCTCACTTTAGAGAAACAGTTTTAAACACTAGAACCTTCAAGAACACCACCGCTCTATAAGAGAGGGGTGTTTTTTGCTGTCCATTCCAGGCAGCTTCGATTTGCTGGCTCCCAAGACGAGAAATGAACAAAAAACGACCATAGACGAGGCAATTTACAACGAGTAAGCGTTAACAATTGAATCTATACTATAGCTATGTCCACAACAGAAACACAGGAGGGAATACACAGATGAAGCGTTTCATGAAATGGATGACGGAATCCTTTGCGCCAAGATTGGATGCGATTACAAATAACATTTGGATAGCATCGATTCAAGAAGCCATTATGGTTGCCATCCCGATGATCTTTATTGGTTCCATCATTACTTTGATTTCAATTTTGCAAGACTTCATTCCTGGAATGCCGGATTTAACGCCAATTACAACATTCAGCTTCGGTCTTCTCGGTTTGTTTATTGCATTTCTAACGCCGTATACGGTCATGGAGAAAAAGGAGAGACACAAAATCAAGCTGCTGGCGGGAATGACCGGCATATCCTTATTCCTCATGCTGCTTAATCCCGTCGTAAACGAGGACGGAACCGTTCAGTTCGTACTTGAGCGTTTCGGTCCTGCGGGTATGGTTACGGCACTCATTGTAGGCGTTTTTATCGCCGTCATCATGAATGTCTGCGCGAAGTTCTCTTTCTTTAAAAAAGGGTCTTCCATGCCAGAGTTTATTATGGATTGGTTTGACTTCCTGGTACCGATTGCCGTGATTATGGGTTTAGGCTGGGTTCTTGTGTATCAGCTCCACTTTGATATTTTTGGGCTGATTGTGAGCGTGTTTGAGCCTATTAATGCTATGGGGCAAAGCTTGTTCGGGTTTGTTCTGTTCAACTTTATTGGAGTTGTGCTGTACTCCTTCGGAGTCAGCCCATGGGTTCTGATGCCCATCTGGTATGCCATATGGATTCCGGCGATTGAAGAAAATGCCGCATTGGTGGCGCAGGGACTGGATCCCGTCAATATAAATACCTTTGAAACATTCTTCTCCGGATGGCTTGGAATCGGAGGGATGGGTGCAACCTTACCGCTTGTCATCTGGTTCCTGTTTGCCAGATCCAAGAAACTGAAAACCATTGGTAAAGCAACTTTGATACCTTCTCTATTTAATATTAACGAGCCCGTTGTGTATGGAGCGCCGGTTGCTTTCAATCCGCTGTTGATGGTGCCTATGTGGATCAATGGTCTTATTACACCTATCATCGTCTACCTAGCTCTTGATATGGGGTTTGCACAAATTCCGAGTAAAATCTTCCAGCTCTGGTATACGCCGATCGGTGTATCGACTTACCTTATGTCCGGATTCAATGGACTTATTCTGCTTGCCGTTGTCCTGCTGATTGTGTTCGCCGTATGGTTTCCGTTTTTTAAACTGTACGATGCGCAGGAATTGAAGAAAGAGCGGGAGCTACAAGAAGAAGCTTGATATGAAAGGGTGGAAGCAAATGAATGCATCTATTAACGTATTGATAAAGGACATGACACTTACTGAAAAAGCATCCCTCTGTGCGGGGTTAAATATGTGGATGACCAAGGGGATCGAGAGACTCAACATTCCGCCGGTTCATATGTATGACGGAACGAATGGGATCCGCAAAACGAACAGTGACGATGAAATGGGGATTACGACAGAGAATGTTCCGGCAACTTGTTATCCCACGGGCGCGGCTATCGGTTCTTCGTGGAATACGGAACTGCTTCACGAAGTCGGGGAAGCACTTGGCAATGAATCCAAAGAGATGGGCGTAGAATTGCTGCTTGGACCAGGAATTAACATGAAACGGACTCCGCTTGGGGGAAGAAATTTCGAATATTACTCCGAAGATCCTTGCCTGACAGGGGAACTGGGCGCTGCTTTCATCAATGGCCTCCAGAGCAAAGGCGTCGGGGCTTCATTAAAACACTTTGCTTGCAACAACCAGGAATTCGAGAAAATGGTGACGAGTTCAGAAGTAGACGAACGGACGCTGCGCGAAATTTACTTAAGCGCCTTTGAACGAATTATTAAGAAATCGGATCCCTGGACCGTCATGTGTTCCTATAATTTGCTTAATGGCTCGTATACCAGCGAGAATGAACATTTGTTACATGACATCTTGAGGGAAGAATGGGGATACGAGGGGGTTGTCATCTCAGACTGGACGGCGGTGAATGACCGGGTTCGCGGACTGAAAGCAGGACTTGATCTCGAAATGCCGGGACCTGCCGGTTATAACACGAAAGCGATTATCAAAGCCGTTGAGAGCGGATTTCTTGCAGAAGAGCAGCTCAATAAAAGCGTTGCCCGTATTCTAAAACTCGTAGAACGTGTAACGGGTATGGAGGAAGCTGTTCCGGCATCCGATATGGAGTACCACAATCTTGCGAGAAAAGCTGCAGCAGAAAGCATTGTGCTTCTTAAGAATGAGAATGGCATCCTTCCGATCCAGGAGTCAACCCATTCCATTGCAGTTATCGGCCGTTTTGCCAAAAAACCTAGAATTCAAGGAGCCGGCAGCGCAAAAGTAACGCCTACACGCGTTGATATTCCATTTGAAGAAATGAAGGCGTTGGCTGGAGCTTCCGTTGAGTTGAGTTATGCTGAGGGTTACCCTGAAGATGACTCCGTCAATGAGGAAATGATCAAGGAAAGTGTCGCATTGGCAGCAAAATCTGATGTCGCAGTCATATTCGTTGGCCAGCCTGAATACGCAGAATCCGAGATGCGTGATTTGAAGGGCATTGATTTGCCGGAACAGCAGATTCTGCTTATTCAAGCGATTGCAGCCGTACAACCGAAGTGCATTGTGGTGACCAGCAGTGGAACAGCCTTGGCGATGCGTCCTTGGGTTCAGCATGTTCCCGCTGTCATTCACTCATGGCTTTCCGGACAAGGCATGGGTAAAGCGATTGCTGAAATCTTGTTTGGACAGGTGAGTCCCTCCGGTAAATTGTCCGAGACGTTTCCGGTTAAGCTTTCAGACAATCCTTCGCATATGAGGATCCGCGGTGAAAACGGCAAGCTGTATTATCGTGAAGGGCTGTTCATCGGCTATCGATACTACGATAGGAAAGAACTCGCTCCGCAGTTTCCGTTTGGCCATGGCTTATCCTACACTTCATTTGCCTATAAGGATATGAAGGCAGCTCAAACGGAGACAGGGATCACAGTCTCTTTCTGGCTGGAGAATATCGGAAACCGAACAGGGAAAGAGGTCGTTCAGCTTTACGTGCATGACGAAGAATGCACATGGACGCGTCCAGAGAAAGAATTGAAGGCATTTTCTAAAATCGAGTTGGCTCCTGGGGAGAAACAACAGATCGTCTTTGAACTTGAAGAGAGAGACTTTGCCTATTACAATACCAAATATAATCGCTGGGTAGCGGAGAGCGGTTATTTCCAAATTGCGCTTGGCAGCTCTTCTCGCGATATAAGAATTACCGAGCGATTGTATTGTGATTTTGGGAAGGAAGAAGTTTCATTTCATAAATTCAGCCTGATTAGCGATTGGATTAGCGATCCGATTGCGAAATCGGTACTGGAAGAATGCCTCGATGAGATGAATCAGCATGTCGTAGAGAAGATTTATCTCAATGATGAATTCGTCGGATTTTGGGAAGATGGTCCACTCATTAAAATATTGCAAATGTATGGCCAAACTTGGTTGGGTGACCGGTCACCTGATGAGATCATTGAAGAGCTTATAAGAAGAGTTTATGAGCGACGCGTTAACATGTAAGACAATATATTATTCTTTAGAAGAGCTTTGGATCTGTTCAGGATCCAAGCTCTTTTTAGCATCCAAAATGGCGCAGCCATCTTAAATAGGACTTGTATTACTGAATGTCTGAGAAATAGCTTTGATGGCAGCAGCTGTGGAGTACATGGTATTCATTCAGACAAACTCCTTGCGAAGCTCGTTTTAGATCATTAAAGATAATTTATAGTTTGCTTGGAACTTTATCCCTTCTTTGAGCGTTATATTGGTCGTAAGCAAGAAGCCATAACAAATGGGAGGGGAATTCATGCTTAACATCAAGAAGAAACAATCAAGCATAAGCCTCAAAGCTCGATTACGCCGGCGTCTCATTGCAAGCATCGCTGCAGGCATACTTACTGTCCAGGGCGTGCTTTTAGTACCACCTTCGCAAGTGAATGCAGAAGCAGCCGATATTTCGGTACGCAACTGGCATTATTCATCAACAATCGAGGTACCCGAACTGAAGCCTTCCTGGACGGTAAAGGTGGACAATTATCTGAATATGGGCGAGAACGATATTTCAGGTCACCAGGCAATTGCTGAAGAGGGCAAGGTATTTGCATTCGCGGGAAACAAACTCATCGCCATGGATGCGAGGACAGGCAAGCAGCTGTGGAGCTACGGTAAAGACCTGAAACCTTATATTGTTTATGATAAAGGCTTTATTTACGGCCTATCGGCAGGTCAGAAGCCATACGCGCTGAATGCGAAGACAGGAAAATTGAAATGGCAGTCGAACACATCCATCTTTATGGATGCGCACACGCGAACGGAGGCGCTGGTGCCGACTTATGATACGCTCTATGCAATCCAAGGGAGCGCAACTTTCGCTTTTGATAAGGCAACAGGAAAGCTTCGGTGGAAAATGAATGAGCCGTCAGGAGAAGGAAACGGCACGGATTACCTTCAGGAGGCGGATGGAGTCATCCTTCGGACGTTCTATGTACAAGGAGCACTAACATCCATTCAACTGAATGCTTATGACAAAAAGACGGGCAAGAAGTTATGGGACCATTTTGGTCAGGGAGAAGCGCTTCAAATCAAAGACAATCTCGTGTATTCGGTTGACTATTATTCTCCATTGCTGGCTGATTATCAGTCGCTTCCGGACCGCAAATGGATCGTAAACGTGTATAATCTTAAGACAGGCGTAAAGAGGAGCAGCCGAGAGTATAGCTGGAAGATGACGGGGGAGCCGCCATATGAGTACGGCGGAGGCGGTTTATTTATGAACCAAGGGAAGTTATACATGGATCAGGGCAATAAGGTGGCCGAATACAAATTTGACACCTATAAGAAAGGTGAAGTTCCTCTGCGAACTTTTCCTCGCCCTTATGGGGGCGACTGGGAGTTGATCGGACTGGTTCAGGAACGACTGATTCTCAATAACAGATCGACGGGTGAACTGGCCGGCACCAAACTTGCAAATGGTCAACGGATCGGATGGAACGGCGATGCACCTGCTGCGCAGAGTGATGTGTATGGAAAAGGTTTATACCGGGCACAGCGTAACGGCACATTACTCGGCATTAACTTGATGACGTCCCGGCCAGTCTTTAAAGTAACGACTGGAGCAGATCTACACGAGTCGACACTAAAGACGAACGGTATGATCATCATTCAAGCGGAGGGTAAGCTCCTCGGTGTAAAAGTACCGGCATCGTTGAAATAAAGGAATAGCTTGTGCTACTTGAATCATATTTCGTTTAAGAATAATAAAATCCCACCGACGAGTCTGGATGGGATTTTGTTATTTCGGGTTTGATTATATTAGGGTGAATGTCTTCTATCTTATGGATGCTCGGTGAGACTGGATAAAGGGACGGTCATTTCCTGCTCCGAGTTTCCGATCGGATAGACCCGGGCGGTTTCATCCTCATTGACATGCTGGATAAAGATAGGGGTATCCAGATAAGTTACATTTTTCATAATGGCCGATTCCGAAATTTCAATCGCTCTTTGTTTGTTCATGACATATCTCCTTATTTCGAAAGGTCTTTCAATAGATCAGCCGGACGTTGAGAGGCTTTTTTTACATCTTGATCCAGTTTCGATTGTCCTTGAATGTCTTCGGCAGCCTCCATTTGATTATTCAGCTGTTGTTCTACTTGTCCAATCCCGTGCGCTTCTTGATGCTGTTTGCTCTTCGCCAAAACGATCCCTCCATGTTGTGATAACTTTGTAATCTCTGCATTACTACAATGCACCAAACGAATCGAACTTATACGGCTGTTTGCGTGCGTTCGCGAAGGGTATCTTCCGAAATCATAAGGATCTTAATAAGAATGGAGGCATTATGAATGGCAAGCTCGAAGATATTGCTTCAAGCCGCGGAATCTTTTGAATTTAATATAAGGACGTTAATCTTCCTGAGTAACTCGACCAATGAAGTATATCGTTTTACTAAGGGTGATCAATCCTATATCTTGCGGTTAACTCAGAAATCACACGAGTATGTACCGAAGATCAGGGCGGAGATGGATTGGCTTTATTACTTAGTGAAGAACGGAGTATGTGCTTCATTACCCATTCATACATGTAATCATGAATTAATGGCCGTGTTCTGTGATGAAGATAAGTGGTATATCGCAACTGCTTTTCACGAGGCAGCAGGTCGATTTTTTGATAAACACAATGAGCAGTTATGGGGCCCGAAGATATTCAGGAATTGGGGAGAAACCATGGGAAGGATGCATAGGCTGTCGACATCATATGAACCATCGGACATCCTTGTGAATAGAGATAGTTGGAGCAGAAGAAATATGGATAATCCTCATCTGCAGCGAGGCCGTTTCTATGTGCTTCTTGAAAAATTGATCTCCATGGAAAGTGCGATTGATTCACTGCCTAGGGGGAGCGATTCGTTTGGTCTGATACATAATGACTTTCATCCGTATAATTTTTTTATCAACAACAGTGAAATAACGGTCTTTGACTTTGACGATAGTATCTATGGCTGGTTTTCGTTAGACATTGCAATAGCAGCCACACATGCCGTTTGGTGGGGAGTGCATGCAGAAGATCGTTTCACCAAAAGCAGGTTTGCCCAACAGTTCTTGCATGAATTCCTCATGGGTTACGAGAAGGAACACCAGCTCTCTGAATTCTGGAAACAAACAATCCCCTTGTTTATGGAGTATAGAAATATTTGTTCTTACTTCTGGTGGTTAAGTGAATGGAATGGTGATGAGAGCAGCTTTACAGAGGACCAACGGAATGCAATAGACCACGCTGTTAAGCTGATTGAAAGAGGTTTGCCTTTTGATGGCTGCGATATTCAAGTGTAGCACCGTCGATAGCATAGATTAAAGGAGGTAGTGCATTGAGATTTAAAGCGTGTATTTTGATTGTCTTCATGATTCTAACGGGGTGCTTTGCAGGAACCAAAGAGCAGATCTCACCTGAGAACAATTCGGCAGCTGCCGAGATCCAATTGACACCCGTGGATTTGTTCCAAGGGGACGCAGCAAAGTTTAAGTTATTCCTCGGTCCGATGACGGGTGCATTTACATTAAAGTATGAGGGAAATAAACCTGATGTCAGCTTGGATATTGATATTTGGAAGAACGGGCAGAAGGTAGATTCGGCAGGGTCGATCGGAGATTTGTTTTACAGTTCGGACGAGCAAAAGGACAGCAACGAAGTAGAACTAATCATATCCGTGGACACGGAATCCATAGAAGGTCTCGAGGAGTTCAGAAAGATTAAAGTCAACACCAATTCCCATTCGGGATCAAGCCTGTCTACCTTTACCATTCCTTGGGACACAACGTTGACGGCACAAGGATTGATTCAGGATACGCACCCACGTTCGTTTACGATAGATCAGCCGGTACATGTATTTGGCATGCATGCTACAAGTTCCAATGAAATACATACAGCGGATCTGACAACGGATTCGTTAAGAAATACGGAGTGGGCACTTGTGTTCACCTTGCGTCTTGATGAAGAGCACCAGGAATAAATCCTTTGCGTTAGAGTGCTCGATCCATGATCACGTTTAAAGCAGAAACAAGTCTGGCGTTGAGGAATGAAAATAGGACAAATATAATGGGGTGGAATCATAAAAAACGTGAAGGGGAGATTGCAGTGAAGCAAAACAAGTATGATGATCCGGGATTTTTCGAGAATTACAATCAACTCCCCCGTTCCATCAAAGGATTAGAAGGTGCAGGAGAATGGGGTGCCTTTCGATCGATGTTTCCGGATCTTAGTGATAAAAAGGTGCTTGATCTCGGCTGCGGATTCGGGTGGCACTGCAGGTACGTAAGAGAACAGCATGCGAGCACTGTGGTCGGGGTGGATATCTCAAGGAACATGCTGGAGAGGGCAAGATTGATGACCGATGACACGAATATAGAATATGTGCAGTCCGCAATAGAGGACTATGACTACCCTGCTAACGAGTTTGATGTCGTGATTAGCTCGCTTGCACTTCATTACATTCGTGATTTCGAGGATATCTGTAAAAAGGTATATCAGAGTCTAACGGTTGGAGGTTCGTTTGTCTTTTCAGTTGAGCATCCCGTATTTACTTCTGTGGCCGAACAAGATTGGTATTATAGTCCGGACGGGAAGAAGCTGCATTGGCCTTTGGATCACTATCATGAGGAAGGAGCACGCCAATCTAGATTTCTTGATAGTAATGTCACCAAGTACCATCGGAATATAGCCACACAGATAAATGCGTTAGTGAAAACCGGATTCCAGTTTAGGGAAATGTCTGAACTTAAACCAGAACGCGAGCAGATTGAGGATCCGGAATGGCATGACGCTTACCGACGCCCCATTTTCTTATTGATCGCCGCAGATAAGCAGGTCTGACGAGCTTGAGCAAAATAAACAGAGGGACACCTAAACAGGTGTCTTTTTTAGTTCACGAGGTGAATCGGTTAAGGTGACAGTCATTCATTATGAAACGCCGGATAATATTCATTTGAATTCGGGAACTTTCATCGACCTTAAGGAGTCTGTTTTGGTAAGGGGGCGAACAGCTTGAGGGAGATGCAGATGCAGCATTCTGCGGAACTGAATATATCGGACATAAGGATGCTGATGGAATTCTACGGTGAGGATGTCTGGAATTATGCTTACGTGATCACCAGAAATACATATACAGCAGACGATGTCGCGCAGGATGTGTTTATTAAAGCTTATCAAAAGGTTGCCTTCTTTCGCGGGGAGGCTTCCGTCAAAACCTGGCTGCTTAAAATTACTCGAAACACAGCGCTCTCCTATCTGAAACGAGCGTTTTTGCGCAAAGTGGTGCTGATCGGCGATTGTTCGCCGGGTGATGGACTGAACGGGACGACGTCTTCGCCATCTGCCGAGTCGGAGTATTTGAAACAGGAGGAGGCGGATGAGCTGTGGCAGGAGGTTCTAAAGCTGCCCGGTAAATTTCGAGACCCCCTCGTATTGAGTGTGCATCATCAACTTTCCATTGAGGAAATATCCGGCATTACTGGTCTTTCGCCAGGGACGGTAAAGTCTAGAATTTACAGAGCCAAACAGAAGGTTGCCGCCAGATTCGGAAGGAGCGAACGACGATGAATGAATGGAAGCCGGATTGGAACCGGAGACTGGCTAGGCCCCCTTTTAAAGATCGGCGCTTTGGGGCTGACATGATGGAGGCCGTGGATAAACGGCTTAAGGTTGTTGAAAAAAAACGATCCTGCTTTGGATGGAGCCGAGCCGCTGTGGTTATCGTTCCAGCTTTGCTGCTTGTTCTCGGCGTTGGGATCTGGTTCGGAAACCAGGCCCCATCTATTCCCCATCCGGTAGCTCCAAGCCCAGGTAATCCAGTTATACAGGGGGGAGGAACGTTTGAATCGAGCTTCTTACTTGGGGCTGGAGGCGACTTCGATTGGTGGAACCTTGCGAAAAATGAGGTCAAACAGGCTAACGACCGTACGATTGTGACACTGGCCGCAGCACTCTTGCAGCGAGAGCTGGGCATCTGGGGCGGACCATCACCTGACATATGGGAGCATTCCGAGGTGAAATGGCCGCTTGACCGCTATGATGTGTCCAGCCCTTGGGTGTATGAAGTGCACGTAAAGGAGATAAACGCAGAAGCAGCTCAAACCGTATATCAACTTCGTCTGCTGCTGCGGGATTCGATTCCGATGACGTATGAGGAAACGATAGACGTTACCATCCGTAACGATTCACATAGAATCTCGCTTATTGAGCAAATAGACATAGACGAAACGGGAGCACCTATGAATGAAATCAAGGCTGGAGACGAACAGGGGAATACCGTGATATTAAAGGAGGACGCGGAGATTGGCCTGAAGATAACCGGAACTCTGATCCAAAAAGAAGGGATGATCCGCTCCATCCACGTTCAGTATGGCGACATGGATCACACCTTTCATGATTGGAGGAATGTGAGCAACGAATCCTACTATCCGGACGTTGCGTTGCTGCCTGCAAAGAACAACAAGGAGGAAGTCCTTGCAATCATTTTGACAACCGGCTACGGTACCAGCATTAGAGAATCGGAGTTGAAACTTCTTACAGAAAATTTTAGTCAAGTGAAGTCAGTCGATCCGGTGCTTGCGGTAAAATCCAGACTTAGCTATAGTGCGACGGCAGAAGCGGGAAAACGGATCTTTCAATTCACGCTGGACGGGGTAACTCGCACATTTGAATATATGGAGGAAGACGCGGGATTTTGGCTGGATCAGCCCGCGCTTGGCAACATGGTTAGGTATTACGTTGAGGGAGGCATCTTATATGCATCGGTGCCGATACAGGTTTCGCCTGGTGAATTCCCGGTCGCGGTCCGGCTGCGGTACGAATACGACGGTACAGCATTTCTTGTGTCGGAAGCCATGTATGGAGAGATGTAAGCCAGCGAGATCAAGGGATGATCATTCATACAACGAATATTGACATAGGGCATGAAGGAGATTTATTTGCTGACTATAATGAGCAGGGGCCGTCCACTGTCATCTATGATGACTTATGGACGGCCCTGGTATTAAAGCAATTTCACCAACTTTAATGCATCCTTAACTGCTTCCATCGTTGAATGGATTCATTTCATTTAGACGATTGATTTTAGCCGGAGGTTATATTCCTATTAGTTTCGGAAGAACTCGACCTGATCGATATCCGCCCATTGGGAAGAGGACGAATTGGATACGTAAAATCCGATCGTTGCCTTTCCGCTCGTCACTTGAATATTGGATATCGTGACAGGGGTCCACGCCGTCGTCACCGGACACCCGGTTTGAAGCATGTTTACTCCATACTCCTTCACTTCCATGACACAGCTGTTCTGGCCCCCGCTGCTGCGCATGCGTGCTCGCATCGTATACGTGCCGTTATCAAGACCGCTAATCGTCTGTCCGACATATGCGGTCGAAGGTCCGCTTGTGCCCGCGAGACCGACAAAGTATGAGCCTTCGGCAGCGGGAAGTCCAACGCCGTCATTGGCTCCGTGAATAAGAATCCGATTCGGGTAATCATCGCCGTACGTAGTCCAGCCCGCTACATTGGCTGTTTCAAAGCCGGGATTGTTAACCAGATTGGTTTGCGTCGGTGTCACGGTATGCCCGAAGCGCAGATAGATGCCGTTTGACGGATAAGTTGCGCTGGTGACGGCTGCAACACGAGTGGAATCAACGGCCATTAGCGCATTCCAGTTGGAGGATTTCGTATCGGATACCGGAAACACGTTGGTTTTGTACTGCCATGACGCGCCGTTATCGGAGCTGATCATCGTAAACATCGATGAGAAAGGATCCCCCGTGTTGGCGCTGCTTTCATCTGTTTGGAATGCAGCCATAAGACGACCGTCGGCGAGCTTAACGACGAACGGAGCGCCCGCTTTTTTGCCATTGCCGCTGGGCACGTACATCGTTTGACGGGGAACCGACCAATTGAAGCCGTCCGGCGAAATTTTATATTTGATGACAAAAGGGTGGCCGGCAACGTCCGAGGCTTCGAATACAGTTATATACCGCCCGTCGTTCATTCGCGTGATGACCGGCATGCCGTCGCGGGAGCCGGCGGCAACTCCGTCACTGACCGTGATCCGGCTGCCCCAGCCGCTTCCGTTCCAAGTCTTCATATACAAATTTTGCAGGCCGGTCGTTCCGACCGCTGCCGGACTGTCGTCCGCATAAAGCACGGCAATCGTGCCGTTGATCATGTCCAGATGCGGCTCCCACAAACCTTTAAAGCTGGAGGCGGTTGAACTTCCGATCAATCCGCCCGGTAAATCGCTCCAAGTGTGACCACCGTCCAGACTTCGCCGAACATTAAGCTGGATCTCATAGGTCGAGCCATTCTGAACGACCTGCCGATAGGTTAACCAGATTTCCCCGCTCGGCAGCCTTAACATTTGACCGTTCCCCACATTGCCCGCGGTGCTTGAGACAGCTGTGACCGGAGTGCTCCATGTATAGCCGCCGTCCTGCGTTCTGGAGACCACAATGCGCGTGTTGCCACCGCCAGCGTTGGTGTCGAAGGATACGAGCCACTCGCTTGGCGTAAGCTTGAGCAGCCTTGGATACCACACACCTCCCGATGGCGGCGTATAGATGGCAATCTGCTGCGAAGCCCATGCCATGCCTGATGAAGCGGCATGAACCGGCGACAATGGAATTGCCGTTAGAGCAAGTGCAAGCATAACAATGAACGAAAGTGGTTTCTTCCAGAAGCCTGTGTTCCGTTTCATATGCAATTAACCTCCCAACCCAAATTAGAAAGCGTTTTCTAAAATGGATTGTATCGTAATTAATATCATTTAAGATATACTAAATATATATTATTTTTCAGTTGGGACTGACGTAAAAAGAGAGGTCAGACATGGAGCAACCGTTATATAAACGTATTCAGAACGATATACGCCAGCGCATTCAGAGCGGCGAGCTGCAAGCAGGAGCCTTGATACCTTCGGAGAAGGACTTGGCCCAGCGGTACGGTGTAAGCCAGATTACATCCAAAAACGCGCTCAACGGTTTGGTGGAGGAAGGCTTGTTAGTGCGATATCGGGGAAAGGGCACCTTCGTTCGGGAGCTGGTCATTCCGGAAGAGCCGCATCTTCAGTCGGGTACGAAAAAGACGATCGCGATTATTTTGCCGACGATGAAAACCAAGATCGACCAGCAGCTGCTGGACGGTCTGGAACGCTATTGTGCGGATAGGGGATACGATCTGTTGATCCGCATTACACGCGAGTCGCAAGAGGAAGAATACCGAGCGATCAAGCAGTTCCAGGAACGAGGAGTCGACGGGTTCATCATTTTCCCTGTCGAGCAGGAAAGCTACAATAACGCTATTCTGCGCTTGTCGCTCGACCGGGTTCCCTTGGTGCTTGTTGACCGTTTCTTGAAAGAGATCAAGGCGTACAGCGTCAGCTCGGACAATTATGCAGGCGTTCGGGAAGCTATATCCAGTCTGCTTGCTGCTGGGCACATGCGCATTGCCTTCCTGTCACCGGAAATTACAAATTCGGTTACGGACGCAAGAGCGAAAGGCTTCGAGGCCGCTTTCATGGAACAAGGCTTGCCTATAGATAAGACACTGTGGTGCATGCTGGATTTGGAGACCATAGCAGAGGGGAACGGACAACGGGAGGTCGTTCGTTTCCTGAGCGAACAGCGCGATATCACTGCCGTCTTTGCCGTTAACGCGGAATTGGCCCGCTATGCCCATTATGCCATTCGGGAGATTTGGAAGGGGGCGGGGAACGAACCTCAGCTGGCCGCGTTTGACGATCCGGATCTCGATGGCATTCCTTTCATCCGTCAGCAATTGGATGAAGTAAGTCGGCGTGTCGTCGATTTGCTGTCGGAACAAATGTCCGGTACGCACGAGCCAAGGCGTGAAGTCGTACCAGTCCAGTGGATATGGCCGGAATGATCTCAATTACAATTTAAGAATCAATGAAGTAGCCCGCCAAGAAACGGTCTGAACTAAGTTCAGACCGTTTTTTTTGTAGACATCAGAAAGTATAAACTTCGAAGCATGAACATTCCTGATATCGCAAGAAAAAACATCCTATAAAGGCAGTCATTCTCCTTTACGAATCCTCTGATTGATGTTTTAGTCATTTACAAAAGCGAAGTTATATTATAATAATATACTAAATATACTATTTAAATTATAAAGGTTGTGATGGGCATTGAAATCTCTGCCGCTATACAAAAAAATTCAGGAAGATATCAAGCGGCTGATCGCCATCGGCAAGCTGCGGGAAGGCGACCGGGTCCCTTCGGAGAAGGAACTGTCCGAACGTTACCGCGTCAGTCAGATTACAAGCAAAAATGCGCTGGTTGGACTGATGGAGGAAGGCTTGCTCGTCCGGATTCAAGGCAAGGGCACCTTTGTCATGAGCAAGCCGGAGCACGCCACGGCGATTGATCAGTTGGGTGAATGGACGGCAGGTCCGGGCAAAAGCGGGCGGATCGGGTTAGTGCTGCCGACGATGAAAACGAAAGTGGACCAGCGTTTTTTGGATAACATCGAGAAATATGCGTCTGCCGCAGGCTATGAAGTGATGCTGAGAATTACGCGCGAATCCCAGCTAGAGGAATCCAAGGTCATCTCGTCCTTTCTCAAGCAAGGGGTGGACGGCATGATCATTTTTCCGGTTGAAAACGAGACCTACAACGATTCGATTCTGAGGCTCTCGCTGGACCGTTTCCCCTTCGTTCTGATCGACCGGTTCTTGAAGGAGATCAAGACATACAGTGTAAGCTCGGATAACGTAAACGGCACAAGGGAAGCCGTTGAGTATTTGCTTAACAAAGGCCATTCGTCTATCGCGTTCATCTCTCCCGAAATTACGAATACGGTGACGGACGAGAGGGCCCAAGGGTTTGAGCAGGCATTTCTGGAGCATGGATTGTCGATCGACAAAAGCTTATGGTGTCTCCTCCCGCTGGATGAGATCGCATCGGGTCAATCCGTCGAACACATCAGGACGTTTATAGATGACAATCCCCATATTACCGGCATTATTACGGCCAATACGGAGCTGTGCAGAAATGCCTATAAAGCGGCAGTTGCATCGCGTAGGAAGGTGCCGGACGAACTGGAGCTGATCACGTTCGATCCGCCGGATCTGCCGAATGTGCCGTACATCCGCCAAAACGAGGAGGAGATGTGCCGGTTAACCGTAGAGCTGCTAACTGAGCAGATCGAAGGGGCTTTTGAGGCGAGAAGAATCGTGGTGCCGGTCATGCTGGTGAAAGATTAAGGTGAAAGATCGAAAAACGGAGGATAGCCCTAATTTTATACTAAATATAGTATATAAAATTATATTATTATAAGTTACTATGATTTCGTAAAGCGCTTACACCACATCTTTTAAAGAAGAGGGGAATCGCATGAAATCGAAGAACAAATTCGCAGGCATGATCATGCTGCTGCTGATGTTCGCGTTAACCGCTTGCAGCGGCGGCAATGGACCAAATGACGGGGCTGCACCAACCACCTCGGACACTTCATCACCAGGCAATGAAGCTTCCGCCGGGAAGGACCCTAAAGAACCTGTAACGATTGAGTTTATGGGCCACGGCAATCCGAACGAAAAAAAGATTTTCGAAAAGCTGATCGCTTCCTTCGAGGAGAAGAACCCGCACGTCACAGTTAAATACACTTCGGTACCGCCAGGCGAATACTCGCAGAAGATGACGACGCTGATCAGCTCCGGCAAGGTTCCAGACGTATTCTACGTCGGAGGCCCCGAGTTTTACCGCTTCGCGGAGGCCGGAACGCTTCTCAACATTCAGTCCTATCTGGATAAGACCTCATTGTTTAATCCCGATAACGTATGGAAGCAGGCGATGGACCGCTACCGCTTTGACGGCAGCAAGGTTGGCGCCGGAGATGTGTACGGACTGCCGAAGGACGTAGGACCATGGTCATTTGTCTATAACAAGGATTTGTTTGACGAAGCGGGGGTGCCTTACCCTTCCGCAACGGCAGGGGAATGGACCTGGGACGACATGCTGGAAGCAGCCCAACAGCTGACGGTCGACGATAACGGCGACGGAAAGCCCGATCAATATGGTGTAGGCGCTTACAGCCTGGAATCGGCGGTGTGGGGCAACGGCGGTGAATATATCGATTACGCCACCGGCACGGTAAAGGTGAACGAGCCCGAATTTTATGAGGCGATGCAATTTGTTGCTGACCTGAACCTGAAGCATAAGGTCAGCCCGAATCAGGAAGCCGAGCAAGCGATGAATGCATATACCCGCTTTATTAACGGCCAGCTGGCGATGTTTGCGATGGGCCCTTGGGATCAGCCTGCATTCTGGGAGCTGCCTTTCGGTTGGGACATTGCGGCGTGGCCGGCAAGCCCGAATACGGGAGAAACGGCGACCTGGCTCGGCTCGATGGGATTTGCCGTTTCGGCGAAATCCAAACACCCGCAGGAAGCGTTCGACTTGGCGGCCTTCCTGTCCCTGGATGAGCAAGGGCAGCGCGAAAACTACCAGCTCGGTCAAGCGGTTCCTAATCTGATCGACATGGCGGAAGGCGAATTTAAGGAAATGGACAAAGGACCTCAGACACGTCAAGTATTCCTCGATATTATCCAAGATTACGGACGACCGGACGTGGTAGCTTTCTCTAAGGATACGCAATGGATGGATATGTTCAACCAGAATGCGAGCAAAGTATGGAACGGTGAGATGTCGGCGAAAGACTTTACGGCCCAGATCCAGCCGAAGATGCAGGAGCTGTACGACAAAGGCAATAAATAATGCCGCAAGGGCAGGTGGCGTCAATTATTCATATCGGCGCCCCCCGCCGTACGGACATCCTGTCATGTCATAACGAAATACAGGCGAAGGTGGAATGAAATATGGGTACCAAGCTTGGCGGGTATCGCAGAAGAGAGCTGGCGTGGTTGTATCTGTTTGTCGCTCCGCCAGTTCTCGGGTTTCTTTTGTTCGGCCTTGTGCCGATCTTGTTCTCGATCTATATCAGCTTTCACAAATGGGATATGCTTACCGATCCGCAGTGGACGGGGCTCGCAAACTATAAGGATCTATTGAAAGACGAGAAAGTGTTCAAATCGTTGTACAATACGGTCTATTTGATGATCGGCATTCCGCTCGGCATGATACTGTCGATGCTGCTGGCCATATTGATGAACCGCAAATTCGCCGGCATCTCGTTCATGCGAACGATCTATTATCTTCCGGTCATATCGCCGATTATCGCGGTATCCCTGCTATGGCAGTGGATTTTGAATCAGGATTACGGATTGCTCAACAACTTTTTGTGGGAAACATTCGGCATCACCGGGCCTAACTGGCTGGGCAAGCCGGAGTGGGTGAAGCCTTCGCTCATCCTGATCGGGCTGTGGAGCGGCATCGGCGGGAACATGGTGCTGTATCTTGCAGGATTGCAATCGATCTCCTCGACGTATTATGAGGCTGCGGAAATCGATGGCGCTGGTGCATGGCACAAGCTGACGCGAATTACGATCCCGCTGCTCACGCCGATTCATTTTTTTGTCATCGTTATGGGCATCATCGGTGCGTTCCAGTCATTCAGCCAGATTTACGTGCTTGCGGTGGATGGCGGACCGGAATACAGCGGCGCTACGGTCGTCTACTACATTTTCCAGCACGCGTTCGAGTACTTCAACATGGGCTATGCCAGCGCGGTGGCCTGGGTACTGGGCATTCTCATCTTTATCGTCACGCTCATTCAATTTAAGCTTTCCAATCGATGGGTTTATCAAGACTAGGGGGGAAATCTGTGAAACGGGAAAAAATGACGGACCTCTGGTCGCTGCTGCTGTTGTTATGCGGTTCGATTTTTATGGTCGCACCGTTCATATGGACCATATCGACCTCGTTAAAGGATCGGCGAAACGTATTTGAAATTCCTCCACAATGGATTCCCGATCCGTTTACGTTCGACAACTATGCGAAGGTTTGGCTGGAGTCGCCCTTGCTGCATGGATTTATGAACAGCTTGATCATCGTGGTGATCGTCCTGACGATCGGGATGCTGATATCCGCGATGTCGGCCTATGCCTTTGGCAAATTCGAATTTCCTTACAAAGGCATGCTGTTCATGGGTTTGCTCGGGACGATGATGATTCCGTATTCGGTCGTTATGATACCGCAGTATATCGGATTCTCCAGGCTGGATTGGGTGGATACACTGCTGCCGCTCATCATACCTGGCCTGTTCGGCAACATCGTTGTCATCTTTTTCATCCGCCAATATTTGCAAAGCGCGATGCCAACGGAATTGATTGAAGCGGCGAAAATCGACGGCTGCAGCTTTCCGGGCATTTTCTTCAAGATCGCGCTGCCGATCATGAAGCCCGCGCTCGCCGCCCAAGCTGCCCTCGGCTTTATGGGCATCTGGAACGATTTTCTCGGTCCGCTGATTTACCTGCATACGCCCGAGAAGCAAACGATTCAAGTGCTGATCGCTTCCATGCAGGCCATGTACATTGGCCAGTCGGATTATCCGATGATCATGGCCGCCGCCATCATCGCCATGGTGCCGGTGATCATCGTGTTCTTTTTCTGCCAACGATACTTTATCGAGTCGATGGCAATCAGCGGAATCAAGGGGTGAGACACATGCCAATAAGTATGCCGCGCCTGTCGAAGATCGTTTGTTGTCTTGGCATGTTAGGATTAGCGGCCGGATTGGCATTGTCGGGATGCGATTCAAGAACGAAACCGGAGGCGGTCGATTTGGACATTTACAACGAAAAGATGTACGCCAATCCTTTTCCTTCCCTAGAGGAAGAATGGGAGGATTACGGCAACGGGGACCCGTATATACTGCGGCATGACGGCCGCTATTATCTGTATGTCAGTACAAAGGATCACCGGACGGGCATCAAGGCGTGGATATCGGACAATCTGGTCGATTGGAGGTATGCGGGGCTGGTGACGGAGGATCCCGTATCGACCGGCGCCTACGCACCTGAAGTGATTTACTGGAACGGCTGGTTCTATCTCTATACGTCTCCGGCAGGAAAAGGGCATTATGTGTTTCGAAGCGAATCGCCGACAGGCCCGTTCGAACGGATCTCCGACAACGTCGGGATGAGCATTGACGGCTCGGTATTTATCGACGATGACGGCTCCTGGCTGTTCACCCATGCTGGTTCGTCGGGCATTGTCGGCGTTCCAATGGACGGTCCCGCCGAATTCGGGGTGGGCCAGACGATCCAAGGGCCCTATCTGGGGCATTGGACGGAAGGGTCCATGATCATCAAGCGGAACGGTACCTATTACATGACATATACCGGGAATCATGTATTCAGCAAAGGCTACCGCATTCATTATGCCGTGTCGCATGATTCGGCGCTAGGTCCGTACACCATTCCGGCCAACAACCCGCTCGTCATCAGCACTAAGCCGGACTTTTACGGGCTCGGCCATAGCTCGACGGTAATGGGGCCCGATCTGGATTCCTATTATCTCGTCTATCATAACTTGACGGGAAGATCCCAGGAGGGCCCGCCCGTACGTCGGATGAACATCGACCGGCTTGTATTCAACGGAGACAAGATGGAGATTCTGGGGCCTACGAATTACGATCAGCCTGTTCCGGGAGGGCCGGTCTTTGCTGATAGGCTGGACGCAGAAGCCATCGATCAAAGCCGCTGGGAAGCAGCGGATTCTGGAGGAAGTGCACAAATCATTAGCAAGGTGAGCACGGATGGAGTCTTTACTGTCGAATATAACTTGGTTCCATCGAAGGCCCCCGTCGCCGCGTTGTTTGCGTATCAGGACGCGAATCAATACGGGTTCGCCGAAATCGATCCGGAGCAAAACGGGTTATCCTTAGGCAGAATGCAGGACGGCAGCCGCAAGGTGCTTGCCACGGTGGAGCTTCCCGCAGACACGGATTGGTCCAAGCTGCACACGATTCGCGTCGAGCGCGGAGAAGATCGGCTGCGGGTTTACCTGGACGGCGTTCTGAAGCTGGATCAATCGGCGGTACCGTTCGAACCAGGTAAAATCGGTTATCGATACCAAAACGGCGAGCCGAGCTTTTCGTATACGGCATTCTCGAATCACGCTTCCGGCAGCAGCGACTTTGAAACGGCCAAACCGCTTCCGGGCAGCATGGAGGCCGTACACTACTTAAGCGGTGAAGGCAGAGGCTTCTCGGTCCGCCATCCATCGGAAGCAGGCGCATGGCGTGGTTCGGACGGTACGGCGATTAAGATGGCTGAGGATGGAAGCTATTCGGCTTCGCTGACGGATAAAGGCGACTGGTTGCGTTATGCCGTGAACGTGTCGGAATCCGGAACGTATGCGCTGGACCTGACGGTCAAGGCCGGAATGGGGCCGACATCCTTCAAGCTGCTCGTGGACGATAAGAAGGTCGAAAACTATAAAGTTGACGGCAGCCATTACTCGGGTAGCGGTAGCGAACCTTGGGTTAAAATTCGGGTTGGGTCTCTAAAGCTCGAAAAGGGTTTACATAGCCTTGCCATTCAATTGGACAGCGACCATACGATGGAATGGAAAACGATGGACTTCGAGCTGGTCGACATGCAAACGTTCAAATTGGAGAATCTTCTGGAACAAACAAGCTCCGAGGATGTTCACGGCCAATGGATCGAAACGGACGGCGGGTATGCCGGCGCGGCCAATTCCGATGCCAAGATGTATGGCGGAAGCCCCCTTTGGACCGATTATCGCATCCGAACGACCGTGAAGCTGGGCGACGATCCGTCCGGTCAGGCGGGAGTGCTCTTTCGAGTGACTAACGAGTCGGATTTCCGGGATCAAGTGAGTGATTCGCTGATGGGATATTTCCTTGCGGTCGGCGCTACGAAGCTTGAGCTGTACAAACATAATTACGATTCCGAATTACTGCATAGCGTCAAGGTTTCGCTGAAAGCGAACGAGCCAACAAGCTTGCGAATTGAAGCGGTACGAGGCACGATTCGCGTATATGTGCAAGACGGGAGAGAGCCGATCCTGACATATGATGATCCCCGGGCATTCATGCAGGGGAGAGTAGGCCTGCGATCGGTTCATGCGGAGCAGATCGAGCTCGGCGACTTAACGGTGGAATCCATGGGTACGAAATAGAAACGATAAACTAACAGAAGATGGAGAGTGGAACATAATGTCTAGCTCGCACAAATATATTAAAGACTATCCTAGACCGCAATTGGTGCGTGAAAACTGGGAAAATCTGAACGGGGAATGGGATTTCCGTTTTGACGATGCATGGGAAGGGGAGAGCGGCAAGTGGTACGACCGTCTTGAAGCAGACCGCAAAATTACGGTCCCCTTCGCGTTCGAAACGAAAGCAAGCGGCATTGCGGATGAATCATTCCACCCCTGCGTATGGTATGAGCGGATGGTTGCCATACCTGCCAAGGAAGCAGGCAAACGTATCCTGCTGCATTTTCAAGCGGTCGATTACTCGGCGACCCTGTGGGTCAACGGACACAAAGTCGGCACGCATGAGGGCGGATACGCAGCCTTTTCCTTTGACATTACCGAAGCGGTTGAGGTCGGCCGGGAGAACCGGATTACCGTTCGAGCCGTGGACAGCAACAGCTGTACCCAACCGCGCGGCAAGCAGCGGTGGATGCAGGACAACTTCGGTTGCTGGTACGTGCAGACGACAGGGATATGGCAGACTGTGTGGATGGAGTACGTGAATCCGATTCATATCAACCGGGTAAAAATAACGCCGGAGCTGGAACGCGGGTCGGTAAACTTCTGTTACGAACTGGGCAACGCTGGGCAGAATTACGACGGATTGACTCTGCAGACCATCATCCGGTTTGATGGTAAGCTGATCCGGTCGACGGAAACGAGCGTAGAGCGCGGCACCGTAGCAGTTGACGTGAGCGTTGTTAACGAGGCCGTGGGCGAGTGGAAGGTCAAGCCGTGGCATCCGAACCATCCGAATTTATACGACGTCGAGATGATTCTGAAGCAAAACGGAAAGCCGGTCGACACGGCCTATTCTTACTTCGGCATGCGGAGCATCCGGATCGTAGGTGATCAGGTCATACTGAATCATACGCCGATCTATCAGAGACTGCTGCTGGACCAGGGCTATTGGAACGATACGCATTTGACGCCTCCATCGGAGGAAGCGCTGCTGGAAGACATCGACAAAACGCTGGCCCTCGGCTTTAACGGTGTGCGCAAGCATCAGAAGCTGGAGGATCCCCGGTACTTATATTGGTGCGATCGCAAAGGGCTGCTGGTATGGGCGGAGATGCCGTCAACCTACGAATTCGGGGACGATGCGGTTGAGCGATTCACGAATGAGTGGATGGCTGTCGTTCGCCAGCATTACAATCATCCTTCCATCATTGCATGGGTACCATTCAACGAATCCTGGGGAATAACTGACATCGCCACCGACCGCAAGCAGCAGCAATTTACGGAATCCATCTATCATTTGACCAAGGCATTCGACCAGATGCGGCCGGTCATCGTGAACGACGGCTGGGAACATACGATTTCGGATATCATTACACTCCACGATTATGAAGAGATAGGCGCTATGCTGGAAGAGCGATATCGGGACAAAGACGCGCTGTTAGGCAACAAATTCGCGCATAACACGCATCGTTATCCATTCGCGCAGGGGTATGGCTATCGAGGCCAGCCTGTGATCATCAGCGAATACGGCGGCATCGCCTTTACAAGCGAAGAGGGTTGGGGCTACGGCAATCAGGTTCGTAACGAGGATGAATTCTTGAAGCGATACGAAGGAATTACGCAAGCGATTAAAAATTTGCCATACGTGAGCGGATTCTGTTATACGCAAATTACGGACGTGCAGCAGGAAGTGAACGGTTTGCTGACGATCGAGCGCGAACCGAAAGTAAATATGGAAGCGATTCGAAGCATTAACTTGGCGTAGGTGAATATGGACTTGATACGAAGCATTAACCTGGCATAGGTGAATATGGACTCGATTCGAAGAATAGAGCTGGCGTAAGTAAATATGGAAGCGATTCGGAGCATTAACCTGGCGTAGGTGAATATGGACTTGATACGAAGAATAGTTCTGGCGTCGTTGAATATGGACTTGATACGAAGTATAAGCCTGGCGTAAGCGAAAATGGACTGGAATCGAAGCTAGACCTGGTGTATGCGGTTATGGACTCGATTCGAAGCATTAAGCTGGCGTAGGTGAATATGGACTCGATACGACGCATAAACCTGGCATAGGTGAATAGAGAGCGTCATTGCACACTTTTTCTGGAAAATGTTTAGTTTTCTCGCGAGATATAGGCATGCACAGAAGCAGCAGGGACCCGTCAATGGATAGGTCTCTGCTGCTTCTTTCAGCCGTTTAGGATTTGATTTTCCATATCAAGGGGGAAATACATGCAATAGAATACTCGACCAAAGTGATGGATATGAAGAAGATTAAGGATAAGTTGGTTATATGAATAAGATGGGTATATGGATAAATACATCGGGTTCTTCTAAAGGATCAACTGTGGCAGCGATAATGAGAGCCCAATTAACAATAGCCCTATTTTCAAATTGGAAGTAAAAATAGGCAGGTGCACTGATGTATGCGGACAGGAGGTCCGCTATTTCCCAACAAAAGTACTAATTTCAATGCTTAGCGGACACAGAATCCGTTATTCTCGGTTTTTTCTCTGTTTTTGCGGTGATATACCGGTAATAGCGGAACCTGTGTCCGCTTAATCTTATATTTAGCACCTTTGCTCACAAATAGCGGAATCACGGTCCGCACGGAGTTAGTATAATAGTTTCTTACTCATAATTAGGCGGGACACCCGATGCGAACCGCTATAAAGTAAAGCGATGCCAATCGAAAATAACTAATATGGCAACCCGGACACGATAGGGGTCGGGTTCACATGAATATACATGCGTAGAAAGTCGCCATAGGCGGCTTTTTTTGATTTGTCAGAAAAAACAAGAGCAGCATCCTTCATCAAGCTGGTGCAGAGATTTTAATTTTTAATTAACAAAAACCTGCATTCTATTAAATTATTCTTTTTTACAATCAATGGCGTAGGGTTATTAAACCGGTTTAATGATCCAGCAGGCACAATGAGAATTTGTTAGAGAAAGGAACAACCATAGATGGCTACCATTGATGACGTTGCCAAGAGGGCTGGTGTATCCAAGGGGACCGTATCCAGTGTGTTCAGCAAAAAAAGGCCGATCAGCCAGCAAGTGACGGAGCGGGTACTAGAGGTAGCCCAAGAGCTGGGATATTTCCCGAATCATCTGGCCCGAAGCCTCGCGATCAAGAAGACGATGAGCATCGGCCTCAAGATCCCTCTCCCGCCTGATGGGACGATGACGGCTTTCGATACTCAGTTGATTAACGGTGTCATCAAGGAATGCTCCAAGCAGGGCTACCGCTTAGTGCTCGACACTTTACCCGAGCAGGATGATCCTACGATGTATTCACAGGATCCTGTCGATGGCGTCATTCTGCTCAACCCGCGAAAGAATGATTTGCGTATCCAACGGTATCTGATGATGGGTACACCCCTTGTGCTGGTGGGGCGGTCGGATCCATATGACGATTCGATCAGCTACGTGGATAACAACAACACGAAAGTGGCTCATCAGGTAGGAGATTATTTGCTTCAAGGAGGACATCAATCCATCCTCTTTCTGAATGCAGCCTCCGATATGACCGTGTCCTATGATCGAAAACATGGCTTATTGGAAGCTTATCGCCAGTACGGTCTGCCGATGCGCGAAGAGTACGTGATGTACTATAACCACAAACTGCATGCCAACGGCACGGAATACGGATACATGTCCATCATGAATACGTATAGAAACATGTACTATACGGCAGTCATTACCGATACGGACAGAGTGGCTCTTGGCGTGCTGAGGGCAGCCAGGGAGCTTGATATTGAGGTGCCCGAACAGCTGTCGGTCATCGCCCTCAGCAATGATGCGATTTTAGCTCAAGATATGAATCCAAAGCTGACATCCGTGGAGTTGTCGGCAGAGACGCTTGGAGCTGAAGCAGCCAAGCTGTTGATCGAGAAAATAAGCGATAAACGTATCCACAGGCAAATCATCATACCCGCACAGCTGGTTGTGAGGGAATCCTGCAAATTTCTTATTTAATGACAATTAAGGAGTGGTTAGCTTGGTAAAAAGAAACAAGATCATGAGTGCAATCATGGCTGTAACTCTGTTCGGTGGGCTGCTTGCGGGCTGTTCTCCGAACGCAGGCAGCAGTACACAGGAAGGCGGCATTGCCGCGTCCCAAGCTGCATCGAAAGAAGAACGCACACTCAAAATCATGACGGGTGTCATCGGCGGCAAAACGCCTGAGGAGAACACGCAGTTCGAGCAAGAAATCGAACGTCTAACCGGCATCAAGGTAATGATAAACAAGCCGGCTGCTGACTATGACCAGAAGCTGCTTGCAGCGATCGCTTCCGGAGAAAAATTCGATCTGCTGCAAATCAGCAAAGAGAAGATGTCCACCTTCGTTGAACAAGGAATTCTTACGCCGCTGACCGATCAAGTGAACGCCTCCAAGGTGCTGTCGGATCCAAACGTCATTCCCGCGAATGAGTGGGAACAAGTAAAGACGAAGGATGGCCAGATCTACGGCGTGTTCACCAAGTACCAGGGAGGAACGATGCCGATCGTTCGCAAGGACTGGCTGGACGAATTAAACCTGCCGGAGCCTGCAACGCTGGACGATTATTATAACGTCCTCAAAGCGTTCACCGAACAAGATCCGGACGGAAACGGCAAAAAAGACACGTACGGACTCAGCACGGCCGGCATGTATGAACTGCAGGGCTTCTTCAGCGCAGCGGGCTTGAAACAACGATATGTGGAAACGGCGGACGGCAAGCTGGACGTTCCATATTCTACAGATGCGGCCATCCCGGTTTATGAATGGCTGAACAAGCTGTTTGAGGAAGGCATTCTGGATCCGAACTTTACCACGAATGACACCGGTAAAATGCGAGACCTGTTCCTGACCGACCGGGTCGGCATGATTACGTACTGGGACGCTTGGGTAGGCATGCTGAACAATACGCGCCAGGAACAAGATTCGAATACGAAATTCGAAGCGAAGGGCTTGCCTGGTGCAGCCGACGCAAACGGCAACCACATGCTGCGCAGAGGCGATCCGGATGTTTGGGTTATTCCCGTCAATGCGGAGCATCCGAAAACAGCCTTTGAATTCATTGAATGGTGGCATTCCGAGGAAGGTATTACGCTGGGCAGCTTAGGCATAAAGGATGTGGATTACACGGTTGCCAACGGCAAATACGAATTGACCCAAACCGGTAAAGAGCATGCTTCCGACCATGGCGTTCCTTTCTGGTATAACCGCAACGTCGAACCGCCTTTCGGTAAACTGCCGGGCGTCCAGGAAGCGCAGGATCTCGTCGATCAATACGCTGCATTGGAATTAACGCCTCCGAATTGGGCGAATGCCGAGAAGATTATCAATGAATATTCCTTCAAAGCGATCATGGGCGAGATGCCGGCTGCCGACGCCGTAAAAAAAATGCGAGAAGAGCTTAAAGCAGGCGGACTTATCGATTAAAGCATGAAGAGGAGGGGCGGTGATGACGCCGCGCCCTTCTTTATTTTTTTAATAAGGGGGCGAAATTCCGTGAAAGCCATATTCAAATACAAAACCCTATACTTTATGATGCTTCCTATCCTGGCCTACTTCCTCATCTTTTCCTTTTATCCGCTTGCCCGGGGACTTGTTATCAGCATTCAAGATTACCGGCTTATCGGAGATCGTCCGTTCATCGGCATCGATAATTATCTGAGTGTGCTAAAGGATCCGGGTTTTTGGGAAGTTTTTCAGAATACGATCGTGATCGGCGCCGGAAGTTTTATCATCAACTTCTTGCTGCCGCTGATTCTCGCGCTTTCCTTAAATGAAGTGGCTTCCGCCTGGTTCAAAAAAATGACCCAGATGATCGTCTATTTACCTCATTTATTCTCTTGGGTTGTCGTAGGCGGAATGTGGATTCTACTGCTGTCTCCGGATACGGGCATCGTGAACCAAATCATTCAGCTCTTTGGCGGTCAGCCGGTCGGGTTCCTGTCTTCGGACCGTTATGCCCGCTCCGTCATGATCCTAACTTCTGGCTGGAAGGAAATGGGGTATACCTGCATTATGTACCTGGCCGCCATCGTAAACATCAATCCATCGCTGTATGAGGCTGCGAGCATGGACGGAGCCAGTCGCTGGCAAAGGATACGATATGTAACGATTCCGATGCTTCGCTCCACCATGAAAGTGGTCATCATGTTGAACGTTTTGGGAATCCTGCGTTTGTTTGATCAAATATTCGTGATGAGTAACGGCGCCATTGCCAATAAAGTCGATGTCATTATGATGTACACCTACCAAAAGGGGATATTGGAATTTAGCGTTGGACCTGCTACGGCGGCCGGCTTCCTGGTGATTTTGGCAACATTCGCGCTAACGTACGTAACAAGAGCGGTGATCCGCTACGATGAAGGGTGAGTCGGTATATGAAATCAACGAATAAAATCAGCTTGCCGGGCCGTGTGTTTGATGCGGTTAATATTCTGTTCCTCCTTCTGCTCGTTTCAACCATGGTTATTCCTTTTCTAAATACGCTTGCACTTGCATTTTCATCAAATTTTGCTTCCATGCAGCCCGGGATCGTACTGTGGCCCAAGGAATTCAGCCTGGAGGGATTCTCCACGGTGTGGAACCGCATGAAGCTTTATTTGCCATTTACGAACAATGTCATTGTGACCGTTGTCGGTACCGTAGGTCATGTGTTCCTAAGTTCTATGGCTGGCTATGTGCTGATTCAAAAAGGGCTTCCCGGAAAAAAGTGGATGTTATCCGCGATCCTGTTAACGATGATGATTCCGAGCGAGGCGATCATGATCCCGCTGTATATCGTGAATCAGGATTTAGGTCTCCTAAACACGCTGTCCTCATTGATACTTTCGGGTTTCGTATCCGGCTTCAGCGTCGTGCTCATGCGAAATTTCTTTTTGAGCGTCCCTTACGAGATGTCGGAATCGGCCCGGATCGATGGAGCCGGGGATCTTCGGATTTTCTTTACGATGTACTTGCCGCTTGCGAGAGCAGGGCTGGCAACCGTTACGCTGTTTGAATTTGTCAGCCGCTGGAACCAATTCACGCCAGCCCTCCTGTATATAAATGACTCGTCCAAATATACGCTGCAGATCGCGTTGAAATCGCTCATTGTTGATACCGATTCGACCTCGAGCAATTTTCTTATCACGACCAATGTTAGAATGGCGGGGATTGTCATTGCCCTTCTTCCGCTGATCGTCATCTATCCGTATGTGCAAAAGTATTTTGTCAAAGGAATGTTTGTCGGCGCAAATAAAGAATAAGCAGAATTGAGGAGGCAGTCGTGTGACCAAACAAATCGAGCGAATGAACATATCGACTTTCAAACGATATATTGAGCATTCGGAACAAAGTACGTACATCGAAGTTCCGTTCCAAATGCCGGAGAGTGTCGAAGAAATCCACGTGAGCTATCAAGTGGAATCCCATGGCGATGAAGCCGCAAAAGCCGTCATTGATCTAGGGATCCGGGATGCCGAGAGAGTAAGAGGCTGGAGCGGAGGGGCACGTCAGGAATTTAGCATCGGTCTGAATCAAGCGACTCCAGGGTATCAGCCTGGACGGTTGGCCCCAGGGTATTGGGCTATTCTCCATAACGCCTACAAGGTTCCCGCTCAGGGTTGTACGGTCACGATAGAAATCGAGTTTACCTACAAGACATCGCGCTGGCTGAAGGGAGATCTTCACACGCATAGCGTTCATAGCGACGGCATTTATACCCTGGAAGAGAATGCGGCTATGATGGAGAGTTTGGGCTGCGATTTTATAGCCATGACCGATCACAATACGAACAGCCAAAACCTTGCTTATCCCCGCGCTACCTCGGTACTGATGATACCAGGTACGGAGTTTACGACGAATTATGGTCATAGTAATTTTCTTGGCGTGACGAGCCCCATGGATGATTTTCGCGTATCGGGAATTTCCGATGTGCACGAGAAGTTTCGAGTCGCCCGCGAGCGGGGGGCCAAGATTGTGCTCAACCATACGCACTGCGATAACTGCCCGTGGGAGTGGGATTTCGATGTGGATTACGACTGGGTAGAAATTTGGAACGGGCCTTGGAGAGAGCACAACAGACGTGCGCTTTCTTGGTGGCAGGAACAGCTTGTCGCGGGGAGACGCCTGGTAGCCGTTGGCGGAAGCGATGTGCATCGACCGGATTCATATGTGAAGCATGCGATGCCATGCGTATGGGTCTGGACTGATGAAAAAACGGTGGAAGGCGTGCTGAACGGTATTGCGGAAGGCCATGTCGTTATCACTTATTCGCCAGACGGTCCCTTTGCCACCCTTCAGTGCGGCGAATACGGGATTGGTGATGAAGTGCCCTATGGGCACGCCGATCACGAGGTGGTCGTTCAACTGGATGAATTGATTCCGGGCGATCGGATTCGTCTGTACAGCGAGCGCGGTCTCGAGGAAGAAACTTCTGTTGACTCGGACGGAGGTGTTACACTGATGGTTAACGCCATGCATAGGAGATTTTTGCGGGCAGAAATTTGGCGGAATCTCGATCTGGCCGATGGCTTGTCGATGGCGGCAGTGACAAACCCCATTTATTTTGCTTCAAAAGAAGAAGCGCAATCATCGAATCACGAGGGTTAAAGCCTTGATCATACATCACCGCTATGTAAAAGCAGGAAAATATCATGCATTCACGAAATCCTCTTTATATCCTGAGAAACCTGGATAATTGCCAACGATGGAGGTTTATCGCACAAATGTACACCGTTCTGATAGCCGAAAATGAACCATGGGTCTTGAAAGGAATCGTCGAGATGGTGAAATCCGCCGGTGAGGAATTCCAGGTGGTAGGGGAATGCAGCAATGGAAAAGAAGCGTGGAGCATGATTCAGGAAGTGTGGCCGATGCTCTTGATTACGGATATCATGATGCCTGAGCTGGACGGGTTATCTTTGATCAAGCAAATAGCGGAGCATCGGATTCCACTTGTATCCGTGATTATCAGCGGCTACGACAATTTTCAATATGCCCAGAAGGCCATGAGCTATGGCGTTTCGGAGTATTTGCTAAAGCCGGTAGAATTTGAAACCCTGACCGAAGCGCTAAGCAGATCCAAGGAGAAGCTGGAATCTCTGAAGGACCTGAACGACTATATCGTCAAGTTCCAGTCGCTATTGGATAACAACCAGGGATTGGCGCTTGATACTCTCATGCAAAAGCAAAGCCACCTAATTCAGTCCGTCTTAAGATTACATGCTCTGAGCAAAAATGCCCGGATTGGGCTGCTGAATATTATGGAGACCAAGCTTAAGAGCCTGTTGAATGAAATCGGCGTTGCGTCCGAGGACATCCCTAAATATGTATCTAATGATGATGGGGCCATCCAGAAATACTACATGGCGCTGCTGGAAAAATGGTACCTCGAGTATCCGGGAATGGGGAAAGCGAGCCTGCCTGAGGCCATTGCCCAATCGTGCCGGTACATTGAGGCAAATTATAAATCGAATCTGTCGCTCACGGAAATGGCGAATCTAACGAATTTCAGCATTTCCCATTTCAGCGCGTTATTCAAAAAACATACGGGCAGCTCACTCGTCGGTTATGTCAATCGATTGCGTATGGATGAGGCCAAAAAGCTGCTGAGAACTACCTCGTACGCTGTATCCGAGATTGCGGAAATCGTCGGGTACACCTCTTCGCCCTATTTCACACGAGTATTCAAAGCGCATACCGGAGTTGCTCCCCTCGAATACAGAAGGAGGATGGGCTCATGAAATGGCGTAACTGGCATCACCGTTTCTCTTTTCAGACGAAGATCCTCGGGTTGGTGCTGTCCGTTAGCTTTATTTCCATTTCACTGATGGCAGTTTTCACGTCCTATTACTATACAGAATCGGCAAAAGATGATTTTTATATGATTACCCAGGATTCTACGGCCCGGATTAATCATCAGCTCGACCGGTATTTTACGCAAATGGCCCAATCGACATATGCATCGATTGCCGGTCCGCTGCCCTCCAATTCGCTGCTCGGCGACAATCCGGAGAGCGGACTTCTGCAGAAATGGCTCATTAGCGGTGAAATGTTCAGTAGAGAACAGGAAGCGCTCGTCGAGGGCATCATGTCAAAGTATATTGCCATCAACTATTCTAATGTCCTGGGGATTGTACTCCGTTCACTGGACGACCGATTGATTTATTCGAAAGATCACGCCTTGAATCATGCCATGATTAAGTACTCGCCATGGCTAAGCAGCCCCTTATCCGATAAGCTGAACATCGTCCCCTCACACTACCGTCATGAAGATGCCGTCATGGCTGCATACCCCTATATTACGCTGATTGTGCCCATATTTGATCCGAATTCCCTCAAGCTCGTCGGAAATTTGAACATCGCTTTATCCATTACCGAAATTCAAGACATTCTCGGACAGACGAGACTCGGGAGAACGGGGTTCTTTTTTATTGTCGATTCAACAGGAGAGATCGTGTATCACCCGGACATGAACTTGGCCGGTCAACGTGTCGAGGACACCGCTCTGGGTGCACTGCCGCTCGGTGAGCAGGATGCTGTAATCAAACGGAACGGAGAGAAAATTCTGATCTCCGGGAACCGCTCGGAAGTGACCGGCTGGAATATGGTTGCTTCTGTACCCATGCATGAAATGGCGAGCGGGCTGGACTTCGCGCGCAAGGCAACGTTCTTTGTGATGACAGGCATTATTATCGTATCGTTGTTGTTTATTCCGAGGATGGTCAGCCAAGTCGTCCGTCCCATTCTTCGCTTGCGGAACCTGATGAAACAGGTGGAGACCGGCGACACGAATGTCCGTGCGGAGTTGGTTGAAGGCAAAGACGAGATTCAGCAGCTTAACGGCAGCTTTAATCAGATGACGGCAAGGCTGAATGAACTCATTCACACGGTACATCATCTTGAGATCAACGAGATGCAGCTGCAGCTGCGGCAAAGGGATGCCCATATCCAGGCACTGCAGAATCAGATCAACCCGCATTTGCTCTACAATACGTTGGAAATTATCAAAAGCATCGCCTTTATCGAGAAGGTGCCGACGATTGAGAGAATGGTGACAAGGCTTGCGGGTGTGTATCGATATACATCGAAGATGCCCGGTTCCGAAGTGCTGCTGCGGGATGAGCTGCGAAATTTGCAAAATTTTTTGGATATCATTCATATCCGGTTCGATCATTTTCGAAGCCGGATATCGGTGCCTGAATCCTGCATGGATTGCCGGATTATCAAGCTGTCGCTGCAGCCGATCGTAGAGAACAGTGTAAAGTATGCGGTTGAACCAAGAAACGGAAATGCCCATATCGCGGTGGAGGCATATGAGAAGGATGGCGACCTTATCATTGACGTTACGGATAACGGCAGTGGTTTTCCAGAAGAAGAATTGCAGCGGATTGTACAGAGAATGAAGTATGTGGAACAACAGGCAGAGCCATCGGACCACGAGGAATCGGTTGGCATCCTCAATGTCCATGCCCGAATGGCTTTAAAATACGGCCCTCCATACGGCGTATGCGTGCATTCAGTATCGGGACAAGGAAGCAAAGTCACGCTTCGATTCCCAAAAAAGACAAACACATGATCAGAAATTCGGATAAAAACATCATCATTATGTGAAAAAGTGACCCCGGACAACAAGATATATTAAAGATGCATGAAGGACAAATTCCAAAAATTCGTAATGGAGGTCACCCGAAGTGAAAAGAACGTTATCAATGATCCTGGTTATGAGTCTGGTGTTATTGTCGATCGTTGGATGCACATCCACGGGAAAAGAGGATGCAGGTACGGCTTCCGGTGCGAACGGAGAGAAAGACGATTCCAAGAAAATAAAAATCGATATGATGATCGCTTCATGGAAGGGTGGGGGCTGGCCGGACAACCATCATCCGATTATCAAGCATATCAATGAAAAATTTAATGTGGATTTGCAGATTCAATGGGTTCCGAATGCCAATTTTGCCGAGAAACTGAACGTGATCGCCGCATCCGGCAAACTGCCGGATATTATACGCATGGATAGTCCAAGCCTATACTTGAAATGGGTGGAGCAGGGCGTGTTCCTGGATTTAAAGCCGCATTTACCCGAATATTCAAATTTGCAAAACATAGCAAAGCCGGAAGAATGGGCGCTGCTGAACCCGAAAGATCAAATCTTCGGCATTCCGATATACGCCACAGCCCAAAACACAATTTATGTAAGAGCGGACTGGCTTACTAAGCTGGGAATCCCCGTACCCACTGCAGAGCAATTCACCATCGATACTTTTTATGAAATAGCCAAAGCTTTCACGACCCAGGATCCGGACGGCAACGGGAAGAACGATACCTTCGGATTCTCGGCGCTTGGCAACTCGAGCCTTATGGGAATACCGGAGCTGTTTGCAGCATTCGGATTGGCGAACGGCTGGAAGGAAGAGGGCGGCCAGCTGATACCGATGCAAACCCAATCGGAAGAATGGAAAGCATTCCTTACTTTCATGAATCGCGCCTATAAGGAAGGCGTGCTTGACAAAGACTTCATTACCAACACGAATTTCAATGAGAAATACGCGCAAGGTAAAGTAGGCTTTGCCGACATGCATTATCAGTTTAGCCAACAAACCAATCAGCAGCTGCAGACCATTTCCCCAGGAGCCGAGTTCGTGGAGCTGGCGCCGCCGATGGGAGCAAACGGAACGCGGGGCACATCCACGCCTACGAGCGGAACCATTAAGGTCGTTTTAAGCAAGGACGTCGATGCTGAGAAGCGGGATCGCATTCTGGAAATGTTCGATTGGTGGGTTTCTCCCGAAGGGGAAGACATCCTCAAGAATGGAATTGAAAATATCCATTACAAGAAAAACAGCAATGGAGCTTATGAGATGACCGATGAATTGAAGGCTGAAGGTGAGGGGCGTCAAAGTCTCTTGTGGAACTGGGTATTGCGAAACAATTCCAATACGTTTAACACGTACAAATGGAGCGACCCGACTTGGGCAAAGGAAATGGAGCAATCCATTGATAACGCAGGCAAATATCCATATAAGAACGCGTCCGACGCTTACATCTTCTCGTCAGCCACATACTTGGCGAAGGGGACAGCCCTAAACGAAAGTTTCCATAAATCCGTCATCGAAATCATTGCAGGCAAAAAACCGGTGGAACGTATAGATGAAGCGATCGCGGAATGGAAGCGAGACGGCGGAGACAAGATCATGGAGGAAGTGAATGCCGCTTATACAGCGAATCCATAACGTTCGCCTGAAGGACCCGAGCGGCTCCAGCTGCTCGGGTCCTTTTATTAATTCTGTCAGGTTTATAACAATGGAGGATTGAATGAATGAATGCTTACTGGAAAAGGGCATTTCCAATCTATTTCATGATACTGCCGGGTATTCTCTTTTTTATCATTTTCAAATATATTCCGATGTTCGGGATCTCCGTTGCCTTCCTGGAATATAGCCCGTTCAAGGGAATTGCAGGAAGCGAGTGGGTAGGACTTCATTATTTTCGCAGATTGTTTGCCGAAGGCGATTTCCTGCTGCTGCTCAAAAATACGCTGCTCCTCAATCTGCTGGATGTACTGTTCTTTTTTCCGGCTCCTATTCTGGTCGCGCTGCTGTTGAATGAGGTTAGAGCGAAGCGTTTCAAGACGGCTGTCCAAACCATTTTATATGCGCCCAATTTTATTTCCTGGGTCGTAATCGTCGGCATTACCATTGTGTTATTCGCAACCGGCTCCGGAGGTTTCAATCAATTATTGGAGAATGTTGGACTGGATCGAATTGAATGGATGACGGATCCCCGGTATTTTCGGTGGGTCTGGCTAGTCCAAAATATTTGGCAGGGTGCTGGATGGGGAGCGATTATTTATCTCGCAGCTTTATCGGGCATAGACCCGACATTGTATGAGGCGGCTATGATGGATGGCGCAAACCGTTGGCGCCAAGTTTGGCATATTACGCTTCCCGGCCTGCAAAGCGTCATTGTCATTATGTTTATTTTACGGTTCGGACACATGTTGGACCTTGGTTTCGAGCATATTTTTCTGCTGCAGAATCCGATGAATCAAGATGTATCCGAGGTATTTGAAACATTCATATACAAAACGGGTCTGGTTCAAGGCGATTACAGTTATTCGACAGCCGTAGGATTGTTTAAATCCGCAGTCGGCTTGGTGATGGTGCTGCTCGTCAACCGCCTGGCCAAAAAAACGGGGCAGGAGGGAGTGTTTTAAATGCGGCACCTGAGAGGTCTTGACCTGTTGTTCACGATCATGGTCTACAGTTTCCTTTTGCTGGCGGCAGCGATGGCTATTTTCCCTTTGTTTTATGTACTCTCGGTTTCTTTCTCGACGGAATACGAGTATTTGACGCGCGGTTTCTTCGTGATACCCAAGCAGTTCACCCTGGATGGTTACTTGTATCTACTGTCGCATCCAGGGTTTATCTCCGCCTTCCGCAATGCGGTTATCATTAGCGCTGTGGGAACGGCGCTGAATATCGTGCTGACCTCTCTCATGGCATACGGGTTGTCCAAGCGGTGGCTGAAGTTTCGAAATTCACTGAATTTCATGGTGTTTTTTACGATGCTGTTCTCGGGCGGCATGATACCAACCTATTTGGTCGTCCGATCGCTCCATCTCCTGGACAGCTTTTGGGCCATCTGGTTAAGCACCGCGATTGCACCTTTTAACGTTATTGTGATGAGGAGTTTCTTTCAGTCCATGCCGCTCGAGCTTGAGGAATCGGCCAGAATGGACGGGAGCGGGGAGTGGCGCCTGTTTTTGTCGATGATCGTCCCGTTGTCCATGCCGGTTATAGCTACCTTTACCTTGTTTTATCTTGTAACTAACTGGAATACGTATTTCTCTGCCATCTTATATTTAAACGATGCTAAATTAATGCCGCTGCAGGTATTCTTAAGGCAGATGCTGGTGGAGGATGATCCTACGATATCCAATGCCACCAATGTGTTATATAAATATACGCCTGCTGCCAAAATGGCGGCGATTATTTTGACGGCGCTGCCGCTGCTGGTTATTTATCCGTTTATGCAAAAGCATTTTAATCAAGGAGCCATGCTGGGGTCGATCAAAGGATGATTGCCGCTTGTATGGTCAACTAAATCGGATTATGAGGTGAGCAATTAGATGAATAGTAAACCCAAATATGTCGCCCATCGCGGATTGAGTTTGCATGCTCCCGAGAATACCATCCCAGCCTTTGAGTTAGCGGGCAAATCGGATTTCTGGGGCATTGAATGCGATACCTATTGCACAACGGATGGCCGCTGGATCGTCCATCATGACCGCACCGTCGACCGTATGACGAACGGTACCGGGAGGACGAAGGATTTCTCATATGAGGAGATCCGCAAACTGCATATCGTGGCAGGAAATGGGATCGGGAACTACTCCAGCCTGCACATACCTACGCTTGAGGAAGTGCTGTCCGTCTGTTTGTCCTACGGCATGCATGCCTTTATCGAAATCGAGGAATATCACCAAGAGTGTGATCTGGAGAAGTTAGTTGCGCTTGTCCGCGGTTCCGGCATGCTTGCCCAATGCAGTTTCATATGTTTCAATGCCGATGATCTGTTGAAGGTGCGGGCTATCGACGATAGGGTGCCGCTCGGCTATTTATCGTCCAAACCGCCAGCCCCTGCAGACCTGGAGTTTATCGGCCGATTGCAGCCTGCCTTTCTGGATTACGATTATCGTTCAACGACTCCCGAGGACGTACGAAACTGCAGAAGGGCCGGAATTGACGTTTCGATGTGGACCGTTAACGAACAGGAAATTTCAAAGCCGTTTGAAGAGGCGGGAGCCGCTTATATTACAACGGACACGATTTTGTGGTCATGATGGTTCTAGGATATCCTTCCTCACCGAAGTGAAGGTTTATTTGTTGAAAAGTCTGGAAGTTGTCTATACAGTTAATGAGAAGAAACTGTGTGTGCCTATCTTTGCGCAGCTTCTCGTGAAAATCGGTAGAGCCTAATTGTCTTCCCGCATTCGAGGATCTCTGATGGACGTAAAATGAGCAATTAAAAAGAAATATCGCACTTCGTTTTAAGTTAAAATGAGTATAATTCGCGTGAGATCATACACGAAAGGGTGGGACGATGTCAGAAATCGTAGATGACAAGAAAAGCCATTGGAAGAGGAACATCATTCTCTTCTTAAGCAGCCAGACACTGTCGTTGTTTGGATCTGCCTTGGTGCAATATGCCATCATGTGGTACATTACACTAACTACGCAGTCAGGCCTCATGATGACGCTGTATATTATTTGCGGATTCATTCCGACGTTTTTGCTGTCGCCGTTTGCTGGCGTTTGGGCGGACCGCTACAACCGTAAATCACTCATTATGATTGCGGATGCTATGATCGCGGTGGTTACGCTGATTTTGGCCATTACGTTTATGCTTGGCTACCAAGCGATTTGGCTGCTGTTTGTCATTTCTGCCGTACGCGCACTCGGGGCAGGCATTCAGACACCAGCGGTCGGAGCGATATTGCCTCAAATCGTGCCGCAAGAGAAGCTAACCAAAGTTAACGGCATCAACGGCAGTCTACAAGCGCTGACCATGTTCGTAGCACCCATCGTCAGCGCGGCTTTGCTCACCATGGCAACGATCGAGGTGATCTTTTTTATCGACGTCGTTACGGCTGCGATCGCGATATTCACCTTGCTTGTCTTTCTCAAAATTCCGCTGCACAAAAAGGCTTCTGATACGCAAAGCACAGGCTACCTGGACGACTTCAAGGAGGGCTTGGCGTATATTAAACAGCATGCCTTTTTAAAATCCTTTTTTATCTTCTTCGCTATTTTCTTTGTGCTTATGGCACCAGCTGCCTTTCTGACTCCGCTGCAGGTTACCCGCAGCTTCGGTGACGACGTATGGCGTTTGACGGCAATCGAGATCGCGTTTTCCGTCGGCATGATGGCAGGAGGAGGGATTATCGCGTCATGGGGCGGTTTCAAAAATAAAGTGTACACGATGGCGATTGCCAGCCTCATCATGGCTGTATCCACTTTTGCGCTCGGCATTGTCCCTGTATTCTGGATTTACTTAGCCATCATGGCCGTGTTCGGAGTAGCGATGCCCATATTTAATACGCCGACCACCGTCATGCTGCAGGAGAAGGTGGACGAAAATTATTTGGGACGGATATTCGGTGTCTTCGGGATGATCTCGACTTCCATGATGCCCATCGGGATGCTGATATTCGGACCGCTTGCCGACGTGGTCAAAATTGAATGGCTGCTGGTCGGTACCGGACTGTTTATGCTCGTGCTTACTGTGTTCTTCGCACGCAACAAGCGATTGGTCGAAGCGGGCATGCCGCTTCCGAAAGAGCAAGAGGCCGCAACGGATTAAAGCTTCAATGCCTGGACAGAAAATGGACATACCAAAACGAAACATTAAAATAGTGTCCCGGGCGGGCTTCCTGTTGCCAAGGCACTATAAAGCATATGCCACGTCATAAGTAGAAGGAGCTAGTGACCTTTTTTGAGGTTACAGCTCCTTTTTATCGTGAGATCGGGCGCAGCATTCGGCAATGTTCACTCTATCGAATCAGGTTATATTTTTAGTTGACAGATTTTAACACCAGGAAGATAATAATTGTAACTATGGAAAAAGGAGGGAATCGTCTAAGGAGTTTGTATTCAAATGGAATCTCTAATCGTAAGGATTCGGTTGTACCTCGTATATTAACCCTTTAAAGGAGTGTAGTCATGTACGATAAAATCGTAGACATTTTGTGCTCTATCAAGGAAGACCAACCGGAACTCCGCCAAAGCCTGTCCCCCGAAACGGATCTAAACAACGATATAGGCCTCGATTCTCTGCAAATGATCCAGTTTATGCTCAAAGTCGAAGATCAGTTAAACGTGGTCATTGACTATGACCAATTCGATTACGAACACCTCCAGTCGATCGACACATTTATCACTTTCCTGAAAAGCTGCCAATCGCAGGAGCAGCCCTTGTACGAAGATGTCAAACCATGAAACCGGTGTGATTCCGAAAATCGTGATGGGTACCTTCGATCCCGAAACGCGCTGGAGGGATCCGGTGCTGGCCCGGCTGCCCGCGATGCCCGATAAGGACCGAGAATCGATTGTCCTATGTATGGACGAGCTGCTTTTTCCATTTTGCGGACCGGACGACGTCCTTTACATGCGTTGCAAAATCGATCCTTCGCTGCACGAATACCTAAATGGACTGGGTTTTTCTTTTCGGACCCGTTATCACTTTGATTTGAACGAAGAGGATAAACCTTTACCAGGATCGGATGTGTTCAAACAGTGTATGTTCAGCCTTGCAGCCGAACAAGCCCAGGATCTTTTGCCGGCAAACAGGATGCTGAAGACTGCCGCCGCCGGTTATTCAAAGGGAGTGGTCTTGCCGGAATCGATCCCTTCCATATATGCCGCTAACGATTTACGGCAAAGACAATCACCGGATGAGGCTTTGTTCTCTATCGCCGCACACATTTTATCGCCGTACGCTATTACAGCAGAAACGGAAGCTTACCTTCATGCTGCCGAACCGTTTAATTCATTACCGGACATGGAAACGGTTGTACGTGTGAACTCCAAGATATACTCGAGCAGGCTTCTGACTAGAATTGGCGAGAAAAGCTGCGGCATGGAGGCAAACAGCGCTGCGGAAATAGAGGTAATTGGAACTGCCCTTCTGAAACGAGGGCCATATTTGCTGAAAGACCCTTTCGGTGTTTCGGGCAAGGGCAACCTGCTCATCGACAGTGAAGCCATGCAGCGAAGGATCGCGGAGCACTTGCATAAACAGGAGGGGAGCGGATTGCGGGTTCAATTCCTGCTGGAGCCCTTGCTGCCAAAGGTGACCGACTTCAGTTCTCACTGGTTCATCCAGGAGAACGGAAAGACGGAGTTCATCTCCGTACAGCGGATGATGAATCACCAGCAAAACTACAGCGGGTCTATCAAAGCCGATGAAGCTTTTACCGGCATGCTTGAGAACGCCGGTTATTTTACCGTGATAGAGAAAGCGCTCCGGGCTTTGGTCGAGGACGGTTATCACGGCTTTGTCTGCTTTGACTCCATGATACTGGAGGACGGAGAAGTCCTATCCATTGTGGAGATCAATGCCCGCAAATCCATGGGACTGATTAACGCCTATCTCGATAAATGGTCGGAACCGTACGGCCATACCGGCTGGCTTACGTTTTTCTCTCTCGGTCTTCCGGGAGGCTTCACATTCGGGAAACTCCTGCAGGCTCTGCGCGAATCCGGTCTTTTGTTGACAACGCTCGGGGATTACGGGATCGTACCGCTATCATCCAATACCGTCATGGTGAACGAGATTCTGAACCGGCGCCGTATCGCCGAAGGAGTACAGAACAAGCGAGGCGTACCGAAAGGGCGGCTGTATGTATCGGTGGTGGGCCGTGACGACAGACACCGCAGCCAACTGGTCGAAAGCCTGAGGCAGGTGCTCGCCGACTTGTCCGTAAAAGTGTACAACTAAAACTGGAACTTGGAGGCTGCCCATGAATTCATCTTCGGTTACCTTGCTGGCGTCCGGGAATTCTCTCGGCGCATACATTCCGGCTATGCATCTGCACATGTACCTGCAAAGTCGAGGTGTCGGAACAGACGTTCAAGTTCTGGAAAACTTGTATCACGAAGAAGTCCGGCACAAGATTTGGTCCACCCAAAAAGCATTCCATGCTGATTTCTCCGTTGCCCGTATGGGGCATAAGCTGGCCAAGCCCGTTGACTCTTCTCTGGACGAGGAGACGGTTCGGAGGATGCTGGAAGACTGGAGACAGGCCGGTATCTCCCGCTTTGCAGTCTTTACCGGTTTCTGGCTGCCGATTCTGGAGCGTTATAAGGAAGCTGCGGGCATCCCGCTGGATATTCGACTGATTCGGTTGGATGCGATTGATACACCGTCTTATAAGGTGCACAAGCCATTATACCTAGGCTATGACAACGTCTGGTTCTACGATCCTTCAAAGCTGTCGCCGGGCAGCTACCTTGCTTCGGACGAAGAAGAACCTCTGCCTTATGCGCAGCGTACCGGACGCGTTCTGATCCATGGCGGTGGCTGGGGGATCGGGACCTATGCCGGGACGATCTCAGAACTTCAAAAGCTCGGTCACAGCCTTGATGTGATCGTATATGATCCCTCTGAGGTACAGGAGGACGACGGGGTTACACGCTTCTTCGGAACGGAGGCCTCTTGGGATCCGTGGAGCAAGGATGCGCAGGGGTGTCACACGTTTCCGCCGATGGTCCGTTATGTCCGTGAAGACGGTGTTCTCCGGGAGTTTCCGCTCGGGAGTTACTCCGCTTACACGGACCTGATGCGTAATTGCGCGGCAATCATCAGCAAACCGGGGGGAGCGACCTTGAACGACTCGCTGGCATTCGGAATCCCTTTTGTTATGCTGGAACCGTTCGGCGACCATGAGCTTCACAATTCAGCCTATTGGGAATCCCGTGGTTTCGGTATCCGTTTTGCGGAGTGGAAAGCCCGGGGTTTTTCAATACCTAAACTGCAGGAGATTTGCAGATGTTTGCTGGAGCAGCGATCCAAAATCAACCATTATGGGAGGAACATCTATGCAGCCGAAAACAGCAGTTACGTTTGATAAACTGACATTCCGTAATATGAAAAGAACCCTGGTGCCGCTCGCGGAAACGGGAAGGAAGCTCAAGGAGGATCCGACATATGCGGCCCCCGTGCCTTATGAGATCGGGATCAAGCTTAATAACGGCTGCAACCTGCGCTGCAAGCACTGCTTCGAATGGAATCCGGAAGGCTTCCATCACGGCTTTGCCAAAGAAGTAAAGAACGACGAAATCGAGATTCCTGTCGTGGAGAAGCTGTTGGCCGAAACGAGAGAACGCAAATCGCGCGTATTCCTGTGGGGCGGAGAGCCGCTGTTTTACTCCAAGTTTGATGAACTGGCGGAGCTGCTGGCCAAAGAAGACCGTTACACAACGATTTGTACGAACGCGATCCTCATTGAGAAGAAGCTGGATTCCATCTTGAAAATGTCAGAAAATCTGGTCATGCTGATCAGCCTGGAAGGCTTCGAGAAAGAGAATGACGCGATCAGGGGCAAAGGCACGTTCAAGAAAGTGATCCACGCCATAGAGCTGCTTCTGGATTTGCAAAAGCAGGGACTGTACAAAGGCAAAGTGTCCGTAGCTCTGACGGTAAATGACCAGATGGTCGGCCAGCTATACAGCTTTATGGAATTCTTCGAAGAGATGGGCGTAGATTCGGTATATTTCTGCTTCCCTTGGTACATCCCTTCCGGGACGGCGGAGAAAATGGACGCCTACTTCGATGCTCATTTCCCGCACCTTGCCTCCCGCTTCGCGGACGACCATAAGAACAGCTGGCACTCCTTCACGTTCCACATCTCGCCGGACCATTTCGACACGCTGATTGAAGAGCTGAAACGTGTCAATTCGCGTGTATGGAATGTACGGATACGCTATCAACCGGCACTGGAGCCTGAAGAGGTGGAAGGGTTTATCCGGGGAAGCGAGAAGCCTGCCATGAACCGGACGAAGTGCTTCTCGATCTCGAACCGGATGGACGTAATGCCGGACGGCAAAGTGAATCCGTGCAAGTTTTTCCCGGAATTCAGTGTCGGCAATCTGTATGAAGATAGCGTGGCGGATATTTTCCATGGCGAAGATCTTCGGAAACAGCGTGAGGTTCTGGCATGCGGTCTGATGCCGATTTGCTCAAAATGCGTACTGCTTTATAACAATGGAGTTTAAGCGTTTAAACTTTATGCCGTTCAATCAGGCAAATCAGGCAAACGTTTGGGAGGAGCGGAGATGGATTTTATCCGTGTGCGGGAGCTGCACAAATCGTTTGTGTATTACCGGAAACAAGCCGGGCTCAAACATTCATTAAAAAATTTGTTTGCCCGCAAGTCACTGGTGAAGGAAGCGGTTAAATCCGTTTCCTTCGATATCGGTCCCGGCGAGTGTGTCGGATTTCTCGGGCCCAATGGGGCGGGCAAGACCACAACGCTCAAAATGTTATCGGGCATTCTATATCCCACGAGTGGCGAGGCCGATGTACTCGGCTATGTGCCGTGGGAGCGAAAGAACGAGTTCAAGCGGCTGTTCTCCATTGTGATGGGCCAGAAAAACCAGCTTTGGTGGGACCTTCCCGCCAGCGAGTCGATTTATTTGAACAAATGTATTTATGACGTGGACGATGATCTCTACCGTCGGAGTCTTGCCGAGCTATCGGAAATGCTCGATGTGCAGGACCTTCTGGATGTGCAGGTGCGCCGGCTGTCCCTGGGGGAGCGGATGAAAATGGAGCTCATCGCCGCACTGATCCATCAGCCTAAGCTGCTTTATCTTGATGAGCCGACGATCGGCCTCGATTTCCCTTCGCAGAAGAAGGTCAGGGAGTTTCTGAAATACTACAATGAACAGTTCGGTGCGTCGATCCTGCTGACGAGCCACTACATGAAGGATGTGGAGGACCTGTGCAAGCGGACGATCATTATTAATGAAGGCAGTATTCTGTATGACGGTGATCTTCACAAAATCAACGATCTTTTTGACGAGCAGAAAATTATTAGGTTGCAGTTCTCCGAACCCGTTGCCGAGCACCGGTTGGCCAAATTCGGGAAAATCGTCAGCGCAGACGACTACAACGCTGTTTTGGAGCTGCCAAAGTACAGGTTGAAGGAAGTGTCGCGTGCCGTGCTCGATTCCTTTCCGATCGTTGACTGGACGATCGAGGACGTGGCGATCGAGGAGAGCATATCGATGCTCTACCGCAAGGAATCCGTCGGATGAACAGACGCAAATTGTATAAGGCTGTGTTTTCAATGGGCGTCCAGCATTCGATGGAATACCGTTTTCATTTTTTTCTTGGTCTAGTGGGGGCCGCGTTTCCGATTCTTGTCCAGTATTTCATCTGGACGGCGGTGTACCGGCATTCCGGTCAGGCTGCGCTGTTCTCGTATTCGTACGGTCAAATTATTTTGTATACGATCTTGGCGGGATTGGTGTCCAAGCTGATTGCGACTCAGTTCGAACACCAGATTGCCGACGATATCAAAAACGGCGGTCTTAACAAGTATTTGATCAAACCGGTCAGCTATTTCGGATATCGGCTGGTGTCTTTTTTCGGTCAGAAGGCGATCTACTACGGGATTACGGCTTTGCTGCTCGTCGGAATTATTGGGTTCGCATCTGCAGGTGGCGTGCTGGAGCTTCAGGCCATACGCCTGATCTTGTTCGCGGTTACGCTGTCGGGGGCGCTTTTGCTCAATTTTCTGATCGCTTACTGCATCTGCGCGAGTGCTTTTTATCTGCATGAGATCTCTTATTTTTTTGTCATTACAAGTCTGCTCGTCAATATTTTGAGCGGAGGCATGTTTCCGCTCGAGATTTTCGGGGAGTCGGTTGTGAAGGCGCTTCAGTACACGCCATTCCCATATACGATTTATTTTCCGGTCAATATCCTCAGCGGCAAAGCGGAAGCGGCGGCTATGTACCAAGGGCTGCTCATCCAGTGTGGGTGGATTCTGCTGTTCTTCTGGTTATCCCGTCTGACGTGGCGCATTTCCATGAAGAAATATTCGGCAGCAGGGGGGTAGCGGACGCTGCATATGTTTAAAATCACGAGGAAATACATGCGTTTGTACGGTTTATTCATCAAAAATTGTCTCATCGCCCAAATGGAGTTTCGGGGCAATTTTATGATGAGCCTGCTGGTCGAATCCGTCTACCTGCTTGCCAAGCTGCTATATGTGCTGGTCGTGTTCCGCACCGATCTTCATGTTGATGGCATACCGCCCGAGGGGCTGCTTCTATTTATAGGCATGCACACGGTGGTGACCGGAATTTATGTCGGCCTGTTTTTTACAAATTTCATGAAAATTCCGGAATATGTTAAAGACGGTTCGCTTGATTTGATGCTGACGAAGCCGGTATCCCTTCAGTTCATGGCTTCCTTGCGTTACGTCGATTTGGCGCTGCCGATCCCGGATATTCTGGTTGGGTTCGTCATGATCGGCATCGGCTGGCATGCGATGGATATTCCGCTGACGTTCCTGCAACTCGCGGGTTTTGCCCTGCTGCTGCTCGTCTCCGTTGTCATCACTTACTGCCTGATGATTATCCCGGCGCTGCTTTCATTCTGGTTCGTCCAGACGGGCTCTGTGTCGGAGATCGCGCATTCCGTTTGGGACGCCAACAATTTCCCTATGGCTATATACCCGGCCTGGGTCCGGCGGATCGGGACTTTTGTTATTCCTCTATTCCTTATTACCAATTTCGGACCGATGTTTCTGCTTGGGCAGATTAACTGGCTCCATGCGGGCTTGGCACTGGCCGCTTCGCTTCTGCTCTTTGCAGCTGTACGGCTGCTCTGGAAACAAGCCGTGAAAGGTTACAGCAGCGCGAGCAGTTAAGCGGGCAGTTTGGTGGGGCGAAAAAAGCTGAGCTTGCATCCCGCATCAGAGAAGGAAGTAGATGTGTCGGGTTAAATCGTCGGAAGACTGCTATCACGACGATTCCGGATCACTTGTTAGAAAGGGGGGAATCAGATGAACGCGTTTCAGCTACCGGTGGTGAATCCGCCGCTTAAAGGATTTTTGCGGTGGGCCTACACACTTTCCATCACCAGCATCCATGAAGAAACAAAGCCTTGGTTTTACAGCAATTTTATCCAGCTGTTCTGCAAAAAAAACTTTCTGGAGGACGGCAGGCAGTACTATTTTGATTTTTTTCGGGGCAAGCCCAACGAACTGAATTTCAACAACCCGTTTCTTCTCACCTGCTCGGTCAATTATACGATTCTGGAGAGTTTGGCATTGGACGTTTGGCCGAAATTTTTCGCGGATCAGATCCAAAACGGCTATTATTGCGTTGTGTTTTTGGATGAATCCAGGTTATCGCCTGCGGCCACCTATCAGAGAGAGCCGTTCCCGCATCATCTTTTTCTATATGGTTACGATTGGGACGAAAGGGTCTTCAATGCGTCGATGTTCGACCGTACGGGAGTATACCGCAATTTGCAGATCCCGTTCCGGGAGTTTCAGGACGCCGTTCAGTCCATGAGGCATCTTCTAAAGGAGAAGCTCACGGCCGATCATCATACTTACTTTTATAAATACGAGCCGCATTCTCCATATCCTTTTGATAAAACGGCCGCGATTGACCAACTTCGCGATTATCTAAATGGAGAGACCCGTCTCAACCGGATCAATTACAATTCGGACAACGAAGAAGCATTCGGAATCAAGGTATACGACTATTTGCGGCTGTACTATGATGCCGCAGAGGGCAACGATTCCCGGCTCGGTGACCGTAACGATGTAAGACACCTTCATGTGCTCTGGGAGCATAAAAAAATGATGAGCGAGCGGATCGGATACTTGGTGGACGAGGGGATCATCCCGTATGACGAAGAGCTGGTGGCTGGCTACAAGGATATCACCAAAAGGGCGATGAAGCTGAGAGATCAGTACATTCGTCATGAACTTCGCGAAGACCACGAAATGTTTGATCGGCTGAGGCTTCGGTTCGATGAATTCCAAAGCGAAGAGCCTGCTCTCCTGCAAAAACTGATTACACTGCTTGATGGCTGAAAAAATACGGGTGAGAATCCGCGTCCCGGATGCGATGCTTACTGAAAAGACCGGGTTTTCAGCAACAGATGAAGCATGGTTAGAACAAAACCTGCTAGCTATGGCTAGCAGGTTTTGTTGTTCATTAATGGTTAAATGATGTTCTCGTTAGCCTGACTGCGTCGATAAGGCATCCCATACGCTCATCAGTTGAGTGATGGCAGCATCCATTGCTTCGTATGAAATACCGTCCCGGGCTTGCGTTGATATTCCTTGCAGAAATGTTTCAAATAAGGTTACCAGCATGGGAATATCCGTTGATGCCGGCAACTCTCCATTGGCTGCGGCTCGCTCGATACACTCTGTTAGCCAACCGTGAACCCTTGCCCGTTCCTTGGCAAGCATCTCTCGGATATGTTGTTGCTCGGGTGAACAGTTCACGGCGGACAACACCAACAGACAGCCGAGAGGGTGGGAACTTTCGGTTTGCATTTTAGCCGATCGTCGCAGTCCTTGTTCGATGGCCGCTTTTGATGTCAGGTTTGTATCCCTGAAACTTTCAGAGACTTGTCCATAAGTGGAGATATATTGATCCATCACTTCTCGGAACAGGGATTCTTTTGATTCGAAAGCGGCATAGAAACTCGCTGCAGAAATATCGCCCATTGCAGCACGCAACTGAGCTAGCGAAGTGGATTCGTAGCCGTGTTCCCAGAACAGAAGCATGGCGGCAGCAACTGCCTCGTCACGGTTAAAAGCGCGTGGACGTCCCGTTCGTGCCATATAAATGCCCCTCCTTTATTAATTCTATACTAATCGATCCAGAAGTCCTTGACAAGAGAGAAGAGTTGAATCTAATATATGGAATGATCGATCCATAAATAAATAGACTGGCTGGGCGTGTTGATCTGGTCCTGCTTGTATTTGGAGCATTCGCACTTATCTCGATTTGGATTGTGGGTCTGTTGATAGATCGACACCTGCGACTGCTTGTACTTCTTAGTCTGTTGGCTATTGCGTGGAGTTCGAAGAAACATGGCTTTCCCAGCAAGCCATACCGAATTGGATAGCCAAATTTATATATGATGTTATTATGATCATAAGAATATGGATTCACATGACAGGAGGGCGTATGGACCAAAACATAAAATTAATGTTCTTGGACGAACATGCCATTGAAGGTGCAGCGCGGTTCGGAGTCAGCTCCAAGGAGCTGACCTTCCTTGGAGGATTTCAAAACTTTATATACTCCTACGATCGCAATGATATGAAATATATCCTCCGTTTCACAGCGAGCACTCATCGAACAGGAGAAGAACTTGCAGCTGAAATAGAATGGATTCGTTATCTATCAGAGAATGGTCTGGCAGTATCAGATTCCATATCTTCGATGAATGGAAACGACTTCGAACGAATCCGAGGAACTCATATTGATTTCTACGTGACCTCTTTCAGATATGCGCCTGGTCGTAAAATCGGATACCCGGAATGCCTAGGCAATCCCTTACTTTACGAACAATGTGGACGCGTGACTGGCCGTCTCCATGAACTGTCGAAGCGTTACAACCAAAAGGTAAAAAGGCACACTTGGGAAAACAATGAATACCTCTTACAGGCTCATAAATATATACCGGAAGAGTACCTACCCATTCTTCTTGCGCTTGATGATCTTAAGAGACATTTGTCCAGTCTCCGTGTTACTACTGATCATTTCGGTTTGATACACGGAGATATCAATGTAGGAAATTTTATGGTTGATGAATCAGGGGGAATAACGCTTTTCGACTTCGACGAATGTCAGTATAGTTGGTATGTCGAAGACATTGCGATCCAGCTATATTACTTGCTGTATGTATTTGGGGAAGATTCTAAAGTTGAGCGAAAGGCGCAGTACGAGCTTTTCATGAAACATTTTGAGCGAGGCTATACAGAGGATGGCCGTCAAATGCCTGAGGGCTGGAAGGATCAGTTGGGGCTTTTCCTGAGGCTGCGTGAAATTATCGTAGTCGTCGGCATGCACCGAAGCTGGGATTTAAGTCAACCAGACGATTGGACTCGCGACTTTTTAAGGGATAGCAGGATGCGGATAATACAGGGGGTTTCGTTAATCGACGATTTCCAGTCATCCTAAATGGGAGGATAGGATGGAACAAGCATGGTTATATGCTGGATATATATGGTTTTTATATTAGATAATTCTGGGATTTCATTGATGTTATAATCAAAGTAGAGGCTTTATTTCGAGACGAGGGAGGAGATGGCGGCTGAACAAGCGTACATGGTATATCTTTCTGGCAATTTGTGTCCTGATTCTAATCAGCGCAACGATATATTCGGCGTCACAAAACAGAACATCGTTTAAGGAGATGGTGCTCGATCAGTTGATTGAGCCTAAGACCATCAGCCATATGAGCGTCAGGAAAAATCGGTTCCGTCCGAACGAACAAGAGATACAAATTACAGATCCTTCGGAGATTGAGCGGATTATGAACAGCTTTTCCGAGGTCAAACTGCGTAAAACCAGCAGAGTGGATTACGGTAGCGAAGAATATGAAGTATGGTTTCAGGGCCGAAATGGCCCGACCTTCTCTGTATTCTTCTTTAGCCCTGACCACGTGCGAATCCATAACGGTTCGAGCAATCACAAAAGGTATGGCAAGGAATATAAAATTGTAAACGGCTTCGATCGTGGAGCCATCGAAGATCTATTCAAATAAACGAATGAGGGGAAAGGTCATGGGGATGATGACTTTTCTCTTTTTCATTGTGGAAACCCAGGGCCTTTTGAAGATCATCTCAGTCCGTATCATTTTGAACATCCTCTACTGTTTGAAATAAATACTGGAATGTTCGTTCCGATTGGTATATACTCATGTAGAAAAGGAGGAGGTATCGATGGGACGGACCAAGGAATTTGACCGGGAGCAAGTACTGCGCAAAGCCATGATCGTTTTTTGGGAAAAAGGATATGAAGCTGCAAGCATACCGGATTTATTGGAATCCATGGAGTTGAGCAGATCCAGTATGTACGAAACGTTTCAGGATAAACAGACGCTGTATTACGAGGCCATCCAATATTATAAAAAAATGTCGCAAAAAAAACGCGATCAGATGATACATGCAACTTCTGCGATCGAGGGGATCCGCCAGTATTTCGACCTGCATATCATGAACGCTTTTGCCACGCACGGGGAAGCTTTCCCCAATGGATGTCTGATTACGAATGCTTCCGTTGGTTTGGGTACGGTGGATGAACCCTTGCAGAATACGATTCTCCAAAGCTTTACGGAATTGGAGCAGCTATTTTATGAGACGTTAAAGAAAGGGCAAGAAACGGGAGAAATAGCCCCGGAGAAAGATATTAAAATGTTATCGTACCTGCTGCTGAATCTCAACCATAGCATTAACGTAATGGCCAGAATCCAAAGCGATATTAATAAAGTCCACGGTATGATGAACGCGGTCTTCGAGATGCTGTAAACCTATTTTTTTTCAGGAAACAGGAATGATCATTCCTGAAAAGATTTCCCCTTGCTTATGAGCATAGGAGGGGGGAGTTGTCTCTATTCTGGAACGATCGTTCCTATAATCGAATAATTAAAAAAAGGAGTGTTTATCAATGTCTGAAAACGTAAAGGAAAGAGTGGAGAAATCTGTTTCCACATGGATCACCATGATTCTTGCTGTTGCCTGTGGGTTGATCGCTGCAAATCTTTATTATACACAACCTTTAATTGAATCGATCAGCTCGGCCATAGGGTTATCTTCGGAATCTGCAGGGTTGATCGTCACGCTGACCCAAATCGGCTACGGAATCGGCTTATTATTTATCGTCCCTTTGGGGGATTTGCTTGAAAACCGCAAACTGGTGGTTACGCTGCTGATTCTGACGTCTATTGTTTTGATCATCGCCGCTGAAGCCCGAAGTGCGGCTCTGTTTCTTGCCGCATCCTTGTTTATAGGTGTCGGGGCCGTTGCGGCCCAGATCCTAGTTCCATACGCGGCGCATCTTTCCCCTGAGGAGACGCGTGGACGTAATGTAGGCAACGTAATGAGCGGTCTGTTATTGGGTATTATGCTGGCCCGTCCGGTTTCGAGTATGGTGGATACATATTTCGGCTGGCATGCCATCTTTATGATTTCCTCCGCTATGCTCTTGGTACTGGCTCTTGTATTGGCAAAAGTCCTTCCGGCAAGGCAGCCGCAAACGAAGGACAAATATCCGGTTATCATCTCATCCATGCTGCATCTGCTCAAGACAACGCCGATTCTGCGGCGCCGCGCACTGTATCACGCGTTTTTGTTCGGCATGTTTAGTCTGTTCTGGACAACGGTTCCGCTCGTTTTAACGAGTCCGGTGTTTCATTTTTCTTCAACCGGTGTAGCACTTTTCGCTTTGGCAGGGGTTTCTGGTGCGGCGGCTGCTCCTATTGCTGGCCGCTTTGCAGATAAAGGCCTGATACGTTCGGCAACGGGATTGTCCATCGCGCTGGTGATTCTATCGGGACTTTTGCCGATTATGTTTCCTGGAGGTTCTATATTTTCTATTGCTATCCTCGTAATTGCTGCTATTCTGCTCGACATGGGTGTGTCCGCCAATTTGGTGTTGGGACAGCGAGCGATTTTCGCTTTGGGAGCTGAGGTGCGCAGTCGGCTGAACGGCATGTATATGGCGATCTTTTTTGCGGGTGGAGCCATTGGCTCCGCTGCCGGGGGTTGGGCGTACGCCATGGGCGGCTGGAAAGCGGCAATGTGGGTTGGCGTTCTTTTTCCGATAGTTGCATTGCTGTACTTTTTCACGGAAAAAAGAGGGGCGCACGGCGATCTAAGTTGAACAAATGTTGATTCTTTAAGGAATGCGACATTGATTTTCAATTGGCTCTAGTTGAGAACGTGTGAATATATCGGTGTTTATGTTTGACATAGCCGCGTAAATTCGCGGCTAAATCAATAAGGGAAAATATGGATCTCCATTTGCTTTACCGATAGCATTTCGAATCTTCCAGTGTGTTATTCTAGGTTGGTCAATAAGACTAAACGGTCAAACAAACGGGGGGATTAGGTGAATCAGGAAATCGCAGCTGATATCGCTAAGGAGTTCAAAAACAACCAAAAGGTTCTGATCGCCATCGGTGATGAAACAAGACAAGCCATTCTTAAAACTTTGATAGAGGGATCGCAAAATCCCGGAATGCGAGTGGGAGAGATCAGGTTGAATACTCATCTATCTCGTCCAGCCGTTTCTCATCATTTGAAGATTTTAAAAGATGCTCAGATTGTAAGTGTTCGTAAAGAAGGGACCATCAATTACTATAGACTGGATTCGAAAAGCAAGCTTCTGTCTTTGAAAAATCTAATTCATGTAATCGAAAGAGCGTTGCTGCAATGTGAATAAATCGTAAGAACAGAAGGAGCGGTCACAGATGTATCGAACCGTCGAGGCAGCAAACGGTGTTCAAATTCCTCAGCTTGGTTTTGGCGTATATAAAATCGAGAAGGGAGCGGTCTTTGAAAAAACCATCGCAGCGGCAATTCAATCGGGATATCGTCATTTTGATACAGCGAAAATATACGGCAATGAAGAAGCGTTGGGACGAGAATTGCAAAAAAGCGGTCTTCCACGAGAAGAGTTGTTCATTACTTCCAAGGTATGGACAACCGATCTTGGATATCACGCAACGAAGAAGGCGTTTGAGCAGACCTGTCGGAAACTGAATGTTACGTATCTCGATATGTATTTGATTCATTTTGCTGGCCCTCATTATGAGACGGCATGGGCGGCGATGGAGGATTTGTACATGGAAGGGAGAATTAAAGTCATCGGCGTAGCAAATTTCGAAATCGAGCATTTGGAGCATCTCAAAAAGCAATCTCGGATATCACCGATGATCAATCAGATCGAAACGCACCCAGAGTTTCAACAACACGATTTGCATGATTATATGGTTCGTGATCGGATACTGCATGAAGCATGGGGACCACTGGGACAAGGAAACAAGGCCTTGCTGGAGCATCCGGTTCTCGTTGAGATTGCCCGTAATCATCAAAAGTCAGTTGCACAAGTCATATTACGCTGGCATATAAACCGTGGAATTATTATCATCCCCAAATCGTCAAATTTGCAAAGGATAAAGGAAAACAGCGAAATTTTCGATTTTGACCTAAGCGAGGAAGAAATGGACCGAATCCGGCAGCTAGACACGGGTAACAGATATTCCGTTAACCCGACTGGCTACATGATAAATCCGATTTACATACAGTTGATGAAGCTATTTGTAAAATAAGTGAGGGCTGGATCTTAAACGAAATAGCACAATTCAGTTGAACAGGAGGATTACATGCTTTTTATGGTAAACTTCTAATTAAGAAGTTTAGGCAAGTAAGGAGTGGAGCAGTTGTTTGCTGAGCAGCGGCATCAAATCATTATTCAGAAACTGAATCAGGACAAATCGATCCGAGCGTCGGAGCTCATGGAGCATTTCGGGGTTTCGTTCGAGACGATCAGACGTGACCTGGAATATTTGGAAAGCGAAGGCTATCTGCGGCGGGTGCACGGCGGGGCGATTCTGAAGGAGCCCGACTATAGCCGTGAAATCCCGCTGCCGATCCGCGAATCGATATATATGGAAGAGAAGGCGGAGCTTTCTCAAATCGCGGTACGTTATGTGACCGAGGGGATGTCCATCGCGCTCGATCCCAGTACGACAAACACCCAGATTGCGAAGGCGCTGAAAGCCAAGTTCGATCGATTAACCGTGATTACGAACTCGCTTCCGATCGTCAACGAACTCGTTTCGATGCCAGGATATACGGTGATTATGACCGGGGGCGTTATTCGTCATGAAGAGCAAAGCATCATCGGAGATTTGGCGGAAGAGTTTTCATCACGCTTCCATGCGGATCTGTTCTTTATGAGTATGAGCGGGGTTACGTTGGAAGCAGGGATTACAGATTACGGAGTCGGCGAAATTCAAGTGAAAAAAATAATGCTCGCGAACGCGAAGCGCTGCATCGCCCTTGCAGACAGCAGCAAGTTCGGACAAAATTCATTTATCAAAGTATGCGGGACAGCGGAAGTCGAACGGTTTGTGACGGATTCCAAAATCAACCGGGATATCGTTGAACAATTTCGCAAGAACGGCATCGAAATCGTATACAAATAATAAAAATCCGTATGAACGATTCTTGGTTTCCACGAACCAGGAATCTTTTTTTATTTATTTGGAAGGTGCTTGTTATGGGGTTGTATTTGTGTGTGTTTGTATGTTTCAAATATTCCGACATGGCTCACACAGTTCAACTGTCCTTCCGACCAGGCAGTTTATCGATTAACTAGAGTATTTATACTCAACAGATTCCGGCAGAAAAAGAGTTGCACCTAATTAAATAATGTATGTGATTGATTGTGTATATGTGGTATTATTTGTATCAAATCAAGGAATCGAGAAATGAACCATTGCTTTTCAAAAGGAGGAGAAACCAGTGAAGATTCATTTTCTAGGTACAGCCGCAGCCGAAGGATTTCCAAACCCGTTCTGCCGCTGCGATGCCTGCAGCAAGGCGAGGTCGCTTGGAGGAAAAAATATTCGAACAAGAAGCTCTATTTTGATCGACAATTTGATCAAGGTTGATTATTCTGCAGATTCCCATATGCAGGCACTCCGTGATCGGATCGACTTGGGTGCGGTTGAGCACCTGTTGTTTACGCATACGCATTACGACCATTTTCAGCCATCGGATCTGTACAACCGAATTGAAGGATTTGCGCACGGTATCGATCATCCCTTACAAATCTATGGCAACGATGTTGCCATTAGCCAGACCGTTACTGCACTGGGTCCGGACGCAGGAGGCAGGTTTGCGTTCCATTTATTGCGCCCGTTCGAGACGATTTCATTGGGCGATACACGAGTCACCCCTTTGCTTGCGAATCATGACCCCATGGAAACTTGTTTGCTGTTTTACATAGAAAAAGGGGGCAAAACGCTATTTTACGGCAATGACACCGGATGGCTGCATGACGATACTTGGGAATGGCTTCAAGGCAAAAGGATCGATATGGCGATCCTTGATTGCACGCATAGCTATACGAACAATAAGCGAAATCCAAACCATATGGGGATTGAGAGTGTGCTGGAGGTTCAGCGAGTATGGCGGGAAGAAGGTACGCTTGGGCGTGAGGGTCTTATATACGTGACTCATTTTACACACAATTCCGATTTTCTGCATGATGATTTTGAACGGGCTTTCGAGCCCGCGGGCATTAAGGTGGCTTACGATGGCCTGATCGTCGATCTATGACAAGTGACAGCAACAACGCAATAGAACAGCGCCAGATTAGGATTGTCGGTATCGTAACGGCGCTAACCCTCTTCGGCGACTCGATGCTGTACATTGTCCTCCCCGTGTATTGGAAGGAAGCGGGACTGGACGCCCTTTGGCAGGTAGGCGTGCTGTTGTCCGTAAACCGACTAGTAAGGCTGCCCCTTAATCCTGTCATTGGCTGGCTGTATCATCGCATGTCGCTTCGAACCGGTCTGTTCATCTCTGTTTTGTTAGCGGCGCTTACCACAGTAGGATACGGCGTCTTCAAAGGGTTCGTGCTTTGGATAGCTTTGCGGGCGGTGTGGGGAATTGCATGGTCCTTGATGCGAATGGGCGGATATTTGACCGTCATTCGATACTCCGACGATACCAATCGAGGGCGATTTATGGGAACGTATAACGGATTGTGGCGCCTGGGCAGCCTGGTTGGCGTGCTGTTCGGAGGGTTTCTCGTACCCATGTTCGGACTGCAGTCCGTCTCGATCATCTTTGGTTTGATGGCATTGGTCGGACTTCCGTTGATCGCGGCATCCATAAGTCCGGGGAAAGCATCCGGCACACATCAACTGGAATTACCTCCAGGTAAGACAAAAACGGTATGGTCGCTGCAGGTAAAGAAAATCGTGATAAGCGGATTAATTATATCCTTGCTGCACGCCGTGTTCGGCGCGACGCTTACGTATCTCATTGATACGAGTTATCCAAAGGGAATCCCGTGGTTCGGTCTGATCATCGGCAGCACGGTGTTAGGCGGCGTATTGACAGCGCTTCGCTGTGCTTGGGAGCCGTTCTTGGCCCGATGGTTCGGACAGCGTACGGATGGACCGAGAGGAAGGCTGCCTTTATTTATGATCTCGCTTGCGGGTGCGGCAGCGGGTTATGCGTTACTTCCGTGGCAGCTGCCGCTCGGTATATGGATTGTTATCGTTATTTTTGTCATGATCACAAGCACTGCGCTTGGCACCATTATGGACGCCATGGCTTCTGACGCTGCGAAGAGCACTTCCGTTATTACAGTCATGACTGCTTATTCCGTATCTACCGATTTAGGGGCGGCGATCGGCCCGACGTTAATTTATTGGGTGGTCGGCTCGCAGTATGGCGTGACATCGATGTATTTGGCGTGCGCTGCTGTATTCGTTTTGATCGGGTTATGGTATTGGAAGGAATATGTGACAAAGGGGCGGGTATATCTTGGAGAAAAAGCTGAAGTTTCGTGAGGATGGAACGTTTGTCATTGTACAGTTTTCTGATGTAGAGTTTATTGACGCTGAGGACCTTGATCCGGAGACGCCGCTTCTCGACTCGATGACGAAGGCGACGATGGAGAGAGTCATTGCGATTGAGCAGCCGGATCTTGTTGTGTTTGCAGGCGACTTGACGGCAAGCGCTAGAAGCAAAGATCCGCTGCAATCGTTCCGCAGCGCGGTCGCTGTCGCTGAGGAAAACCGCGTAGCATGGGCAGCTGTGTTTGGCAATCATGACTCGGAAGGGAGCGTACCGCGTATAAGGATGCATGAGGAGCAGCTCCTGCATGAATATTGCGCAGCCAAACCGGAACCACCGGACGTAAGCGGAGCCGGAAATTATGTGCTGACGGTTGACGATTCCAAGGGAAGGCCGGCAGCTTCGTTGTTCTTCCTCGACAGCGGTGATTACTCACCGATGGATGCGGTGGGCGGATACGATTGGATACGCCGTGATCAAATCGAATGGTATGCATCTGAATCTCGGCAATTAGCCGAGCGAAATGGTGGAGAGCCTTTGCCTGCACTGGCTTTTTTCCATATTCCGCTCCCGGAATACAAAGAGGTGTGGAAGACGAAGGTGTGCGAGGGCCACTGCAGCGAATGGATCAGCTCGCCTGAACTGAACTCCGGCTTGTTCGCCGCCATGGTGGAAATGGGCGATGTTATGGGCACGTTCGTCGGACATGATCACTCGAATGATTACTGCGGGACACTGCATGGCATTCGACTTTGTTATGGGAGGTCTACTCGTTACGTTAGTTATGTAGACGGTGTGCGCAAAGACAAATTTCCGACGGGCGCAAGAGTCATTCGATTAAGAGTGGATGAGCGACAGTTTGAGACATGGATCCGCCAAAGCGACGGGCTTGTCGCGGAAATGCCGCTGCATGAGCCGGATGCTCTGTAAGTTGCCCTATCCCACGCAATTTCTCTTCAACTGAAAATAGAATTCCTAAAGAGTTCTGAATAGCTGCGAATCTTCTTCCGTTCAAACTGAGCCATATTCAATCTACCTCGTTCTTTGAGAATGTTGTTGTGATGCACCATGCAACCTGGGGATTTGAATGTGGCTTTTTCTCGATCTCGTATTTTGCGAGATGATTTTTTTAACAAAACAGGGATTGTCGTTGTTATTAAAGACTGAAGTGGGGCATTCAGATGGTGTAAAAGCCGTGAGGGAGGTGATGAAACAGACGGAATTCATACAAAAGGATGCTGGTGCTAACCATTGGCAGTCTAATTTGAATGACGGAAGGTGGTATTGTGATGAATGTACGTTGGCGGAAATGCATTGTGGTTTCTCTTCTCACCAGTTTCATGCTGTATCCCATTTTGTTGTTTACCGGACCGGTTCAAGCATCAACCGCTGCAGACGAGTTCGATTTGCTGAGGGGGAGGTGGCATGTATATTTGACCGGGGGGACGGCAATCGATACGTCGGACCCGGAAATTGCAGCGAAAATCAGCCAAATCGAAACCAACGCGAACAAGCACTGGTCAGCGATGAACACAAACGCCGGACGAACTTATCTGTGGAGCGATCTGGCGAATTGGAGTGTCTCCAGCACGATTTCATCCAACTATGTAAGGCTGAAGGAAATGGCACTGGCCTATTCCACAACGGGGTCTTCCCTCAAAGGGGATGAGCAGCTGGCTGCAGACATCCTAAATGGCCTGGACTGGATGTATGCGAACAAATATAACGAAACGAAGAGCGAGACAGGAAATTGGTGGGATTGGGAAATCGGCGTGCCGATGAATCTGACGGATGCGATGGTCTTGATTTATGATCAAATGTCTGCAGCGCAAAAAGCAAACTACACGAAGGCTTTGGACAAATTCGTTCCGGATCCAACCTATCGCACAAATTCTCCTTCACTCCGGGAGACCGGTGCGAATCGGCTTGATAAAGCGTTAATCGTCTCTTTGCGCGGCGTGCTGAATAAATCGGATGCCAAGATTGCGCAAGGCCGTGACGCGATCAGCCAGGTGTTGTTGTATGTACAGAGCAGGGACGGCTTTTACGAGGACGGTTCGTTTATCCAGCATGACTATGTCGCGTATACAGGAAGCTACGGTGCCGTTCTGCTCGAAGATATGGCGAAGCTGCTGTATCTTCTAGGCGGTTCAAGTTGGGATGTGACGGACCCGAATATCGCGAATATCATTCGTTGGGTAACGGAGGCATACCGCCCTTTTCTGTATAAAGGCGCCATGATGGATACGGTGCGAGGGCGTGCGATATCGCGCGAAAGTTCACAGGATCACCAGGCGGGACGGAAAATCCTGGCTTCACTCGTCATGCTGGCCGACGGCCTGAACGCTCGGGATGCCGCAACGGTTCGCCAAATTGCCAAAGGCCAAATGATGTCGGATACAACGTTCCCGAGTTATACGGAGGGGCTGTCCATTTTCAGCATCGGCAAAATCAAAGCACTGCTTGGCGATCCATCCGTTGAACCCGCAGGCGATATGATCGATACCCATGTATTCGCAGGGATGGATCGCGCCGTACACTTAAGGCCAGATTTCGGCCTGGCGCTTGGTATGTTCTCGACGCGGATTTCGGCTTTTGAATACGGCAACGGCGAAAATACCAAGCCATGGTGGCAAGGCGCAGGCGCCGCCTACTTGTACAATGAGGACCAGACGCAGTTTTCGGGGGCCTATTGGCCAACGATCGATCCGGTGAGATTACCGGGAACGACTACGGACGGCTCTACGGGGAGCGTGGGCTCGTTCAGCTTCAAATTCAATACATCGAATTGGGTAGGCGGATCATCGATTGATGGCCCTTACGGTACGGTCGGCATGCAATTTTCGATGTCGAAAAACACGGGTACTCCGTTATCCGGCAAAAAGTCATGGTTTCTATTCGGCGACAAATATATAGCGCTCGGATCCGACATTTCGAGCACCGGAGGTCGATCAGTAGAGACGATCGTTGAAAATCGCAAGCTGAATGAGAACGGTTCGAATACGTTGACGGTTGATGGAACGGTCAAGCCTGTGGAGACGGGGTGGACGGAGGCGATGACAGGCGTACAGTGGGCGCATCTGTCTGGAAGCATACCCGGAGCGGATATCGCGTACGTTTTCCCTGGAGGGGCGACGGTCCAAGGTCTTCGAGAAACGAGATCCGGCTCCTGGAAGGATATCAACACCGATGGAAGCGATAAGCTTCTATCCGCGCAATACGTCAGCCTTGCGCTGAATCACGGTATCGATCCGATGCAAGCTTCCTATGCCTATGCCGTTTATCCGGGTGCGACAACGATTGAGGCGGCCGGTTATGCGGCGAACCCGGGCTTTACGGTTTTGGAAAACACGGGAAACGTACAGGCGGTTATGGATACCAACGATCCAATGGCGGTCGGCGCCAACTTTTGGAAGGATGCGGTTGAAACCGTTCAAGTGAACGGAGTTGATTACTTAACTAGCAATAAGAAATCTTCCGTCACCATCGTTGAGAGCGAAGATGAGCTGCAAATCGGGATTTCAGATCCGACGCAAGCAAACGGAGGGACCATTGAAGTCGAAATTCACCGTGCGACAACCGGCGCGTTGCTGCTCGACCCGGGGGTTACAGTGAAGCAGTTTGCACCGACGACGGTATTGGAAGTCAATACGGCGGGAGCGATCGGGAAAACGTTCCTGGCTAAGCTGAGCACAGGGTCAACGACGCCGCCAGTGGCGCCACAATTGATCGAAGTCTTGCCAGGACCTGGTTCCGCTGCGCTGAAGTGGTCCGCAAGCGCAGGAGCAACAGGATACCGAATTTATTACGGGACAGCGCCCGGCAACTATACGAATACTGTGGATATCTCCGCAGTCAGCGGAAATAACCAGTATACCGTCACAGGGCTAGCCGATGGGGCAACGTATTATTTTACGATAAAAGCCCTTAATGGCGCCGGTAACGAAAGCGCCGCATCCAATGAATTATTCGTAACGCTTGGATACGCAATCTTGCCTTCCGACGATGTCTACGTGCGCAGCGGGTCTTATGCAAACACGAACTTCGGATCTTCCGATCAATTGGTTATCAAAAACGATCCCAACGCAGGTTATCACCGGTACTCCTATTTGAAATTTGATTTAACTCATCTGCCGGATCAAGTCAAAAGCGCGCAAATCCGCCTGGTTCCGACAAGTGCCGGACTCGCAAACACGAAAGGCGTCGCTTTTGAAGTTAGCAATCATGCATGGACCGAAAACAGCATGACATGGAACAACAAGCCTGCCGCCGGCAGCCTAATCGGAAGCTGGACGGTCCCGGCAGCCGGGACGCCGGCAACCTTGGATGTAACGGCACAAGTGAATGCGGCCATGGCTGGTGATCGTACAATCGCCGTTCAGCTCGCTCAGACGACCAACTATGGCTCGACCGGCTGGGTGATTTACGGCTCTAAGGAGCATACGAATACAGCTTACCGGCCCGTGCTTCTGTTCGAGCCGCAGGATACGGCTCCGCCAAACACGATCGCGACATTATCCCCGGAGAAGCCGGACGGCGATAACGGTTGGTATGTCCAGCCTGTAACGCTATCGTTGGCCGCGGAGGATTCATTATCGAAAGTAACCGAATCGGTATACAGCTTAGACGGTGGAAGCTCATGGCAGCCGTACACTGGACCTGTTACATTCAGTGAAGACGACAAATATACAATAAGCTATCGATCAAAGGATGATGCGGGTAACGTAGAGCCCGCGAAGATGATTGAATTTAATCTGGATACAGAGGCCCCTCTTATTACGTTTGGCGATCCGGCAGCAGAAAGCTACGGTATTGATCAGGACTTATTGCCGCAATTTGATATAAGCGATGATTTGTCCGGCGTCGATTCTAAGAAGACAACTTTGTTGCTTGATGGTCGGCCTCTGGAACAAGGCGCAACGATTCCACTGTTTACATTGCCAGTGGGCAGTCATTCATTAGAACTTACAGTTTACGATTCAGCAGGAAATATGGGGAGAGGCAGTGTGGATTTCCAAACGACGGCGACTACCGACTCGCTCAAAGCGCTGGTCGCAAGGTTTGAGAAGGACGGCTGGATTGACAACAACGGCATCGCGAACAGCTTGAGACAAAAGCTCGACCAGGGTGAACTGAACAGTTTTATTCACGAAATTCAAGCACAGAGCGGCAAACATGTCCATAGCGATGCTGCACGTTACTTACTTCAGAATGCAGAGGCATTGATTTAACATAGCAATCGGGAAGCAAACAAAATCTTGCATGGGCCCTTTTCGCCTGTGCTTTTTTTTGTGCATATAATTGAAAAGTTCGCGGAGTTATTTAATGAAATGTATTTTGACGGTCTACTTAACTTTAAACACTTGAGTTCATTTTTGCACAAAAGGGTCTCCATGAATTGAACTGTCTTTCATGAATTGCCTGTGGGTATAATCGAATTGCAAAAGGTACCACACTAAACGGCAAAGGAGTTGATGCCGTATCCTGGACGAAAGAAGTACCCGGATTTTGACGCTGCTTCATGAAGCAGCCGATTATGTGTCGCTGGAAGAACTGATGCAGAAGGTCGGTATCTCCAGACGAACCGTTTATTATGATATGGAAAAAATAAACGACTACTTGAAAGCGGTTCATCTTCCGCCGGTCAAATACGTCAGGACAGTCGGCTATTATTTGCCGGATGAAAGCCGGTCCGGTCTTCCGCAGTCGACCGGGAAGCCTCAAACACAGCAGTATTATTTGTCCCCACGGGAAAGAATGCCCTGGATGTCGCTTTATCTGTTATCGGCGGAGGCTCCGCTCTTTGTTCATCATTTTACGGACCTTTTGCAGGTTAGCCGAGGGACCGTACTCAAGGATTTGAATATGGTTCGGTCGGACATGAAGATCTCGAAACTTAAAGTAACCTACGACCGCAAGCGGGGCTATGGCGTACATGGGGAGGAACGTGACAAGCGGAAGGCCCTAAGCCAATACTTCGGACAGATTTTCGGTCATGCCGGCTGGGAACAGATATTTAACCGGAATCCGGAATCGGAAAGTCCGGATCTCGCCCAAGTCCTATTTCCCCCTATGAAGTCAGGTCACCTGAAGCGGGTGTATCGCCTGATTTCGGATAGCGAAATAACGCTGGGCGTAGATTTGACGGATGAGATGTTATTTCATTTGACGGCACGGTTCCTGTTGTATGTAAGGCGGATTCAGACCGGACAGTTTATCTCGATAGATGAAGATGAACGAAACGTGCTGCGGAGGAAACCAGAGTACGAAGTTGCCGCAGGGCTTGCCGAAGGTCTTGGCAAAATGTTTGGCGTCTCCATCCCGGACGAAGAGATTTGCTACTTTACGATGCATTTACTGGGAGCCAGGGTTAACCGGATGGAACAGATGACCGGATCCGAAGAGGTGCTTAAGCAGCTTCGGCAAGTGACCAGACAGATGACGGATGATTTTCAGCGTTACGCCTGCGTCTTCCTGCCGAACAGAAAAACGATGGAAGAGAATCTGCTTGTTCATTTGAAGCCGGCTTATTATCGGATCGTATACGGACTCGGTCTTGAAAATCCGCTGCTCGAAAATATCCTATCTAAGTACAGGGAAGTATTCGAGCTGACCCGCCGATCCGCGGCTCCGTTCGAACAACTGGTTGGACGTCAACTTGACGACAACGAAATCGGATATCTCGCGATGCATTTCGGCGGCTGGCTGCGCAGAGAGAACACGAAGCCGGCCGTACGGCGACAGGCAGCCATCGTCTGCGTCAACGGTATTTCCGCTTCGCGAATGCTGAAATCGCAGCTGGAGAACCTTTTCTCGGCAGTGGATATTACGGCGGTACTCTCGCTGCGGAATTACGAGTCCTTTGATGAAGACCATGTTGATTTTATTTTCTCAACGGTCCCATTGCCGGATAGCAAAGTGCCCGTTCTCATAGTGAATCCGATTCTCAGCGATAAGGATAAGGAGCACCTGCTGAACCAGGTCAACATGGTTGCCGGCCGTAATTCTAAGACCCCGGCGTACTCGGTTCAAGCGCTGCTGGACATCGTCCATAAATACGCCGCGGTTAGGGATGAAGCAGGTCTTACGGAGGAGCTGAACCATTACTTGTCCGTTGGGAAAACATGGCTGAGTGAAGCACGCAAGCCATCTCTATCGGATCTGCTCACCGGACAGATGATCCAAATGAAAAGAAAAGCAGCCGACTGGCGGAGCGCCATACGCGATGCCTCCGAGCCCCTGCTGAAGGATGGACGCATCGATGAAGCCTATATCGATGCGATGATCTCCAAAGTGGAGGCGCTCGGCCCTTATATCGTCGTTGCTCCGGGTATCGCGATTGCGCATGGCAAGCCGCAGGATGGTGTCCGGCGGCTGGGCATCAGTCTGCTGCGGCTGGAGGAACCTGTCGCCTTCTCAGAAGAAGCAAGGCATCAAGTTCAGATCATTCTGGTACTGGCGGCGATTGACGGCGAATCCCACCTCAAAGCGCTGTCGGAGCTGACCATCCTGCTCAGAGAGAAGGAGAGCCTGATCCGTCTGAAAGAGGCCAAGACGAAAGAAGAGATACTGCAGCAATTACACACCGGTCTTTAGCATCGATTAGAATACCGGATTTGGGAGGGATGAGAATGAAATTTTTGGAACCGTCGCTAATAGCCTTGGATGTTGTGGCCGAGACGGCCGAAGAAGCGATCCGCTTAGCGGGAGAACTGCTGGCGAAAGCGGGTGCGGCGGAAGAACGTTATGCCGACGCCATGGTGAAATCTTATCGTGAAAGAGGTCCGTACTTTGTTCTTGCACCCCATATCGCACTTCCGCATGCCCGTGCGGAGGATGGGGTGAAGGAAGCGTCCGTCTCGCTGATTAAATTGAAGAAACCGGTCGTATTCGGCCATGCCGCCAACGACCCGGTACAGCTTGTATTTGCGCTTGGCGGCTCCTCAAGTTCGGAGCATATCGCCATGCTGCGCAAGCTGACCACCTTGCTGAGCAGCCCGGGCAGTATTGAACAATTCATGCATGCAACGGATGTTGAGACAATCCAACAACTTATTAGGGGGAACGAACAATGAAAATTTTATGCGTATGCGGTCTTGGACAAGGAACGAGTTTGATTCTAAGAATGAATGTGGAGAACGTCCTGAGCGGTATGGGAGTAAGTGCCGACGTGGAGCACACGGACGTATCAACGGCATCCGGAACTGCAGCCGACTATATCATTACAAGCAACGAGCTGGCCCAAAGCCTTCAAGGGCATGCGGCCCAAATTGTGATCGTCAACAACTATTTCGACAATAACGAAATCAAACAGAAGCTGGAAGAAGTGCTGTAAACCATTAGAAAGGAAGAGGGCATATGGACGTACTTTTTTGGATTGCCACCAACATTTTTGGAACGCCCGCCATTCTGCTCGGATTCATCGTTCTGGTCGGCCTTCTGCTTCAGAAGAAATCAACGAGCCAGCTTGTAAGCGGCACCTTTAAAGCGATTATCGGCTTCCTCATCATCGGTGCAGGCTCTGATGTCATCGTGAAAGCCTTGAATGTATTTGAGCCGATGTGGAAGGAAGTCTTCGGATTGGAGAGCGGAACCCTCGGTACCTTCATGGGGCAGGAGGCATTCAATTCCAAATTCGGCAGCGCCGTTACGCTCGCCATGCTCATCGGCTTTTTAATCAACGTTCTGCTGGCACGCTTCACCCGGTTTAAATTTATTTACCTGACCGGGCACATGATGTTCTGGACGTCGACCGTTTTTGCGGGCGTGATCGTTCATGCGGCCAGCGGCATCTCGATCTGGAAGCTGGTACTGATGGTCGCTGTCGTCCTTGGTGTGTATTGGACATTCCAGCCGGCGCTGGTTCAGCCGTTCCTTCGTAAAATTACGGGCAACGATAACATTGCGCTTGGTCACACCTCGGCCTCGGTTGCCTTGCTAGCTGCCTTGTTCGGTAAATTGTTCGGCAACAAAAACAACGATTCCGAGAAAATCAAAGTACCCAAAGGTTTCGAGTTTCTTCGTGATTCCAACGTCATCACTGCGCTCAGCATGGGAGTTTTGTTCCTGATCGGGGCCATTATTCTATCGACGAAGGGCACGCCGGCGGCTGCGGAGCTGATGAAACAATCAGGTGACCAGAACTTTATTATCTACTCCATTATCCAATCGTTCACATTCGCAGGCGGAATCGCCATCGTTCTGATGGGAGTCCGGATGTTTGTCGGCGAGCTGGTTCCGGCCTTCAACGGGATCGCTACTAAACTGGTACCAGGAGCCAAACCGGCACTGGATGCGCCAGTTGTATACCCTTACGCGCCGAATGCGGTGGTTCTTGGCTTCCTGGGAGCTTTCGCAGGAGCGATTATCTGGCTGCTTGTACTTGGCAACACCGTATCATACATTTTCGTGCCAACGATGATCGTCTTATTCTTTCACGGTGCTACGGCAGGGGTGTTCGGGAATTCGACAGGCGGTGTCCGCGGGGCCGTTATCGGCGGCTTTATCACTTCAACCGTGGTTGCTTGGGGACAGTTTCTGATGGTTCGCTTCTTCATCGCCTCGACGGTGCCGGATACGGCCATGTGGGCAGCTGATTCCGATATGTTCATCATTGGGCCGATTCTGCACTTCCTGGCGAAGCTGTTCTTTTAGAGGTTAGTCAAAAAGCAGCTGACTTTTTGAATTTTGAACACGCACTTTTAGAGATCCGGTCAGGTTCTAATTTTATAGAGAGTGGAGGAGAAACGATATGGGCTTTATTCGTACTTTACATGGAGATATCAGCAAGGAGGAGCTGGGCTTTACGTATTCCCACGAACATATCGTATGCCGTCCGGCCTACTGGCAGGAACGGGGCGAGGACGATTTGCTCCTGGATGATAAAGAGAAGTCCAAGCTCGACGTTCTTGACTTCAAACAACACGGTGGACGCTCCATCGTGGACGCTACAGCCATCGATTATGGACGGGATGTTCAGGCGGTACAGGAAATCGCAGTTGAAACCGGCATTCATATTGTAGGAACGGCGGGCTTCAACAAAAGCTTTCTGTGGGACGCCAAAATCAAAGAGGAGCTTAAACCGCTGATCGGCCACTATGAAACCTACGCCCAGTGGATTGAAGCAAAAAGCATCAACGAGCTGGCGGATTTCGTCATCCGGGAGGTGGAAGAAGGGCTGGAGGGAACGTCTTTCAAAGCAGGCCAGGTTAAATTCGGGACAGGCTATAACCGCATTACGCCTCTGGAGGAAAAGACGCTGCGTGCTGTAGCGCGCGCTCATCATGAGACAAAGGCGCCCATTCATTCCCATACCGAGGTTGGCACCATGGCGCTGGAGCAAATCGAGCTCCTGAAGAGCGAAGGTGTGGAGCTGTCTTTTTTGAGCCTGGGGCATATGGACCGCAATCCCGACCCGTACTATCACGAGCAGATCGCCGCAACGGGGGCTTTCATGAGCTTTGACGGTATCGGCAAAATCAAGTATGCACCGGAGAGCACCCGAATCTCGCTTATTCTGGAGCTTGTCCGCAAAGGCTTCGAAGATCAAATCCTCATCAGCGGAGATACCGCCCGGAAAACCTACTACAAGCATTACGATCAGGGTCTCGGTCTGGAGTTCATTATTTCCAAATGGGTACCGCGTTTTGTGGACGAGGCGAACCGAAACGGCTTTGACGGACCAAAGCTGGTGAAGAAATTTTTCGTAAGCAACCCGGCCAACTGCTTTTCATTTAAAAAGTAAGGGGGGGTGCCACTATGAAATTCGAACTCGAAAATTCGATTGAGGTGAAGGATAAAATACGCCAATTCCGTGCTGCCATCCTTCCTATTGGTGCCGTTGAAGCGCATGGTCCCCATCTGCCGCTGGGCACGGATAACCTGCTCGCGACCAGACTCGCGGACAGATTAGCCGAGCGGACGGAAAGCTTCGTTCTGCCGACCCTCCCTTATGGCCAGGTGTGGAGCTTGCGCAATTTCCCGGGGAGCATCAATGTCTCAAACGAAGCGCTTATCCGGCTGTTAGCAGATATCGGCGAAAGCTTATACCAGCAGGGATTCCGCATTTTCGTCATGGTCAACGGCCATCTCGGCAATGCGGTTGCGCTGAAGGAAGCTGCGAGAGTGTTATACGAACGGGTTCCCGAACTGAAGGTGTTCTACTTCTTTTACCCTGGCACGAAGAAAGTAACGGCTTTGGTGCGAGAAGCTTCGGCTGCGCACGCGAGCTATATGCATGCCGATGAAATCGAGACATCCTATATGCTCTATCTCGCGGGCGAATATGTGGACATGAGCAAGGCGATCGATGGTGCCCCGCAGATCCCGATCGAAGCGGATTGCACGCCAACGCCGTGGGAGGAAATGACTTCCACTGCCGTGCTTGGGGATGCAACGCTGGCAACGAGGGAGAAGGGGGAGAAAATCATCGAGCGCAGCTTGGAAGTGATGGCCGGGATGGTTCTCCGGGCTAAAAGTGCTTTGTCAACCGATGATCAACCGGAAGAGAACAGATAGCATTGTAAATACAGGAACAATGAGGTGAGAGAGACGATGATGAACACCTATTTTGATGTGATTGGCGGGTTGTTGAACAAAGTTCGAACCGAGCAGGCCAAGCCGATCCGTGAAGCGGCCGAGAAGGTAGCGACCTGTATTCAGCAGGGCGGGATTATTCACTTGTTCGGCTGCGGACATTCACATATATTGACCGAAGAAGTCTTTTACCGAGCAGGCGGACTTGTACCGATTCGTCCGATTCTGGTTGAGAAGCTGATGCTTCATGAAGGCGCGGTCCGGTCGTCCGAGCTGGAAAGACAAAACGACCTTGCGGTTGAGTTTATGGAGAAGCAGGATATTCGCGAAGGCGAGATTGTATTCGTATTGTCCACTTCGGGGCGAAATCCCGTTCCTGTAGATGTCGCTTTGATGGCGAAGGAGAAGGGGGCCTTTACTGTAGGCATTACCTCTCTGGAATATTCCAAAAGCATGCCCTCCCGACACAGCAGCGGCAAGCATCTGGCGGATGCTGTTGATCTGGTGATCGACAATTTCTCGGTCAAGGGCGATGCCGTATTGAGCCATCCGGGCCTCCAGGTACCCTTTACGCCGAGCTCAACGGTGATCGGGGCCCTCATTTTGAACTCCCTGTTCGCCGAATCTATTGAGATTATGATTGAAAAAGGCTTCACCCCCCCTGTATTTCTAAGCGGAAATATCGATGGTTCCGATGAACACAACAGAGCGCTGGTTGAGGCTTATAAAGGACGGATCGCTTTACTGGCATGATAAGAATGAGCTTAGCGAGGATAGCTTAGCTTCCGAAATGAACGTAAGTCCGAAAACGAAAATCATCCTAACTAAACGGGAAGCAGTCATTATTAGCATATATACGAATTGCCCATGAGCAGGATCTTGAACAATAAATAAAGCAGGCCGCCTGGCAAAGATCAAGCACGCGAACGTCAGGGATACGGAAGAGTGAAGCCGTAACTGCGATTTCTGCAAGAAAATTGTCTCGGCAGGCCGTTACAGGATGAGGAGGAAAGACATGTTCACACAAACCGTAACCATACAGAATGAGCAGGGCTTTCATGTCCGTCCGGCTCAGCTTTTCTCGGAAAAAGCAGGACAGTTTGGAGGAGAGGTTCATCTGAGAACTAGCGAAGGACGCTCCGCGGATTGCAAAAGCATGCTGGAGCTGATGACGCTCGGCATTGAGCAAGGGGCTGTCGTGACCATCGAAGCTAATGGAGATGGAGAACAAGAGGTAGTCGAAGCTCTGGTTCAGCTAGTCGAAAGCAAGTTTGGTGAAGCCTGATGAAGAAGCTGCAAATTCAAGGAATCGGCGTATCGGAGGGAATCCGGATCGCAAAGTCATACATCTACAAGCCTTCGCAGGGGGCAAGCAGCGACAGCAGCCCCGATGAGAAGGATATTCCCGATACACCGGCCGCTATCGATGCCGAGCTTATCAAGCTCCGTGATGCCAAAGCCAGCTGTGCGGAGCAGTTGGATGCGCTGACGGAAAAAGCGAAGGAAGCCGTGGGCGAAGAGCAAGCCGGTATTCTTGCGGGGCAGCGGAAGCTTCTGGAGGATCCTGCCTTCTATCCGAAGATGGAGAGTCGGGTTCGGGAGAAGCTGGAGCCAGCGCCAAAGGCCGTTGCCGAAATTGTGAGTCAGGTCGCTTCCATGTTGGAAAGCATGAACAATGATTATATGAAGGAACGCACCGCAGACATACGTGATATTGGCAATCGTCTTCTCGCTTGTCTGTCGCCAGGGCATTCGCGCGGCTTTACGGGTATCACCGAACAGGTTATCCTGGTTGCCGACGATTTGGCGCCATCGGATACGGTGCAGCTGGACCCTGATTTGGTGATCGGTTTTATTACTCGCACTGGAGGAGCGACCTCACATACTGCTATTCTCGCACGGTCGCTCGGGATTGCGGCTATTGTCGGCGCTGGGGACGGCGTCGAGGGCATTGAGGACGGCGACACGCTCGTCCTCGACGGATCCGCCGGGCTGTGCGTTGCCCGGCCGGACGAGGCAGAAGCGGAGCAGTATCGGCTCCGCATGCTGCAGCACCTCGAGCGCAGGCAGTCGCTCGAGGCGTACGCGGCGCGCCCGGCAGTGACCGCCGACGGCGCGCGTGTGGAGCTCGCGGCGAACATCGGCAGCGCCGCGGAAGCCGAGACCGCCGTCCTGCAGGGCGCGGACGGCGTAGGGCTGTTCCGCACGGAGTTCCTGTTCATGAACGCCCAGGCCATGCCGGGCGAGGAGGAGCAGTTCCGTGCGTATCAGGAAGCGGCCCGGATGATGGAGGGCCGCCCCGTGATCATCCGCACGATGGACATCGGCGGAGATAAGGAGCTTCCGTATCTGCAGCTGCCCAAGGAAGCGAACCCGTTCCTGGGCTACCGTGCAATACGGGTAGGGCTTGTCCGCCAGGAGCTGCTTCGCACGCAGCTGAGGGCGGTGCTGCGGGCCAGCGCCTTCGGTACGGTAAAGGTGATGTTCCCGATGATCTCCGGCCTGCAGGAATGGAGGCAGGCAAGAGCCATCCTGACGGAAGTGCAGGCGGAATTGAGGCAGGACGGCATCCGGTTCGACGAGAAGATGGAAGTTGGCATCATGGTTGAGATTCCCTCAACGGCCGTGTTGGCGGAACGCTTCGCGAGCGAAGTCGATTTCTTCAGCATTGGTACGAACGACCTTGTGCAGTACACGGTCGCGGCGGACCGCATGAATGAACATGTCGCGCACCTGTACGATTATTATCATCCAGCCGTGCTTCATTTAATCCGCACGGTCATTGAGGCATCCCACACGGCCGGTAAATGGACCGGCATGTGCGGCAGTATGGCGGGTGATCCGCTCTCGGCACCGCTCTTACTCGGACTCGGGCTCGACGAATGGAGCATGGAGGCTGGCGGTCTCAGCCGGATGAAGGAAAGGCTCGCTATCCTGGATCGTCAGGAATGCCGTGAGCTGGCGAAGCGCATACTTCGTCTCGATACGCCTCAAGCCGTACGTCAAGCGCTGGAGGAATTTCATCACGTGAAACAAGCAGTGGTATAGATTACGTATTCACAAGACTTGGCCAACATAGCAGGTGAGGAGTTGGGGGTTCTCAGAAGTGGTACCCGTATGAGTGATCCCTAGTTGGGGTCAAATAGCTGCTGCATATAAAGAAATGGCGGTGCAGGGGGTTCCCCCATGCCGCCATTTCTTTGTTATCGACAATCTACCCTTTACGACGCAGTACATTGGCAATTACGCCAACGATTAAGCCCCAAACCGCATTTACCGCAAAGATACTTACCATTGCCAGCGGATTCGTTAATGGACCTTGCAATGTTCCATCGATAAGGGGAGAGGCAATCCCGCTGATAATGATAGCAAATAAGGCATAACTCAAACCCGCAAAAACAAGAATGACAATGGGATAAGCCGTTCTTTTGAATAGAACGAGCATGAGCCAGGCCAAAGAGATGAGAACCGTCATCAGAATGCTGCCGAATGCTTGGCCGATCAGGTCCATGATCCCGGTCATCTTCATGATGGGTCTGACAAGCGCTAAAGCGCCCAGACCGAGAATGAAAAGCAGGTTTTCTTTTACGATATCGATTGTTTTCATATCCAATCCGTTCCTTTCCCATGTATGTGTTAATCTGTCGCCTGATGAAGTCGATAAGACCCCGTCCGATTCATCCTCCAACTTGTATGAATATTGCCAGTGCCTGCATTGATTTTCCCGGCTGTTGATAACATTAACAAATCCATGTTGTGAACTTATGACGATGCTTGGTGATTTACGTGAATTTTTCCGATGGATTTCCCGATCTCCTGACAGCCATAATATGCTAGACTACCTATATATTACTTTTAGGAGTCCATCATACGATGAAGACATTTACTATTTTGTACATTGAAGACGATCAGGAAATCGGTTCCTGGTCCAAGGAGTTTTTAATCAGTCAGGGCTATGAGGTGATATGGAAGAGTTCAGGCTATGATGTGGAAGCAGCAATGGAACATTGCGATCTAGTCATTTTGGACATTATGCTTCCGGGTCTGGACGGATTCACGGTCGGTCAGCGGCTAAAACGAATCAATCCCGCTGTACCCATCCTGATGCTTACGGCCAGAACCGCAATCGAAGATAAGCTTACCGGCTTGTCTTTTGCCGATGATTATATGACAAAGCCGTTTCATCCGGATGAGTTGGCCGCCCGGATTCAAGTCCTGCTCAGGCGCTCCGTCACTGCGGAACCGGAGCAGCTTCTGATCCGGCATTTAATCATCGACCGAACAGGAAGCCGTATATGGAATTCCGAAACCGGGGAAGAGATTGTCCTTACAGGTAAGCAGTTTCATATATTCATGTATTTCCTGGACCATCTGAATCACATATTGACCCAGAAGCAGATTTATGAAGCCGTTTGGGGCGAGCCGCATCTGAACGGAGACAAGACGTTGAATGTGCATATCCGGCATCTGCGAGAGAAGATCGAGCTGGATTCCGGCTCCCCCCAAATTATCGAGACCATCCGCGGCGTAGGATACCGGGTGCGATCATGAGGATCCGCGGCTCGTTAATGAGCAAATACCTGATCCTTATTTTGACCGCCTTACTGCTATGGCCGATCATTCCAGCCTTATTTTATTTACCTGGTTATATGTTTAGCGATCATCCAGTATATCGTCCGGAAGAGATAACCCGCCTGTGGCAGCAGGAGGCAGACAACCTGGACGGTGCAGGAAGGGATAGGATTATTTCTAGACTGGGAGAGTTGAACGAGGACTATCCGGATGCTGAGATATTTTGGGTGGACCCGTCAGGGAGGACGAATGCAGTCAGAGACCTCTCGGAAGATATACCTGAGCAATGGACTTATGTGGATCTTCTCTCGATTCGAGCGCAAGACCGTTATCAAGAAAAGCTGGTCTTAACCTCCCTCATCGGAAACGATCCGAAGCAAGGCTTTATGGTGATGCGGCTCCCGGATTCCCATATCCTTGATGCAGAGATGTCGCTATCGGGAAACCTGCCGCTCATCTTTCTGTTTCTAATGATCTGTGTATGCTTCTTTATGCTGTCATGGCTGTTCTTCATTAAGCTTCGCAAAAGACTGATCAGGCTCCAATCCGCGATGACCGTAAATGGATTGAAAGAAATTCCGAACGAAGTCACGATTATGAAGAACGACGAGATCGGAGAACTCGAAGGCTCGTTTAATCGGATGGTGAAGGAGCTCAAAGAAAGTCAACAACGGGAGCGGGAGGAGGAGGAACTGCGCAAGCAATTCATTTCAACGATTTCCCACGATCTTCGAACCCCGTTGACTGTCATCCGGCAACATGTCCATACCGTTCGCAATAACCCTGCTTCTCCCCAGGGACAGGTTTCACTTTCTGTCATCGAGCATAAGCTGGACGACATCAGTAATCTGATGGATAATCTTCTGTCATACACGCTGTTATCGGCGGGGAAGTATCCGCTGCACAAGCAGCCGATTGATATCGTAGAAGAAGTCCGGAATCGAGTGGCTCAGTGGTATCCAGTATTCGAGGCTAAGGAATTCGATGTCTTTGTCGAGCTTCCTGATGAGACGGTATTTTGGGATGTGGATCCATTGTGGTTTAACCGCATTCTGGACAATGTGTTTCAGAACGTGGTACGCCATGCGGGAGCAGGTCGGTACATCGGCATACACATGATTGATCGTGAAAATCAATGGATGCTGGTCATCAACGACAAGGGTCCTGGCGTCTGCTACGAGTCCCCTGAAAAAGGCGCAGGGATCGGTTTGTCCATTGTATCGATGATGGCCAAGGAGATGGGGATGCAATGGGAAATGAAATCCGACGCAAACGGAAGTTCGTTTTATATCTGGATTGATAGCAGTTGCAGTGTTATAACTCCCGAGACAGATTAAGCTATGAGAAGGTAACAGTATCTAAAATGAATGTGAGTTCGTTATCTTATGTTTGTTATTGGAATATATGTATCATTTTCTTTTGAAGACAAGGGAAGAAGCTGCGTTCAAGTCGCTCAGAGTGACTTATACGCAGCTTCCTTTTTGAGCGTTGACTTACCTATCCAGGATAGAGAGTTTACAGCTTCACGTAAATGAAATTAACCCAAACTTAAACTTGAGGTCACTTTGCCTTTCGATAAGGGAGGTAGAATGGGGTGTAAAGCGAAGGCAGAGTTATTAAGGAGGTAAGTTTTCCAACATGAAGATTGAGCATAAAAAAGTTTCAGCAGAGCTCCAGGCAGCGCGATCGCGGGGGCGTGGGGATTGCTGGTGCTAACTTCCCGGCGTGGGCCGCAGCGTTTTCTGTACCCGATGGCATTGGCTTGGATTTCGTCGGGCATGCTGTTCTCTTATAATCTCTTTTCCGCTATTCGTACCGATTCGCAGTTCTCGCCAGAGTACCCGCTGCTGCGGATGCTGACCACAGAGGCCGGTGTCATCTTAGGTGTAATGATGATTATGATCATTCTGTTCGTTCTGCATGAACGTCGTCGGGTCTTGTAGGTTTATGCACCCAGACATATAGCTCGAACCTTAACATTTTCTGGACCGGACGATCCGTTGGAACATGTCCATGTTTATTGTAATATCGATTCGGAACATTACGTCGTTCAGGCTGCGGGCATCTTTACCTGTCGGAAGGAAAAAACAAACATGCTTATGAAGTCGCTGAAATCGCGGCTTTTTTGTTTAGGCGAAACTAAACATACAGACCATCCAAGAGAAATGATTGTTCAAAAGTATGATTTTAACAGAATGAAGGCAATCTATACACGATTGGCTCACTTATCAAAGTAGTGGAGGATATGTATGTCTATTTTTAAACCATCGAAAATTGCGCGCTCGATTTATGAGATTGACGGAGAAACACTCCAGCAGGCAGGTATTAAAGGGATCATCCTTGACTGGACCAATACCATAACGACGAAAAATGCTGAAACCATAACCGATTTGATGAAAGATTGGCTGAATAACATGCAGTCCCGATACGGAATTAAGGTGATCATCGTCTCTAACAGCAAACCACCGATGCATGGTCACGGACAGATCCATGAGATTCCAGCATTGTTCGAAGCCGGTAAACCGAAGAAAAAAGCGTTCTTAGCCGCATTGAATCTACTCGGAACGCGCAGTAACGAGACAGCCGTTATCGGAAACGGCATCATCACCGATTTATGGGGTGGAAACCGTCTGGGGATGTACACGATTTTCATATCTTCATCATGGGCGAAACCTCGGATTTTAGGTGTAGTCAAACGACTGTTCGTAAAAGTGCTCCGAGTATAAACATGCGTGCTACAGTTGGAACATAATTGATGTGATTTGCGGGTGAACGGATTGGATTTTTTGGCCGTGTTCACTATTTAAGATATTTTAATATTTCTCCTCTTTTTTCTTAAGGTATATTCCTAAACGGTAGACGGCCATTTTGTGGGTTTCGAATTACGTAGAGCTGCTAGGAAGTAAAAGTTATCCATTTACTTATGAAGAGGATCAGGCTAAAAGAATAGATAGCGCTTAATCGTATCAGCGACATACAACCATGGTATTATAGACTGCAACCCCGAAGATATATTAGGTTCGGGGTTGTTTTTTGTTACTTCATTCAACTAGCCAAATGAAGGATCAAGCAATAAGCTAAAGATGTATATTGCTTAGAAGGAGCATGAATCCATGAGAAAATTACCTGAACCTACGTGGGCACGACTAGGCTTTTCAGAAGCCCCGGATTATACGGAATCCGGGAAAAACATTGGTATCGTCATCATTGATACAATTACCCCTCATCCTGCAATTCAGCATTTAGGCGATCGATTACAATACGTCACCGTTCATGACGACTTCTCCATTACATGCCGAAATATTGCTTTAGAAGAGCCCGTTGAACATGATGACGCTAGTGGTGAGCATGGGTTAATGACACTACTGGCACTATCTCATAAACCTTTTGTTTTCCAAGGAAAAACGCATATAGGCATTGCACCGGCGGCTCATTATATCGTGCTTAACCACGGGGCGTTCAAGACTGGGGAAGGAGAACGATTACAAGCCGGGATCGAGTGGATATTGAATAAGCAGAAAGAATGGAATATTCAAATCATATTAAGTACGGGATGGCATGCACTAGATCATCAGGTATATCTAAAAAGCACAAGCAAAAACAGCACGGTTCAGGCACTAGCTTTAGCCGTAAGGAGTGGGGTTCTCGTGGTCTGTGCAAATGGGAATACGAGAACAGCGAATATGTTGCCGCCTCGCGAATATCTAGCCGTGGGGGGATACAATGACCGAGGCCGCGCAGAGCGCCACTCCCATGTACCATTTCCCGATGAACCGTATGGACGAAATGCCGAGGGGCACTTCAGGCCTGACGTTCTAGCACCACGAGTATACTTGACCGTTCCTTTTTGTGAATCCAATAAAAAAGCAGATGTCGTTTCCTATTATGAGGGAACATCAGGCGCAGCAACACTCGTATCCGGAGTCGCAGCATACCTAATGTCTACATTCCAAGGTTTAGATGCAGCAACTTTACGCACTGCATTGACTACATACGGTGATCGTATACATGGCTACGATAATCTAGCCCCCAGGGTTAACGTCGCCAAAACAAAAACCGCAATTGAATTGGGTCAGATAACGAATCAACCCCAAGGAGCTTTACGGTCCCTGCGGATCAGGGACACACATATCGCACTACATTCCCAAGATGATATCAAAAGGGCGATATCCCTATCCACTCTCGTGGAAAGGCAGCTTTACTCACGGAACCTTTTATGGCAATATTCATTCGATCGCTCGCCCATCGTAAGAAAAATCGCTGTTTGTGCTTTGGAAAAGCCCATAAACGAATATGAGCGAAAGGTTTTCTGGGAGCGATTAGCTCAGGAATCCGAAAGCGGCGTCCGTGGTTGGTATGCCTATGCATTATTGCAAGACGCAAGGAAAAATGAAGGTTCCAAGTGGATTCCATTGTCAACGGATATCAATTGGACGGTTCGATGGTGTGTAAGGGAATACCTTGCCATGTTTCCTGACTTCTTTCCGCAATTTGAACCGACGCATGATCCAGATTCTATAATTTCAAAAGCCTCTCCGCTAATACAATGGCTACGCGGACAGAATGGATAAGAGGACAGAATGGATAAGCGCGGAGCCCCATTTTCCCGAAAGTGCTGGAATCCGATTCATTAATGTGAACGCGTCGGACAATTGATGGACAGTGTGCAAGGATGTGTCGGTGTGCGCAGCTGTGTGCAGAGTGGGCCTGATGTGTCGGTGTTCAGCTGAATGCGGAGTGCATCTGATGTGTCGGTTCTGCACAGCTATATGCGGACAGGAGATCCGCTATTTCCCAACAACTGTACCAAAATCACTGATTCGTGGACACAGAATCCGTTATTCTCGGATTTTTCTTATTTTTTGCTGTGATTTTCAGGCAATAGCGGAACCTGTGTCCGCCTAACCTTATGTTTAGCGCCTTTTCTTACAAATAGCGGAACCACGGTCCATACGGAGTTGGTTTAATAGCTTCTTCCTCATACCCCCCCAAAAAAAAGATGATTGGTTTCCCTTATGGGTTTCCAACAATGTCTACTTTAAGGGCGTTCAATTAATTAAATGTATCTTAAGCCTCTGTTTCTATATGACCCCCGTCAGTAGAATCGTCTTCGCCGCGAATCCCTTGCCCTTTACCTTTCGAAGAACCCTCCAGCTCATTATCATCCCCAATCCCCAACAACAGGGTTTGCGGAAGTATTGACCAATGAGTCAGCAGAAATCGGTGTAACAGATGTATAAGCGACAACGATCAAAATGGGATACCGTTCATCTGGATGATCCATCAACAGGAATGCTAAACGCAGCTTATATGAGCAAAAAAAATAAAACCGGCACAATGATGTGCCGGTTAATTCATACTCACCTAAAAAAGGCATGGATACATAATAGTCTATAAAAAATTTCAATATAAGTCTATTACTTTTTTTGGATAAATTGTATGTTATATAAGCGACCGCGGCGCAACGATCAACCCAAGATAATGAAGGGAGAAACCTTGCATGATTACACTCAGGAAAATCACGTTAGAAAACCGACGTGCCATATTTAATCTGGAGGTCTCAGAAGATCAACGGCGCTTCGTAGCGTCCAATTTGTCGAGCGTGGCTTCGTGTTATGTCCTTGCAACCAATGGGGGGCAGCCATTTCCATTTGCCATTTACGCGGATGAGCAGCCGGTTGGTTTTGTTATGATTACTTACAGAATCACCGGATACGAACTTCCGACAATCGCAGACGACAGCTATTGCATCCTGCGGCTGATGATTGACAAGCAATACCAGAACAGAGGCTACGGTCGGGAAGCCATGAAAAAAATCTTGGAATTTGTCCGTACCTTTCCGGCAGGGCCTGCACAATACTGCTGGATATCTTATAAGGCTGATAACGCAGCCGCCAAAAAGCTTTATGAAAGCTACGGCTTCCGTGACAACGGCGAAATCGAAAACGACGAGCTAATAACCGTTTTACGACTCTAATTCACTGCTTCAATGGATCAACCTTTGAAAGCCGCATGTTATGCGGCTTTTTTGCAATTAGAAAATAGGGCTCAATGGTGTTGGTTCTTTACTCCCCACTCACATAACTGTTCCAAAATGGGTAATAGAGTTTCCGCTTTATCTGTAAGACTGTACTCGACTTTTGGCGGAACTTGAGGATATTCTTTGCGTGTCACCAGACCGTCCGCTTCCAGTTCCTTGAGCTGTGAGCTCAATGTTTTGTAAGTGATTGCTCCTATTTGTCTTTTCAGATCATTAAAGCGAACGGTTTGGTTTTCAGCCAAGAGGTACATAATCACCATTTTCCATTTGCCGCCAATAATCGAAATGGTATAACCAAAAGGTGTGTCTTGGACATTCTTAACTTTACCTTTAAATTCCTCCATACTCATACTGAACACTATCCTTTCGGGTAGTACCTATCATAAATGTGCGTACTACTTTTATATTTGTGCTCAGTCTATACTAACCTTACTTTGATGTAAAGGAGAGAAACAAATGACTAAAAAAACAATACGCCTGTTAATGCCACAATGGCAAGGAGGAAACAATCTGAACTACTCTTTTGGAGCCGAGCTGCTTGCTTGGCTAGCTCCGGACAATGATCAGCCCCTTATCCATGTACCTGTTCAAGCTTATGATGGAACTCCGCTCGAAAACGAGAACGGTATGAATGGAAGACAACAGCTTCTTGAACAGCTAAAGGCTGCTCATCATCTTATTGAGGCTCATCAGCCGGATCGCGTTATCATGTTTGGTGGTGATTGCCTAGTTGAACAAGCTCCATTTGCCTATTTAAACGAACGGTACGGTGGGGAATTAGGTTTGGTATGGATCGATGCTCACTCTGATTTGGTCAATTATGTTGGCTATGATAACGGGCACGCAGTACCTCTCGGGAATCTTTTGGGAGAAGGAGATGAGGAGTTCGCAAAACATGTGAAAACCCCGCTAAAACCTGAAAATGTCTTTATTGCGGGATTAGCGGCTCCTACAGAAGAAGAAGCTGTTGTAATTTCTGAAGCGTTTCAAAGATTAGGTGTTGCACCTACAGAACCGGACACGGAAATGATTCAAAGGCTTGGTATTCGAACGGCCGGAACGAAGGAGTTAGCGAGCAGCACTGAATCTATAAAAGAATGGATCAAAGAAAGCGGCATTAAACACCTGGCTATTCATCTTGATTTAGACGTGCTTGATCCAAAGGCTTTTCGTTCGGTATTATTCGCCAACCCGGAAGAACCCTTTAATTTATCTCCTAAGGGAACCATGCAATTGCCTCAACTACTGAGTTTGATTAAAGAACTATCAGAAGAAACCGATGTCGTTGGGTTAGGTATAACAGAGCATTTGCCGTGGAACTCCATCAACCTGAAGAAACTCCTTGGAGAAATACCCATTTTAAATAACTAAAGGCATCCATGAATTTTATAGAATAATGAACTGCATAATCCTAAAAAATACACCCACGCATTAGGGTGTATTTTTTAGGTGGTAATAAGGGTTGGCAGCATGTGTAGTGATTCAGATTGATTTCGTTTCAATGAAAGTATTTCCTTGGAGATATCAGCATAACAATATAAATATAATCATAAACGTTAATTATTTATTGCAAAACGATAAATAAATTGCTAAAATCAAATTCATAATCATGAAGTGAGGTGCTTTTTATGAAACGAGGGTCCACATTATTTTTAAGGATTGCTGTCATTCTTATTGGAATTCCAGTTCTAGCTCTGTGCATATTTGTGGTACCAGAGATAGCGGAATTTATTGCAGAATTGTATCCAGATCATGCTTATTTGAGATATCTTGTTTTTATTGATTTGTATGCAACCGCGATACCGTTTTACTTTGCTTTATATCAGGCGTATAAGCTTCTAGGGTATATTGACAAGAACAAAGCTTTTTCGGAATTATCCGTACGCGTTCTAAAGAATATAAAAAACTGTGCAACCATAATCAGCAGCTTGTTTGTGGTAGGCATGCCGCTCTTCTATTTGATAGCGGAGAAAGACGATGCCCCAGGTATCATACTCATCGGAATGGCCCTGATTTTTGCGTCCATGGTGATTGCCGTATTTGCTGCTGTTCTTCAAAAGCTTTTAAAAGAGGCAATTGATATAAAATCTGAGAATGATTTGACGGTCTGAGGTGATAACTATGGCGATTATTATCAATATTGATGTGATGCTGGCTAAACGAAAAATGAGCGTAACCGAGCTTTCGGAGAGGGTTGGAATTACCATGGCCAATCTGTCTATATTGAAAAACGGAAAGGCCAAAGCCATTAGGCTTTCAACGTTAGAAGCTATATGCAAAGCGCTGGAATGCCAGCCTGGAGATATTTTAGAATACAAAAGTGACGAGAACACGCAAGAATCATAAAGCAGGGATCTAAAAAGTCGCCATTTCGGCGATTTTTTTGTGTTTCATAAGCAATCTTGATGATTGTCTGAAGTGAAACAGAATCGAATCATAAACGGACCTTCAATATTAATGTGAAGCAGGTTAGACTTGCGTCTCATATCATGTGGTAAAATGGTTGTCAAGAACCATAGAAGAGGGGGTGGAATCTTGATTCGGGGAGTCATTATCGAAGGGTTGTCAACTGCTGGAAAAACATCATTGTTTTCTGCAATCAGGGGAATACATAGTCAAGCGCATAATGTTGGAAAATCGATAATTGCAATAAGTGAACACTATTCGCAAGTTTTGCATTCATACCAAGGCGTCCTGAGATCCATGGATAAGGATGAACATATTCAGCTGTTAAATCGTCATGTTGATTATCTTGAGCTACAATACAATTGGATTGATTCACTAGGCCATACGAAACCATCAAACGGAATATTCTATCTTTTGGAAAGATTCCATTTAAATCATCGAGCGGCATTTTCAAATTCTTCAGATATTGAGGAGTTAGAAAAACGCTTATTAAGACTGAATCCTCATTCTGTGCTTTTAACATTGTCTCAAGATGCAGTGGAGTCAAGGTATATTGAAAGTCGTGGCGACGCTTGGAAATCATATGTGATGAACAATCACTCCACAGTTAGGGAGGCTTGTCAGAAGTTCTTAGAGGACCAGAATCAACTTCGCATGTGTGCGAAACAATCGCTTATTCCCACTCTAGAGATCAACACAGATGAAGCAGACTGGAATTCTTACGCAAAACAGATTCTCATGGGAATCAACGTTGCAACTTAAAGTAATTAAGTAATGAGGGGGAGAACATGATTTTACTATTAAGAACTATAATGATTGTACTATTCGTATCTTTAATCGGGTGTCAGCAAAATACGAGTTCAACAGATAATCTCACTGCTGAATCAGATCTAGCAGGTTTTGTACAGCCAGAACCATCGGATTGGGTGAAATATATAACGCCAGTCAGAGAGTACATGTATTATAGAACGCAAGCCGTGGTTAACAAGGATATACATATTTTATGGGACCGCTATCCGGATCTTAAAGAGAATGTTGACCTCAAACTAGGCATAAATATAGAGGAAAATGAGGTTGAATCCTTGAATCAACATTTCCATTTGTTGGATGCCAATTATAATGTTGAAGGTTATGAACGAATGAAAGTGAAAACGATAAGTGATCATGAAGTGGAAGTTCTCATTCATGCAAGTATAGTTTATATGAGAGATGATTTTGATGAGTCTGGAGGAGAGCATTTAATTAAGCTCTTCTTAGAACATAAGAACAATCATTGGGCCGTCGTAAAAACGGATGAATATACTTTACCGGAATACAAAGAATGGATGAAGGAAAAGGAACAAATCTAATCTGTTGCTAAGCTATCCTAAGCGAGCTGGAACGATAGGTGAATAATGCGTTGAAGGCAGCCGACCAGTATGACCGGCTGCCTTTTAAGCTTTGAAGCTTGCATCGTTTATGGGCCGATTAAACGCTATGACAACTGTTAGCGTAGCAATGTTCCAACCGGATCGATCGTTCGAGGTTAAGCCGATGGTCAAGTAACGATTTCTAGGTTGGGCTGAATATCTTCCACTAATCTCTTGTTATTCGCAAGCTGATGTTTTATATTGACATAAGAGTAGGTCAAAAATAAAAGAGGTGATTAGACTAGATGACTCCACGCACGAAGGAACAAAACGAAGAGATCCGGCTGCGACGTCTGGCGCAAATTCGGAAAGCCGCTGCTGATGTGTTTTTGGATAAAGGTCCTTTACTGGAAATCCGCGATGTGGCCGTGCAGGCGGGACTCGGCTATGGCACGGTATACCATTATTACAGCAATAAAGGCGATTTACTCCACGATCTGCTATGGGATGCATTGGAGCGGGACGGTGGATGGCTGAAGGCCCCGCTAGATGCTCCGCTAGAAGCCATGATGAAGCTTCCGCCGGAGGTCCCGGGTGCATCGACTACGGGGGAGATGCCAGCGAGCGGGCTTTTCGGCTTGGCTGCTGCGCCGGACACCGGAAAGCCGGCTGCCGCGGATTCCCGTATGAGAAGCCACGAAACGGCCGCTGCCGCAGAGCTCGGCCCCGTCGCGGTAGCCGGCGTCCGGCTGCTGCAGCTTTGGGCGGAGGACCATGCCCTGTACCTGCTGCATAAGCTGGCCGGTGAGCGCTTTGCCTCGCTGCCTGAAGCGCGCTCAGCCCCGCTCCTGGCCGCCTTTCGCCGGGAGGTGCTCACGCCTCTTGCCGCGCTGCTAGAAACCGGGCGCGCGGAGGACGGGGCTGCGGCTTCCGGCGGAAACGCGGCAGAGCAGCAGAATTGGCTGCAGCGCGCGGAAATGCTGCTGGCCGCCTTGGTCGGCTGCGCCTCGCTTTCGCTTCGCCGCGGTAAGCTGCACGAAGAGGCCAGGGATATCGTCATGTTTTTAAAATTATAGTATGAATAAGGAGTGAATAAACATAGATGATCATCTTAAAATCACCTAGGGAAATCGAGGAGATGAAGCCGGCGGGCCAAATCGTTGCGGACTGTTACCGTGAGGTTGCCAAACTGATCGAGCCTGGGATCACCACCCGCGAAATCAATGACTTTGTTGCCAGACACATCACCAAACTCGGCGGCAAGCAGTTTACGAAAGGGTATAACGGTTTCCCCGCAGAAACCTGTACTTCGGTCAACGATGTGGTGGCCCACGGCATTCCTTCGAATCGGGCGCTTATGGACGGCGATTTGCTGAAGCTCGACATCGTGGTGGAATACGGCGGTTGGTTCGGCGATTCATGCTGGTGCTATGCGGTGGGCAATATCCGGCCGGAAGCACAAAAATTAATGAAAGTGACAAAGGAATGCTTGGATCTGGGGATCGCCCGGGCACTCCCTGGAGGCCGGCTCGGCGACATAACGTCGGCGATTCAACAGCATGCGGAATCGAACGGGTACTCCGTCGTACGCGATCTGCTGGCGCACGGGATCGGGCGGAGCCTGCACGAGGAGCCGAACTACGAGCATATCGGCGTAGCCGGCAAAGGCATTCGATTAAAGGAAGGCATGGTGTTTACGATTGAACCGATGCTCAACGAAGGTACGTTCCGTATCACGATCGACGACGATCAGTGGACGGCGAGAACGGCTGACGGCAAGCTGTCGGCGCAATATGAGCATACAATCGCAATCACGTCGGACGGACCGCTGATTTTAACGGCCCAATAAGAATAGAGGCGAACGGACGGTGGTGCGGAAATAAGTCGCCAACCCGGTAAGCGAGATCACCCAAGCTCTCGCCTCAAGCGTGACTGCGGGTGGTCTGCCGGACGCTTTCTCCAACTGATTAGAGAAGGTAAGTGGGCTGTTAAGGAAATTATTGGCCACACACCTTCTCCGAGCACGACCTGTATAATAGGGAAGCCATCGAGTACATAACTGTTACTAAAACAATTGACTCTATATGAAATTCATGAATGAACAGAGCTGTGGAATGACAATATAAGTAAGTGGTATACAATTCAGTTTCCAAAGGAGGATATCTGTTATGGCTCACCAGAAGAGAAGGAAAGAAGCTGCCTGGAAGTCGCGAAAGCAAGAACAGCATCCCCATGGTAAAATCAAATCGCTTAAGGAATTGTCCAGCGAATAGGATGAAGAGTATACTGCTTGGAAGAGAGAAAGACTGTCGGCGTATAATGCCGGCAGTCTTCTTTTTTGTATCATTCATTAGATATCCCGGTTTACTTTCCCCTAGTTATCTCTTAATATATGGATAACAAGAGATAAGGGAAGGTGTTTATAATGAATGCTAAAGAAGCAGCGTTATTACTTGGGGTTCATTACAAAACGATTCTTAACATGATAAATGATGGGCGTTTAGCCGCTTCGAAAAACGACTCTGGAGATTGGGTAATTAGCGAGAGCGATTTGGCTGCCCGTGAGCAGCGGATTGATGATAAGGAGTTTGTAGCGATCTACACTCATATGGCCGTACAGATGATTGAAAAAGCTCATCATCGTGCTATAAACGCAGCAAAAGAAGAACTAATACACGTGGCGCGTGCCATGATAAAGGTCAAAGACAATCGAAACGAGATGAATCAGCAAGTAAAACGCCTTCAAAATGCATTAGATGGATATAAAGCAGCGGAAGCCTTCACTCTCACTGTGGATTCAATCAAAAAACAAGCGGAAAGTGAGAATCACTAGTACTTGCTAAGTTAAGGTCATAGCCCCAGCCAGCTGTATTAACACTTAATGTCTTAAAAGGGCAAAGGATGACCCTGGCGACTGCAGTTGAATTTCACTAATCACACATGCAAGCATGATTGATTCTTGTAGTAAGCTTTGCCGAATATCACCTAAATCAACGACCATTGACCAACCGAGATCGTTAAGAAGAAACCTGACCTGGTCTTTGGAAGGTGCATGGTTGCCGGATACGAACATGATCGGTGAACCTTCTTAATATCGGGGATTTACCATGATCTTATCGCTAACTGTATTAAGTGTCTTAACCACATGACTCTCCGGTAATATGGACTGGACGATCTCTCCTGCTGAAGTATTCGTAAGGAGCAAGCGCGGCCCATTGTCAAAATGGACGGCATTGCTTACATCAATAACCGTTTTGTTTTTTAGATACACAGGCTCGATGGTTTCAATCACTTCTTTCATATGGGCCCAAGGGAGAGCCGAAATAATAACCTCACCAAACTGAGCTGCTTCGGCAAATGATGCAATGTCTCCTGAATTGCCAACCTCATGTTTCCAAAGATCATATTTTCCGCTATGGGGTGTTCGGCTGCTGATGAGAATTTGATGACCTGATTTCGCGAGTCCTTTCCCTAAGGACTGACCTACATTTCCCGCTCCGAGAATTCCAATGCGCATGGATGCATCTCCTTTCTAGGTGTGATTGTATTCTCAATTAAATAGCGATAACAATTAGGCACTTTTTTGTTACCAACCTTTTGCTTAAAGAAAGATGATACACTATGGATAAAAATGGGGGGGCGAAGTAATGCCTGTTCAACGAAATGAATGTCCCGTTGAGGTCGTATTTTCCATGCTAAGCGGGAGATGGAAAATTCCAATCTATAGATTTTTGTATAAAAACATAATGCCCGCTCGGTATAGCGAATTGCTGCGACATTTACCATCCATTTCGAAAAAAATATTAACTGAGCAGCTTCGTGAGCTCGAAAGAGATGGAATCATCGATAGAACATCGTATCCGGAGCCTCGGCCTAGAGTAGAATATACGCTGACACCTAAGGGACGAACCATGATTGAATTTCTGGATTCGATGAGTGAGTGGGGGAAGAAACACATCCTATCTGAATGTGAGATATCAGCCCCTAAATAGTTAGCCGTGGACAGGGCAGATGATCTCGTTGACGCGGGGGCGAAAAGGGCAGCAATGGTGAGCGAAACAATTGAGACTAGCATACTGGATATCATATGCCCTCATGCCAACAATTGCTTGATTGCTCTGATAATAAAATTACATTATGACTTGACATTGGAGCTTACTCCAATGTTATTTTGGATACATGAAAAAACTTTATTCTATACAAGAAGTTTCGCAGCTGCTTGGGATTCCAAAGGATACGCTTCGCTACTACGACCGGATAGGAATCGTATCACCGTCCCGTGAAGACAATCGGTACCGCAGGTATTCGAAGAACGACCTCATCGATTTGATGAATATCCAAATCATGCAGTATGCGGACTTCACGCTTGACGAGATCAAGGGAACGTTTGGATTCCACAGGAAGGAGAATGTAGACCCTGCTTATTGCCGTGAGGTTGCTTTGTTCCTCGATGCCAAGAATGCAGAAACGCGCAAGAAAATGGCCCATCTGGAAAAGGTCAGTCAGTTGCTCGACGTAGCAGCAGAAACGCTAAGGGACTTTAATCATGAAAGCGACCAACGGCTGGCAGAAATCGTTCGCGAGCTTTACCGCTCTATTCACAAGAAGGAACCGGAAATATCTGAGGAGGGATGTCATGGTCATCAAGGTTAGGAATTTTTATTTTTTGACGGCCGGCCTTCTGGCGATACTGTTTGCCTTCACGCACGCATGGAACGGGCAATCCACTGTGCTGCCAGTGCTCCATGTGAGTGCGATAGCGATGGACACCCAAACAATATTCATGTATGTATGGCACATCATCACGGCGGAAAATCTGATTTTCGGCTTTATCTTCATTTTTATGTCATTCCAAAGTGAACGATCAAAGACCCACTTCGCCGCCTGGACCATCGTATCGCTTCTGCTCGTCCGGCTGCTGGTCATTCTTGGTATCACGGCATTACAAGACATATCGGCGCTTAGGGATACGTTAATCGATTCCATTGCGATCGTAATCTATGTCATCTTCATCATAATGGGTATAAGAAGGAAGCCGAGAGGGTTTGGAGGTCAGACGAGCGACAATTCATGAAAAGACTATCCATTCATCGGGTGGAACAAGGGAAAAAGGATAAGGGGTATATTACTTTTGTGAAGTAGAAGGGACTGTCGGTAATTTACCGGCAGTCTTTGTTTTATGATCTATCCGCCCTCGCAAGTCCCTAAAATTGTAAAAAAATCTAGATATCATATTTAATTTGCTAAGTGTTTTGAAAACGTTATCATCCTATAATTTACTTGGAAAGGAGGTAAAAGGAAAAAAGGATAAGAAAAATCGCATGCTGAGCACAGCCAAGAAAATCAACGCAAGGCACAATTCAACAATATGAGGAGGTAGATTATGTTTAAGTTTAAGTTTGGTAAGAAAATGATGACGGTTATTCTTGCAGCTACCATGAGTTTTGGTATGTTTGCAACAACCTCAAGCGCAGCGACCGACTATTGGCAAAATTGGACCGATGGCGGCGGAACGGTGAATGCTGTTAACGGCTCCGGCGGTAATTACAGCGTGACATGGCAAAATACCGGAAATTTCGTCGTCGGCAAAGGCTGGAATACCGGATCGCCTAACCGAACGATTAACTACAATGCCGGCGTCTGGTCGCCGTCCGGCAATGGGTATTTGACACTCTACGGATGGACGAGAAACGCACTCATTGAGTATTACGTCGTAGATAGCTGGGGTACTTATCGACCTACCGGAACATATAAAGGGACAGTGACAAGTGATGGAGGCACATACGACATCTATACGACAATGCGATATAATGCACCTTCCATTGACGGAACACAAACGTTTGCCCAGTACTGGAGCGTTCGACAATCGAAAAGAGCGACTGGTGTCAACTCCGCCATCACTTTCAGCAACCATGTGAACGCATGGGCAAGTAAAGGAATGAATCTGGGGAGCAGCTGGTCTTATCAGGTGTTAGCAACAGAGGGTTATCAAAGCAGCGGAAGCTCTAACGTAACGGTATGGTAGCCAATCGCCATCCGTAAACTCAACTAACGGACACGGAGGGGAGCATCTCTTAGGGAAGCGGAATTCGGCTATCCGATTGACCATTCCCTTCGTTTTGCCCTAAGTCCGGATACGTTGCGGGCCGTTTTTCGCGGAGATGAACGGCCTTCGACGTAACGGGGAGGCAAGTTGCGGGCAGGCAACAACGGATTATCATTTTTTGTATTAGCTTAAAGGAGATATTATCAATGAGAAAGCTAATAATGTTCCTTTTAATAGCAGCAATGGCTGTGATCGGCGCTTGTTCGCAAGATCAGCCTGACAAGAATGATGATTTTGTATTGGTGAAAGGCGGGACCTTTAAGAACAACCAGTCTAACTACGCTGATAAAAAAGAAGCCTTATCGAACTTTTACATCGGCAAATATGAGGTCACCCAAAAAGAGTGGGTGGAAGTTATGGGCAGTAATCCATCTGCATTCAAAGGCGACCTTTTGCCAGTTGAAATGGTGAGCTGGTATGACGTTGTGGAGTATTGCAATCAAAGAAGTATACAGGAGGGCTTGAATCCGTATTACAACATAGACAAGGTGAAAAAGGATGCGAATAATAGGAACGATAACGATAATATCAAATGGACCGTCACGATCAATGAGGGAGCTAACGGTTACCGGTTGCCTACAGAAGCGGAATGGGAATACGCTGCGGGCGGAGGTCAGAATAGCAAGGGTTACATTTATAGCGGAAGCAATAATGCCGATGAGGTCGCATGGTATTGGAAGAACGCCGGAGACAAATACCTATCTGGGGATTGGAACTGGCCTATCATAGAGAGCAATCAGAATAAAACAAAATCGATCGGTACCCGGAAACCCAACGAGTTAGGAATCTACGATATGTCTGGAAACGTAAGGGAATGGTGCTGGGACTGGCATGGCGAATTGGGTAGTCCAAGCGGTTCCTTCCGGATAGTGAAAGGCGGCGGTTGGATCGGCGACGTCACCAACAACGAGATATCCTTCCGAGGGAAGTTCGATCCCAATGGCTTTGGCCCCGATCAAGGTTTTCGTGTCGTTCGCGGAGAAATATGACATTTTGTTGTCATGTTTCTTTTTTTATTCCGGATTTAGTTTGTGAAGTTGGTGTTTATCCGTGAGTCTTACCGCAAGGTGGCCGCTGATTTCCTGGCTTGATGCAAGCAAGTCACCACACTATTGACCAGGTGGTCAATATGTAATACAATTTGGTCAAATGAGATTGACCAGGTGGTCAATCGGTGGAGGTGGCGTACAAACCAATGGAGCCAGATAAAAAACAAACCATTTTGCAGGCAGCTTTAGTAGAGTTTTATCACAAGGGTTATGAAGGAGCTTCAACCAATCAAATTACCAAAGCAGCTGGCGTATCCAAGGGGATTTTGTTTCATTATTTTTCGGATAAAAGAACGTTGTATTTAACGGTGGTGGATGAATGCTTAAAGCACTACTACCATTCACTGACTTCGTCACCTATGGATCTCTCCGAGGATCTGTTTCAGGCGATAGAGCAATTATCTCAAAAAAAGATGGATGTATTTAAAAGTGACCCCATCAGGTTTGGATTTATGGCTAAAACATTTCTGATTATGCCGGAAGAGCTGAAAGCGGATCTTCTGCTCAAACAACAACAGATGAACGAGGATTCCATACACCTCCTGGCAAGCAGGATCGATCAGAGCCGTTTTAGGGAAGGAATCGATCCCAAGCAAGCTATCGAATTCGTATTGCTTTCCCTTGAATCTCTAATTACGAAGCAAATGACCAAACGGTACGACGAGAAATCTACAGGAGAACTCGAGGCAAGTGCGGCTTTAGACACAAAACCCTATTTGGACATATTAAGGTACGGCATTTATCGTAAGGAGGGAAAAGAGTGAAAATAAAGTTGCTCACCATCGGAACAAGGGGAGATGTACAGCCGTTCATTGCCCTTGCTCGAGGTCTCCAGAACAACGGACATGACGTGGTTATATGCACATCGCAGGATTTCGAAGGCTTCGTTCGAGGGCATGGTGTCGGTTTCGCACCAATACGGGCAAATATCATGAAACTAGCGCAATCTGCGGAAGGGAAACGCATGCTGGGCAGCAATCCCTTCGAGATTATGAAGCAGATGAAAAAGCTTATATATCCTATGATGCAGCAAATGCTCGATGACCTGTGGACCGCTTCTCAAGATGCGGACTGCCTTATCTACCATCCCAAAGCATTCGCTGGATATGATATTGCCCAAAAGCTGAATATTCCCGTATTCGCGGCTCATCCGATTCCGATCATTGCACCGACAGGCGCTTTCACCAATCCCATTTTACCTGTCACCATCAGGAATCGATGGTTAAATGAAAAAAGCTATCATCTCAACCGTTTCATGCTGTTATCCTTTAAAAAATTGATGAATACATGGAGAAGAGATACGTTGCATTTACCTCCACGAAGTCTATTCTCCGATGATCTGCACGTAAACGGACGCGATATTCCGGTGCTTTACGGTTGCAGTCCTTCGATTATGCCATTTGATCCGAAATGGAAGGATCGCGTCTGTATGGAGGGGTTTTGGTTTCTGGAAGATACTGATTGGGACCCACCAAGGGAGTTGGAGTCTTTTATCGCGTCAGGATCCCCGCCAATCGTTATCAGTTATAGCAGCATGCCTCTAAAGCATCCGGATCATGTGCTCGAGATGACTATGCAGGCTTTACGACAAACGGGGCAACGCGGCATCATTCTGGTTGGCTGGAGTGGAATGCAAGTATCCGGGAATGGGGCCGAGAACATCCTGTGTATACAGGAAGCACCGCATGCATGGCTGTTTCCGCGAGCTGCAGGCGTTATTCATCATGGTGGAGCAGGGACGACAGCGGCCGTTTTGAGAGCAGGGAAGCCGATGACCATATCCCCGTTCAATGCGGATCAGCCTTTCTGGGCCAAGCGTATGAATGAGCTAGGTGTATCGACCAAGCCGATTCCTGAAAAATCAATGTCTGTAGCCAGTTTGGCTGAGCGAATAGCGGAGCTAACCAGTCATTCAACATTGTCAGCCAATGCAATGGCACTATCAGACCAAATTTTAGAGGAGAGAGGTGTTGATCGAACTGTAGAATTTATTGAGAGACGGTTGCATGATTACTATTGAGAGAATTCCTTTAACAAGGGATATGTGTACCAAAAGTTAAAGTATTAATGGACAAGAAAATTCTTGATTGGGAACCCTGAGTTACCCAATCAAGATATGATCTTCCGCGTAACCAATTTTGGAGGTGCGTTTTTTTTGAGCCAATGCATAAGCGAGCGTTAAGGGACCCAGACGGCCGGCAAACATCGTTATCGCTACAATGACTTTCCCCACGGGGGACAATTCACTTGTCAATCCCATCGACAAACCGGTGGTGCTAAATGCTGAGGTCGCTTCAAACAACACTTCCAAGAAATGTTCTTCTAGCATTCCTTCAGAGATGGTCAGCAACAGGGAAACGCCCAGCACGACCACCAAAGAACTCATGACAACGGCCAAGGCGCGCATAACGGTTTCTCCTGCTATTTTGCGCTTGAAGGCATGGATTTGACCACCCCCGCGAAAGGTTTGGATCGTAGCTAGGATGAGTACAACAAGCGTATTGATCTTAATACCGCCCCCTGTTCCTCCGGAGGCAGCACCGATGAACATCAGAATAATAATGAAAAACTGAGAAGCCGCCAGCATGCTGCCGATATCTATCGTGTTAAACCCCGAGCTTCGAGGCGTTATGCCTTGGAAAAAAGCAGCCAGCACTTGTTCGCTTTCGCTCAATTGGCCAAAGGTTGACGGATTCCAGCTCTCCAAAAAGTATATAAATAGAAAACCGAGCAGGGACAGCGTTCCTGTTCCGACTAGGACAACCTTGGAGTGAAGCGAAAGCTTCTTCCATGAACGTTTTTGGAATACATCCACAATGACTATATAGCCGAGACCTCCAATGATGAATAACAAGACAATCGTAATATTGACGATCGGATCGCCGACAAAGGGGGTAAGGCTGTCAGACCACAGGGCGAATCCGGCATTGTTGAATGCCGAAACGGAATGGAAAAGGGCGTAATAAGCTGCCTGTCCCCACCCGACGTCCTGTTGCCAGCGGAGCGTGAGGATAATCGTAGCCAAGGCTTCAAACGCGAATGCAATGAGTACCATATACATGGACAATTTAACCAAACCTTGTGCCGAGGTCGAATGCGTGGTTTGCTGAATAATCATTCGTTGCTTCAAGCCAATTCTCTTCCCCAGAACAATGGCAACCATCACGCCAAAGGTCATAAAGCCGAGCCCGCCAATTTGAATCAAGATCATGATAATGACTTGTCCAAAAGTCGAAAAAACACTACCGGTATCCAAGACAACGAGCCCGTTTACGCATATTGCTGAGGTGGCTGTAAATAAAGCATCCAGCAGACCAATTGACCTCCCGGTGGAGGAAGAGTAGGGAAGCACGAGCAATGTGGTCCCGATTATTATTAAAGTGAAAAAGACAAGCATGATGAGTTGAGGGGGACTCATATTTTTTTTAAGCTTGTTGATAAACAACTCCATTGTGTTAGGAGCGGAATGTTGTGTATTTCGATTGTTTGCATTCATAAATGTTCTTTTCACAAGTTCCACCCCCATTCTTTATTGATCGCTGCGTTCTCATACATTTCTCTGTTTTGTAAAAAAAGACGAGTCTACCACTTTCCCGTGACTTATTTTCAAGTAGTGGATGTCGTGGTCTGTTTTTATTTTCAGCACGCCGGTGTCAAAATCGGTATTTAACTCTTTGAAAAATAGACCTTCGGCTATTGGATCGCCCCCGGATTCCTTACTGCCAAGCAGATAATGAGAACCATCACTGTAAACAGTGACTCGAATTCCCCGTTCATGGGTGTCAGCTATTGGATCATCCATCCTTTGAACCGCGACAATGTGTAAATCCGTTTCGCCTATCTGGTTTAGGAGTTCGTTAACAAACGAACCACGCGTAATTTCCTGCCATCGCGTTTGACCGGATTGTCCGATGATTAGCTGGGTAATTTGATGATTCTTGGCGGTTTCCGCTATGATTTCTGAAGCCTTGCGATCTTCATTCGTTTTGACAATGAAGGTTGCCCCATACTCGTTGCATTTCACTTGCCACTCAGCCATATACCTTTCTTGTGCCTGATCTAACTCACCTTCACGCAAGGGTATAACGCTCAACACAAACAGGGGGCACTTAAGCAGTCTGGCTAATTCGCCGCCTCGACGGATGAGACGTTCTCCGTTTGGACCGTAATACACGCATACCAGTATCTTTTCATTATTAAGCAGAATAATCATTCCTTTCTTTTCTAAGCACTACAGCGTTAACAAAAAAGGCCAGGAAGCAGAGACAGTTCTGCTTCCTGGCCTTGGTTGTACGGATCATGGACAAGTCAAAGTAGTAAGAGTGTTCTCTCCCAAGACGCTGACGAGGTTAGCTGTCGGATTCGGGATTGAGAGTTCCCGTTCCTTCTTATCCAGAAAGAATTCACCCCTAAAGCTTAGTCGCTTTGTTGGTTCCCCCGTTCCTCATAGAGGATTAAGCATTTATGCGTATGAAATTTATCGTAATAAATATTATGCTAAAACATGCTGAAAGTAAACAGTTACCGATAAGTAAACAACATCATATCAAATATATTGACAAACGGGACTTTGGGGAGTACTTTTATGAATATAAAATAAAATTATTCACAGAATCACAAATGGCCTGATTAAGGATGTGAAGTGCAACATGCCCAAAAAATTCTCGGACGAAGAACGTGAATGGATACGCCAAAAACTGCTGACGGAGGCACGCCATCATTTCGAAACGGCGGGCCTTCGCAAAACGAGTGTTGAAGATCTGACGAAGGCCGCCGGCATTGCCCAAGGCTCGTTCTACATGTTTTTCGGATCGAAAGAGGAATTATATTATGAACTGATTCTGGAGGAGGAGCAGCGAATTCGCAATGCCGTTCTGGATTTATTCCCTCCTGAAGAGGTCTGCAGTAAGGAAAGCATTAAACGGTTTCTCTTATATTCACTTAGGATGATGGACGAGAGCCCGATGCTTCGGCAGATGATGGATCGCGGGGAGATGGAGCTGTTGTTCAGGAAATTGCCGAAAGACTTGCTGGAGCGTAACTTTACGGAGGATCAAGACGCGCTCTTGCCTGTGATTACGGCTTGGCAGAAGGCTGGCATTTTACCTGGTACGGCACCCGAATCCATCGTGGGCATGATCAGATCCTTGGCACTGCTTACGCTGCACCAAAAAGAGATTGGAGAGGAGCAATTTACATCTACGATCGAATTGCTAGTCGAGTTATTATCTGCCGGTATGCTTGCGGTGTCTAATACGCCGAAGGGAGATGGAGCGTTGTGATCGAAGTAAGAGGGCTTCATTACACGTATCCGAATCGGAAAGAGCCGACCCTGCATGGACTTGATTTTGTCATCCCGCCTGGCGAAATCTTTGGCTTTCTCGGCCCGTCCGGCGCTGGTAAAAGTACGACGCAAAAACTGCTGATCGGTGTCCTGAAAGGTTATCAAGGAAGTATAAAAGTCATGGGCAATGAAATCAGGGATACCGGTCCCGATTATTATGAGCGAATCGGAGTAGCTTTTGAATTCCCGAACTTCTACAGCAAATTTTCGGTTCTCGACAATTTAAAGCTCTTTCGTTCCCTTTACAAGGGGAAGACGGAGGATCCCATGAAACTGCTGGAACAAGTCGATCTAACAGATGCCGCGAATATGAAGGTTTCCATGCTATCCAAGGGCATGAAGATGAGGTTGAATTTCTGTCGGGCGTTACAGCATGATCCAGAAATCCTATTTCTGGATGAGCCTACATCCGGATTAGACCCGGTCAATGCCCACCGAATGAAAGAATTGATACTTGCCAAAAAGGCTGCCGGTAAGACGGTTCTACTAACAACGCATAATATGCAAGCGGCAGAAGAACTTTGCGATCGGGTAGCCTTTATCGTCGACGGTGAAATCAAATTAATCGATTCACCCAGAGAGTTGAAACTTCGTAAGGGAAGAAAGGAGGTCCGAGTCGAATACAGTAGGGATGGCGAATTAAAGGGGGCGGTATTTTCTCTGGATGGCATCGGTGAGAATAACCAATTTCTTAAGCTGATACAGGATTATCCCCTCGATACCATTCATTCGCAAGAGGCCTCGCTCGAACAAATTTTTATTGAGGTAACGGGGAGGCAGCTTGTATGAAGGGCCTAAGCTTATTTGTATTCGATCTGCGTTTCCAGTGGCGCCACGGATTCTATTGGGTTTATGTGTTTGTCTGTACCTGTTATTGGATACTGCTCCGATTCGTACCCGAGGCCTACCAGGAGACAACAGCGACTGTGTTGACATTCAGCGATCCCGCAGCCCTGGGGCTTATCATGGCAGGCGGTATGGTCCTGTTGGAGAGGGACCAGGGCGTCCACGATCCGTTGTTTGTAGCGCCGGTACACATTCGGGAATATTTGCTGGCGAAGGCTGCGTCTCTGTCAGTGTTATCCCTTGCGGCAGGATGGGTGATTCATATGGCGACCGGCAGTCTCCCGGAATATCCGCTTGCTTTTTCTGCTGGTATTGTCTTAACATCAACCTTCATGACCTTGCTGTCGATTGGTGTGGCGGCACGCCAACGGACGATTAACGGTTTTATTCTGATGGTGCAGGTCTACGCGCTGCCATTCATCCTTCCATTGTTTAGTTTTCTTCAATTGTGGCATGAAGACCTGTTTCTCGTCCTTCCGACCGAAGGAACTCTCCGGTTACTTGTGTCTCCCAGTGACGGCTTATCCATTGGCAGCGTTCTATATTCCATATGTATTCTGTTGATTTGGAACTTTGCGGCTTACATCTGGGCGCAGCGATCCTATACCCGACATGTGTTGATGCGCGTAGGTGAAGGAGGGGGCATTAATGGAGAGATATAGAGCCCTCGTTATCATGGATCTACGGCATGCGTGGAAGGATCCCGTTCTGATGGCAGCTATGTTCGGTCCGCTGCTACTTCTGTTTCTATCGAGGTTTGGATTCCCGGTTGCCGTTAATTGGCTCGATATAAACTATTCGTTTCATTTGGAGGCGTATCGCGGCTTTGCGGCATCGCTATTGATTGTTACGATTCCCATGCTGACAGGAATGCTCACCGGTCTCCTTATTCTCGATGAACGCGACGAGAATGTGATTGCATATTATGCGGTTACCCCACTAATGCGTAAAGGTTATTTGCTATATAGAGTGACGCTTCCTTTTTTGTTATGCACCGTATTATCCATTCTATATCTGTCTTTTTCGACTTTATCGGATATTCACTGGGCTCAATTGGGTGTTTTGCTGTTGCTGGCATCGGAAGCTCCAATATTCTCGTTGTTCCTTGCCGCTTTCTCAGCGAACAAGGTAGAAGGATTAGCCTTATCTAAAATAGGAGGGCTGTTCATAGCCGGACCTGTGGTGGCCAACTTCGTTCCAGGAGCTTGGCAGGTGTTAGGCGCTTGGCTCCCAACGTATTGGCCTGCAAAAGTGCACTATCTGATCACGCAGAATGAACCTATGTTGGCAATCGTTTTCTTTTCGGTCGGATTGCTGTTACATGCCGCCTACTTATTTTTCATGGTATCTGTGTTCAACAACAGACAAATTTAATGGGGCTGTCAAAGTATAGGTTCTTTTGACGTCTGAGCAGAAAGCAGCCGATCTGAATGATCGGCTGTTGGCTAACAATCGGTTATACTATTCAGCCCCCGAAGTAATTACGGCTAAAAATGGTATTGCATATTGAAGTTAACTCGTTTATTATGGATATTATACATCCATAATAATAGCATTCTTAAGAAGAAGAGCTAGGAAGAGGGGAGGGGACATGCTGTTCTCCAGAAGTACAGCAGGCTCAGGAACATTCGGGAAGTGAGCGTATACTAAACAAGAAGGGATACATGTTTTGCATCTTAATTATGGATAATATAGATCCGTTAATGCAAAAACCAATGAATCAACCAACTTTCGATGTGGTGATCATTGGAGGCGTCGACGGGTTTCACAACCGCAACCAGAAACTATAACGGAAAGAGAGATGGAAGTTATGAATGATTTTTTTAATGAGGCTATTTGGGAAAAGGCTTGGAAAGAACATGGCGAACGTGTTGTGAACAAGATGAAAAAGGCCGGAACCGACCCGACCCGTGCCTTTGATCACAAGGCGAAGACTTTCAATGAGCAATCGTTTAATGAAGAGGGAAGAAAACGGACCACACGGATCATGAATTGGATTGAAGGACAAGGAGTTCAATTCAACAACGCGTCTGTGCTGGACATCGGCGCCGCTTCGGGAGTATTCTCGGTGCCGTTTGCAGAGCGGGGGGCCCGTGTAACAGCCGTCGAATCCTCTCTACCCTTGATCGAACTGCTGAAGGAAAATATCACAAAATTCGCCGATGACCAGGTGAAGATTGTGCCCGAACCTTTTGAAGATATTGACGTGCTGGCCAGAGACTGGAGTAATGCCTTTGATCTGGTTTTTGTCTCGATGTGTCCGGTCATTCTGGATTGGGATAGCGTCGAAAAGATTCTACAATGCGCCCGGGATTATTGTTATATCAGTATGCCGGCAGGCTCTATGGAAATCAGTTTGGTGAATGAAATCTGGCCGCTTATCACCGGTCAGCCCTTCCAATCGAAGCACTTGGAGTTCGGATATTTGCTTCATCTGCTGTATCTCAAAGGCTATTCCTATGAGTCTCTTATAACACGGGAAACAAAAACGACGGAAGTTACAAGAGAAGCGGCGTTACAAGAAATGATGAACTGGCTTCGCAGTCACGGTCTGGCTACAGATGAGCAGAATCGGAAATTGGTTGCAGACTATTTGGAGCAAGCGTATCCGTCCGGCAAAGTAACGATTCGACAGAGTGGTCGTTATGGCAAAGTACTGGTTCGAATGCAGGATCTAAGCATGTACACAAGAAAAATTTGAAGGGATGATGATGATGGCGATTCAACACGCAACAGATTCTACTTTTAAAGGGATGATCCAAACCGACGGAGTAACCGTAGTGAATTTTTGGGCTTCCTGGTGTGGTCCGTGCAGAATGTTTGCACCTGTTCTTGAGGAATTTGAAAGGGAAGCAAAAGATTCCATTAAAGTAGTTAAAGTAAATGTAGACGAAAACCCGGCGACGTCTTCCCAATTTCAGATTATGAGCATACCGACCACCCTTGTTTTCAAAGATGGGAAGCTTCTATATAAAGAAGCAGGCATATTGCCGAAACATGTCTTGAAACAACGCACTGCCTCCAATTAAAGAATCAAGATGAAGAAAGTCTTAATGAATAGAACGGAGATCTCAAAAGGATCTCAGTTTGCATGCCAAAAAATCATGCTTTGTAAACGCCTTGTTTGGCTTATTTCATATTCGTAGTGACTCGAATATTGATCTCCATGTAATATAAATAGGAACAGATGGGAGATGAGGAACGATGTTGAAATTAGTAAAGGCGTTGCTGGCGGGATTGAGCATAACTGTATTTGGTTTGGATTCTGGAAATGTACAATCTTCCCCCGCGTCGGCAGCCGGTACTGAGTACTATGTAGCTACCGACGGGAGTGACTCCAATCCAGGGACGATGAGTGCGCCTTGGAAGACGCTGCAGCATGCGGCTGAGGAGGCTGATCCGGGCAGCTTGATTTACGTTCGGGGCGGCGTATATAATCAAAAACTCAAGATAACACGCTCCGGTACAGCCTCGCAGGGTCCCATAACTTTCAAGAACTATGGATCAGAGAAAGCTATCATCGATGGTACTGGACTTTCAGTCAACGGGATCGAAGGGCTTGTCGAGCTAACCAATGTGAATTACATTACGATTCAAGGCTTGGAGATTCGCAACTATACAACGACTTCCAGAAACGCGGTTCCTGTTGGAATTTATGTTCAAGGTTCTGGCGGCTTTATAAATCTGACGAATAACAACATCCATGATATCAAGAGCACAGTTACACCTACCGGCAGCGATTTGCTTGGCAGAGATGCTCATGGTATCGCCGTATACGGCACCAAAGCTCCGGAATCGCTTCATGACATTACGATTCACGGGAATGAGCTGTACAATCTAATCTTGGGTTCCAGTGAAACACTGGTGCTGAATGGTAATGTAGATACGTTTAAAGTAACGGACAATCTCATTCACGATAACGACAACATCGGGATCGATATTATCGGTTTCGAGGGAACTGCGCCGGAAGAAGCATACGACCAGGCCCGAAATGGTTTGGTGAAAGGGAATCGGGTATATAATATTTCCTCCAACAACAATCCTTCTTATGGGGAAAAACTCCCGAATAACAGTAATGCAGCCGGTGGTATTTATGTTGATGGCGGTAAAGACAGCATCATTGAGCAAAACTACAGCTACAACAATGACATCGGCATTGAAATTGCCTCGGAGCATGCGGGCAAATCCACCAGTGATATTACGATCCGAAGCAACGTGGTGCACAATAACCGGTTGACGGGCATCGCCATGGGTGGATACGACGACGAACGGGGGTCAACGGTGAATTGCAAGATCGTGAACAACACTGTATACAATAACGATCTTTTAGGTGAGGGCAGCGGTCAGCTCTATGTGCAGTATGATACGAAAAATAACGTGATTAAGAACAATATCTTTGTGGCCAGTTCAACGGGTGTGCTGATCTACAATGAATATACAAAAAATTCAGGTAACGTGGTGGATTACAATCTATATTTTTCACCAGGCGGTAGTACGGATGCTTTCTGGACATGGAAGAACAAAGATTATGCTGGCTTTACCGCATATCAAGCGGGAACCGGCAACGATGCGCATTCATTGTTCAAGGATCCTGCATTCGTCAATGCTTCCGGAGGCGACTTCCATCTTCAATCATCGTCCTCGGCGATTGATGCTGGTTCGACGGATAACGCGATTATCGGTACCCAGGACATTGACGGGCAGCCAAGAGTGCAAGGGGCCGATGTGAACATCGGCGCAGATGAGTAAAGTTATGCTTTTTTAGAAACGAGCAACAGAGTTGGAGTGTTAAGAGAGACTAATATAGGCTGTTTCGGTAGCAATCGTTGTTTTTATGTGGACAACTTCGGCTTCGAACTCGATAAAAAGTCGCCAATTTTGGCGGCTTTTTTGTCTTCCTGTTAATATTTTTCCAGCTAGATCGAACCTATAGCCCGAAGGAGCCATTTTCATTTATAGACAATTAAGAGAAAATGAGAAAACATATGACCAAATCTCGTATGAGGGCTAGAAACAAAATAGAAGGGAGGTCGTTTGAACAATGAATAAAACGGGAGTATGGCTGTTTTTTGCATGGACTGTATCAGCTGTGGCAACTAGCGGAAGTTTATTTCTTAGTGAAGTATGGCATTTTACGCCATGCGTCTTATGTTGGTATCAAAGGATCTTCATGTATCCATTAGTCATTGTCTTGGGAATCGCGGCATATCGGCAAAAGACGCACATTGTCCCATACATCCTACCCCTTGTCATCATTGGTGGAGGCATATCTACATATCATAGTATCATTCAAAAACTCCCCAAAGAGTCAGATATTGCCGCATGCGGGCCGGTATCCTGCTTGAATGACTATTTGAATTGGTTCGGTTGGTTGACCATTCCGATGCTGGCATTTGCCGCGTTTGTGCTCATCGCCGTGGCTCTATTGCTGGCCCTGCGCTCGCAGAAGCAACAAACAAACCAGTGATGAAAGCTGCTCTTACTATATGACCTGTATCAGCCGTCCTTAGGGTCGGCTTTTTTCAATCATCAATGATATGATAGTGATCCAATTTTTATATCTTGCGGTCTTATTCCATAACCCTATGCTCCAATAACGAGCTTGTGATACATTACTTAAAAATCATGTCGAGGAGATGGAATCTGATATGCATAAAGTCATACATCCCAAAATTCATTATTTCGGGACTTCGGTCGTGTTGATAAGTACCATCAACGAAGACGGCACACCCAATCTGGCTCCGATGTCCTCAGCCTGGTGGCTCAATCAATCATGCATGCTTGGTATGAGCAGCAAGTCTCAGACTGTTCAAAATATCATTCGTGAAGGGGAGTGCGTGCTTAATCTCCCGTCGATTGACTTGATTCCCGCAGTTGAGCGTCTGACCCTGTTAACAGGTCGCAATCCGGTCCCTGAGTCGAAAGCAGCAAGGGGGTATCAGTTTGAGGCGAATAAATTCGGTGTCGCAGGGTTAACACCACTTCCGTCCCAGCTCGTTCAAGCGCCGCGTGTGAAAGAATGCCCTGTCCATCTGGAAGCCAGGTTTGTCAAGCTCCATCCTTTTGAAGAACCAAGCTCACTTGTTGCCATCGAAGTGCGCATTGATAAAGTTCATGTTGGGGTAGATCTTCTTATGGAAGCCCATTCAAACTATGTCGATCCTTCGAAATGGAATCCGATGATTATGAATTTTTGCGAATATTTCGGTCTAAGCGAGCAATTGTCCTCATCAAAATTAGCGCCGGTATTCGGACCTGATTCAGTAGAATAGTTATTCTTAATATTCGCGCACCTTCATACAATGAATGGATGTGCGATCCTATGAAGAACGGCGTATATTGTCCGGCCGGGAAGGGGTTTGAGAACATGGACTGGACGGGAAGCGGATTACTGTTAGTAGCTCTGACAGGCTTGATGGGGGCGCCGCATTGCCTGGTGATGTGCGGAGGGATCGTTTCTTCTCTGGCCCTTCGAACCAGCAGTTCTCCGCTTGCTTCTACGTTAGCCTACAACGCTGGCAGAGTGACAACGTACACGGTGATCGGAGGCTTTATGGGGATGGTGGGCTCCTTCCTGGATGTGGCTGGCAGCTTTGTTGGCTTTCAAGGCGCGGCCAGCATCATTGGAGGTCTGCTCATTCTGCTGTGGACATTTCGTCGGTACACACTGCCCATTTATAACGCGCATCTGCCGAGACATTCTTTGTTGCATCTGAAATTGGAACGGCTTGGTCAGAGGTATGAGTTGTTTGCGACTTTTCTAACGGGCCTCCTGCTCGGTTTTCTTCCATGCGGTTTGACCTATGCGATGCACATGAATGCAGCGGCATCCGGATCTGGTCTGGAAGGCCTCTTGATCATGCTGGTATTTGGACTTTCGACTTTTCCCATTCTACTCCTAACGGCGCTGTCCGCCGGCAGTTTAACGAAAAAGTGGCGCAGAGGAATGCGTAAACTCGGCGGATTTCTGGCCTTTTTAATGGGGGTGCTTTCCATTTTAAAAGGAATTAGCGCCAACGGATGGATCCCGGGAATTCACCCATGGTTATGGTAAGCAGGGCTAGCGAACGTTGAACAACGTCCTCACCGTGACATTTTGATCCTCCCAACGAAGGACCGCTTCTGCTTCCCAAAGTCCTTGCATAACAGGTACGGCCGTTGCGCTGTATACACCTGGCTTTGATTCGACAATCTCGGCGGGGAATACACCACAAAACATATCGGGCATCTTGAGGTTAAGTTTAATATCGGCATTAACAATGGGCTTCTCAGGCAGCTCGGTAATGAAAACCTGAAAGGACGTTTCTTTCATGGGTTCTGCGACAGATTGAACGGTTTGTAATTCCATGCGAAGCTGCCCATCGGTATACAGGTTTTCTACTTTGGAACGATCATGAACCTGCCGGTAAATCGTCATTGCCGCGATTATAAAGAGCAACAGCAAAGCCACGCCCCATCTTGTCTTCATGATATCCCTTCTTTCGCCTGAAAACATGAGTATTCTCTCATAGGTATGTAAGAAAAGGTCAGAAGATGCACATATGGATGACAAGAAATCCGGGCCGGACTCTCTACAACTTTCTAGGGAACTTGCCTGTGAAATGGATGCGGACTTTTTTGTGCCAAATGAACTTTTATCTTATTACACCATTAAGTTACCCTTAGGTTCCGTTTTTGATGCCAATCATGGGCGTTAAATTACAAAGTGGATACATCGGCCATGATAACAAAGGCGAATCGCAATATGGGGTCATTTTCTATTTGAATACAAAAGCGTAGAAACCAAGACATATCATTATATATTGAAAAAAAACTTAATGGGAGAAATAAAAACTCTCTTGCATAAGAAAATCCTCTTGTATTAGAATTGTGTGGGGATCGTATATGTTGAGAATATATAGTTGCTTCTCCGATCGACATCATTTTCATATTAGGAGGAACAACATGGAAGTCTTTGCAGAATATTTAGCACATATTGATAACCCTGAACATCGTGAACGTACGGAAGAGGTTTTGGCTTGGGTAACTAAAAAATTCCCGCAATTAATGCCGAAAATGGCGTGGAATCAGCCTATGTTTACCGACCACGGCACATTTATCATTGGCTTTAGCATTGCCAAACATCATTTGGCTGTTGCACCTGAAAGAGTAGTGATCCAGCATTTTTCTGATGAAATTGTACAGGCTGGCTATGATCACACCAAAGAGTTAGTACGTATCCGGTGGGAAAGACCGGTGGACTTCTCATTACTTGAGAAAATGATCGAGTTTAATATTATGGATAAGGCTGACTGTACAACTTTTTGGCGAAAATAGCAAAAAAAGAATGTATAGGAAAATCCCCTTTAAAAAGGGGATTTTTGATGCTGGCTTCGGAAGTCGCCAAGTTGACCGTGGGGGTGAAAATTTGGCCTGAAATGAATGAAACGAGGCGTTACTTGACAACGTAATAACGAAAGGGAGTCATGGAACAATCAAAACTGGAGAAAAACCTCTGCTCTTTAAAGTGGAGATTAGATGTTTTCAGCCAGAAGTTTACCCATGAACATCGCACATAAGAGAGGGGAAGTACTGTTGGAATCAATTTGGCTGGAGTATGCATGGGCATTACTAATTCTTATTGGATTGGAAGGTTTGCTATCGGCGGATAATGCCCTTGTTTTAGCAGTTATCGCGAAGCACTTACCGGAGGACCAGAAGAAGAAAGCGATCAATTACGGGATTATTATGGCTTTTGTTTTTCGCTTCGCGGCTTTATTTGCGATATCGTTTATTGCGAACGTCTGGCAAATACAGGCGATTGGAGCTGCTTATCTTCTATACCTCGGATTAAAGCACATCATCAAAGCACGTTTCGGTAAGGAAAATAAAAATATTCGCGAGGACATAAAGAAAGATGCTGCCGGTAAAGGCTTCTGGCCAACGGTAAGCAAAATTGCTATTGCGGATCTCGCCTTTGCAATTGATTCCATACTTGCTGCAGTGGCACTGGCACTGGGTCTCCCAGATTCACCGCTTCCGGATTTCGGTGGCATGGACGGAGGACAGTTCTTGGTTGTAGTGATTGGCGGAATCGCCGGGCTCATTCTAATCAAATTTGCAGCCACATGGTTTGTTAAGCTGCTTGCTCAACGGCCAGCGCTGGAGACCACGGCTTATGCGATCGTGGCATGGGTCGGTGTCAAGCTCGCTGTGATTACCTTAGCCCATGAAGATATTGGGGTGTTAGATCACCATTTTCCACATAGCACAGTCTGGACCATAATCTTCTATGGTGTCTTGGTGGCGATAGCCCTTCTCGGTTGGTTTGCACCTGGTAAAAGCAAACAGTCACAGACCGATCAACTCTAGTTCCGTGCTTTCGATCATAGTTGACAGATGGCCTTCCCCCAAGGGAGGGCCATTTTGCATGCCTGACTAAAATTCAATATGAGCAAAATTATGGATTGACATGACACGAAATAGTTTCCTATAATCATTGTGTCACTAAATGGTGTCCAATTAGAACATGTTTATACATACCACACTTCAGCCCACACTTCATATTACAAAACAGGTTGCGTTTGAACCAAGATCGGAAGGATGTTAGCCATGAGCGAATCGAATCAGGAATATATCGTAATCTCGGCTGCGAGGGAAAACAATCTCAAGAACGTATCCTTGCGCATTCCCAAGCGGAAGATCACGATATTCACCGGAGTATCCGGATCCGGCAAGTCATCGATCGTATTCGATACGATTGCCGCAGAATCTACACGTTTGCTGAATGAGAACTTCAGTATGTTCGTGCGTAACTTTCTTCCTCGCTATCCGCAGCCAGATGCGGACGCGATCGAGAATCTGAGTATGGCTGTAATCGTTGATCAGAAGCGGCTAGGCGGCGGTTCCCATTCCACAATGGGCACGATTACCGATATTTCTCCTATTCTCCGTCTTCTCTTCTCCCGATTGGGACAGCCCTATGTCGGACAAGCGAACATGTTCTCGTTTAACGATCCGCAAGGCATGTGTCCCGAATGTAACGGGATTGGTCGCAAATTAGGCGTCGATATGAGCCAAACGCTGGATATGTCAAAGTCGCTCAACGAAGGGGCTATTATGCTGCCGGATTATTCGGTGAACGGCTGGGAGTGGAACATGATCGTGCAGACCGGGGACTTTGATCTCGATAAGAAGCTGAACGACTATTCGGATGATGAACTGGATCAGCTGCTGTACGCCAAGGCCAGGAAAGTAAAGATGGACTTCGCCGGCAAGGCAACGAATATTACAGTAGAAGGCGTCATTGAGAAGTTCACGAACAAATACATCAAGCAGGATGTGAAGACGAAGTCCGAGCGCACACAAAAAGCTGTTGCACCCTACATTTCAGAAGGCCCGTGTTCCAGCTGCCGCGGAGCCAGACTAAGTCAGGCAGCCCTTAGCTGCAGGATCAATGGACTCAACATTGCCGAAATGTCCTCCATGGAGGTCAGTCACCTCATTCGAGTTATCCGGGCGATTGACAACGCGGTCGCAGCGCCGATGGTGAAATCACTAACGGAGCGGCTGCAGCATCTGGTGGATATCGGGCTTGATTACCTGACGCTGGATCGTGAAACCGACACATTGTCCGGCGGCGAGTCGCAGCGCGTCAAGATGGTGAAGCACCTGAGCGGCAGTCTGGTAGATGTCACTTACATCTTCGATGAGCCCAGCGTTGGCCTACACCCCCGTGATGTACACCGGTTAAATGAATTGCTTCAGAAGCTGCGCGACAAGGGCAATACCGTGATTGTTGTCGAGCATGATCCCGATGTGATCAAGGTGGCGGATCATATCGTAGACGTAGGACCTCACGCCGGCAGCCGCGGCGGCACGATCGTATATGAAGGAAGCTTCGAAGGCTTATTGGAGGCAGGCACGCTGACAGGCACTCATATGAAGCGGCCGCTGCAGCTGAAACAAGATTGCAGGCAACCCTCCGGCAAGCTATCTATCCAGGATGCCACACTTCACAACCTTCAGAACGTGAGTTTAGATATTCCAACCGGCATTCTGACCGTCGTTACTGGAGTTGCTGGCTCGGGCAAGAGTACGCTGATTAACGAAGTATTCCTCAGCCATCATCCGGATGCGATTGTCATTGACCAATCGGCGGTAGGCGTGTCAACACGCTCGAATCCCGCAACCTATACGGGCATAATGGACGATGTTCGCAAAGCGTTTGCTTCTGCAAACAAGGTCAATCAAGGCTTGTTCAGCTTCAACTCCAAAGGGGCTTGCGATAACTGTCAAGGATTGGGTGTAGTGTATACAGATCTTGCATTCCTCGAGAACGTGAAGCTGCCATGCGAAGTATGCGGAGGCAGACGGTTTAAGGAAGAGGTGCTCGAATACAAATTAAACGGCAAATCCATTGCAGAAGTGCTGGAGATGACGGTGGAGCAGGCATTGGAATTTTTTGAACTAAAAGAGGTTGTCCGCAAGCTGCAAGCAATGAGTGATGTAGGGCTGAATTATATTACACTCGGCCAGCCGCTCAGTACGCTCTCAGGCGGAGAATGCCAGCGGATCAAGCTGGCTAGCGAGCTGCATAAGAAAGGGAGCATCTACGTGATGGATGAGCCGACGACGGGCCTACATATGTCAGATATCGGTGACCTGCTTGGGATCATGAACCGTCTCGTGGATGCAGGCAATACGGTGATCGTCATCGAGCATAACCTCGACGTGATCAGTCAAGCGGATTGGATTATCGATATGGGACCGGACGGTGGTAGCCGGGGTGGCCAAGTGGTATTCGAGGGCACACCTTCGAAGATCATCCATGCGGAGCAGTCGATCACGGGAAGATATTTAATGTAATCTAAACCCACTTGTGTCTGCCATATAAGAAGGAGAGGGAAACTATGACGAAACCATTAATTGTCGGAGATGCCGTACATGAATTGGCTCAAACGCGCCGAATCCTGGAGTGCTTACCCGAGGAGCATATGACCTGGAAGCCCCACGTAAAATCAATGACATTAGGGGGACTTGCCACGCATCTGGTCAACCTGTTGAACTGGCAAGTCGCGATTATTCTATACCCGGAATTCGATCTTTCAACCGTGCCCACTCGTCGGGAAGCATTGGAAAGACGCGAAGACGTGCTGGAGGAATTTGACGCGAACGTTATCCAGATTAAAAAGCTGTTAGCCGAATGCGACGAGAAATCGCTGGCCGAGGAATGGACCTTGCGGAACGGCGACCATATTCTCCAGCGTCAACCGCGTGCAATCGCGCTTCGCACCTTCGGTTTAAGCCACATGGTTCACCACCGGGCGCAGCTCGGAGTTTATTTAAGGCTGCTTGATGTTCCGGTGCCGGGCATGTACGGTCCCTCAGCCGATGAGGAAGGCAAGTGAAGTGAGGAAAGCCGCAGGACATGGTCAAGGATGAGGACATATACGAAGTCGCGGAAATCGCGACTTTTTTTGTCAGCCGATATGGACAAGAAAATAAATTCCAAATCGGGCCTGAACGAATTCGACGATTGGGTTATAGAAGTGAGCAATCTGAAAGAAATGCATGAATGAATAACCTGCTATGATCGAAAACAGGAGTTGTCAACAAGTCAAATCATATCGGAGGGCTGAACATGAACCTAAATAATGCAGCAAACAAAATGGAAACGCAAGTTGGTGAATGCGAGATTGTGATCAACCGCATACTTGATGCTCCGCGCGAGATTGTGTTTGATGCTTGGACGAAAGAGGAGCACTTGTCGAAGTGGTGGGGGCCTCAAGGTTTTACGATGACTACTCAGCAGTTTGATATGAAACCGGGCGGCACATGGAAATTTATTATACACGGTCCTCGAACAGAGCATAGACCGTCTTGAGGAGCATCTGGCAAGGATGTCTTGACGCTAACGGCAAACGCCGGTTCAATCAGAAAGTATAAAGCCTCCGAATAGAAGAACCCGATTTAATCAGGATGCAAAAGCTGCTATTGGCGGCTTTTTTGGTTGAATGAAATGGTACTTAACGTGGTAAGTAGATTCGAATTTTGAATATGTAAATTCAGTCTTAAGGAGGAGGTCAACGATGTTGAGGTCCGTATAATAAGGATTGGAAAGGAGAGACATACCACTACTCAAGCTGGCATTTTTATAGAAAAATTGGAGGTTGAAAAGATTGAATAGGCACGACACAAGCACTAATGCACCAAGCCTTCTTCGCAATCGGTTCCTGCAGACCATTTTATTATCGAGCGTGCTTCTGCAGATCGGAATCTGGGTACGTAATTTTGCTATCCTCCTGTATGTAGCGGATAGAACCAATAATGATCCATATGCTATTTCGCTAATCAGCGTAGCAGAATTTGCCCCGATATTTGTTTTTTCGTTCATCGGAGGTACATTTGCGGACCGCTGGAAGCCAAAGCGAACGATGATCTGGTGCGATTTATTATCCGCGGTATCGGTATTCGTAGTGCTTCTGACCATCCATTACGGTTCATGGCAATCCGTCTACCTTGTCGCATTCATCTCAGCTATTCTTTCGCAGTTCTCGCAACCTTCAAGTATGCGATTGTTTAAGTATCACGTGTCTGAAGAACAACTGCAGCAGGGGATGGCTTTATTCCAATCGCTGATGGCCATCTTCATGGTCCTTGGCCCTATGCTAGGCACATTCGTTTACAGCACGTTTGGCCTTGAAACATCGATTGCTGTAATGGGCGTAGTTTTTCTGTTATCCGCGCTCGTCCTGATTCGCCTGCCGGAGGATGATATGAAATCTCAAACAGCCGCCGTAAAAGGGCAATTTCGTAAGGACTTCGTTGAAGGCTTCCGCTATGTTTGGCAAAGCCAAGTGCTGCGCATGCTCGGACTTGCGTTTATTCTCGCCGGACTCGCTGTTGGCGTAGCCCAAGCGCTCAACCTGTTTATCGTAACGGAGCGGCTGGGCAGGAGCGAAGAGTTCCTGCAATATCTGCTAATGGTGAATGGCGCAGCCATGCTCATCGGCGGCGGAATCGTGGCCGTCTTCGCGAAGCGGGTTCCGCCGCAGGTTCTTCTTGCCATCGGCATGCTGGCAGGCGCGGTCTGTACAACCATAGTGGGGTATTCGACTAGTGTTCCGGTCACGCTGACCGTTCAATTTCTAAATGGGCTTGTTTTTCCTTGCATTCATATCGGGATCAGCACCATGATCCTGAAATGGTCGCATGCTTCCATTGTCGGTCGGGTGAATGGGGTTCTGAATCCGATGTTTGTTGGCATGATGGTCATTTCCATGTCTTTCGCTGGCGCGTTAAAAGACGCCTTTTCGCTGAGTACGATCTATAGCGGAGCAGGATTACTGTTTCTTCTTGGCTCACTCGTCATGGTGCCGATCATGAACCAAAAAGCGCCGGAACATGTACTTACTGCACAAGAGACATAATCTCGCACGATCGATAAGGTTATGTGAAGAAGAGCCGGCTAAAAAAATAGTCGGCTCTTCTTCATTCCCGGGGGGGGGG
>NZ_JAMBDM010000014.1:0-181457 GCF_025142895.1 Paenibacillus sp. p3-SID867
CGGCCCTCCGCCTGCAGCTTGCGGCACAGCTGCAGGAAGTTCGCCTGCGCCGCGGCATCCAGGCTGGCGCAGGCGTCGTCAAAGACGAAGAGCCGCGGGCGCAGCGCCAGCACCGCGGCAATGGCCGTCCGCTGCCGCTGTCCGCCGGACAGGCTGCGCACCGGATCCATCCGGCGCTCCAGCAGCTCGACCGCCGTAAGGGACTGCACCACCCGCTCCTCAATCTCAGCGGGTGAAACCCGCATATTTTCAGGACCGAAGGCCGCCTCGTCCTCTACGATGCCCTGAACGAGCTGTGCATCCGGATCCTGAAACAATACCCCTATCGCCTCGGCCACCTCGGCAATCGGCGCCGTGGCGGGATCGAAACCATTAAGCAGCACTTCCCCGGTTCTTGTGCCTCCGCCGCTCCTCGGAAGAAGACCGCACAGCAGCTGGCACAGCGTTGACTTCCCGCTCCCGCTTGCCCCGAGGACCGCGACCCACCCGTTCTGCTCGATCTCCAGATGGAGATCCTGTATAACCGGGCGCTCTTCTCCATCGTAAAGAAATCCGAGGTCCCGGCATGTTACCGTTGATCCCGACATGGAACTATCCCTTTACGGCGACGGCAAACCGGCGAAGCAGGCCTGTCTTCACTAACGCCTCTCCTAACACTTTGGTTAACAGACCGCAGAGGAGCACACCGCTCAGAATGCGCACGACCAGCGCAATACCAAGCACTTCAAGCGGCCAAGACGTATATCCGAACATGTTGGCCGCGAACAGAAACCACAGCGGTACCATCGCGCCGCCAACCAGCATGAGCACGCCGGCACTCCACTTTTTGTGGCGGTAGATGGCAAAAATCGTCTCGGCCACGATCATATAACAGCCTGCGGCTACAAAACACGAAGCGATGCCGTATACCGTACCCGTCAGAGCTTGAATCGTGCCGCCAATCGCAAAGGTGACAACCGCCGTCCCCGGTTTACGAATGATGTAATAGGCCAAGAGCCCATACACCATGTAGATGCCTGTGGTCGTCGAAGTTGCGATGGGCCCGCCAAGACTGCTCAGCAGTTTGTTAACCGGCCCTATGTACACCGTTAGAACGGCATTGACGGCAGCGAGCATCGCCATCAGGATAATTTCCTGGGTCGTAAAAGCAAACCATTTTTTTGAAGATGATGATGAATTCAAATGTAGTCCTCCTTAATTCCAGCCATGACTGGCTGTACTAGCACTTTCGGATGCTTCATTTCATATTTTGCATGCTTCCTCCCCAACCGTCAACCTAATTTTTAATATAAAAGGTTAACAATTTAAACAATCCACCACACAAAAACCGTTGCTAACACATACATGACAGCCGATATGACCGCCCATAAAGGAATGTTAACCTCCGTACGGTACGTTCGTTCCGGATACGCGCCAAAGCCTTTGGACTCCATGGCACCCGCCGTTTGCTGCACGCGCCGCAGCGCATTGAGCAGAACAGCCGAGACAAACTTCAAGCCATAGCTGATTCGGTTACCTAGGCCCCTTGGTGGCCGATGGCCCCTTACCTGCTGGGCAGCCAAAATATGGGTTCCCTCTTCCTCCAACAGCGGGATAAAGGTTAGCGCAGCGGATATGCCAAACGCAAACCGGTAAGGGATTCGAAGACGTCTGGTCAATTCGGCTACCAGTTCTCTCGGATCTGTCGTCAAAATATAAGCCATCGAGGTTAGAAACAAGGTAAACATCCGGAGCGTCATGGCACCCGCAGCGTTAAGCGCCTCCTCTGTTAAGGAGATGGGTCCCCACTGCAGCCATATGGTCTCTCCCTTGACCGTCAGGCTGGTCAGAATGAAATAGGGTACAGCAACGATCGCAATCAGCCGGATCCCTCCCAGCAGCCGCTTGCCTGACACCTGGCCTGCAAATCGGGCTTGTCCGATGCATAACAGAAGGAATAACGCCTGCTGCCAGGCCTGATCAAGCAGCATGGCTATCACAGCGGTGCAAAATAATATCACCAGCTTGCTTAATGGATCATATCGATGAAGAAGCGTGTTACCCTTCTCATATTGAATCAGCATATTACAACTCCTGCCTTTCTATCTGCCTTGCCCAATCTTTTCTTAAACGTGAAAAAACGACGGCATCCACGTAACCGCTTGGCGTATGGCGATAATCTCTTAAGACGCCTTCGCGCGTATAGCCGATCCTCGTAAACCAACGGCATGCCCGTTCATTTCTCGGATCAACAAAAGCTTCAATCCGGTTCAGTCCCATGGAAGTGTACCCAAATGCCGCAACCATTTCGGCTGCCTCTGACATGAAGCCCTGCCCCCATAAAGCGCTTGTGAGCTCACAGCCGAATTCGCCTTTGAACGCGCCATCCAGCTGCCAAATATTAAACCCGCAGCTGCCGATCAATTGGCCTGTGTCGATGGCTTCGATGCCCCAGCGGATGGCCTCGTCCTGCTCGGCAAGCAGATGCAGCCAATGAATCAAAGCCTTTGCGTCCTCAGCCGAATGCATGGTGGGCAAATCCAGAAAAGCGGTCGTATTCGGATCGGACCAGCAGCGGAACATCGCTTCCGCATCATCCGTCTCCATCCTGCGCAGCCGTATTCGCCGGCCATTCATTTCCGGAATGATTCCCTTGCAGACATACATGGTTTTTGCACCTCCTTGCAAAAAATCCGACTTGTATCGAATGTTTCCGGTGATACTATGTCGTGTATAAAAGAGTATAGCGAATATTTAACCCGTGTCCTGGTCATCCTTCAGTATCTCTAGAAGCTGGATGTATCTATATTGATGGATTCGGAAGGCTTCCGTCAATATGCATGTTACAGCCCCGTTGAACAGTACCGAAGAAGGAGGAAAGTCATCTGAGTATGAATATCGCGATTATCTTGCTGTTCACCGTCGTTATCATTCCCGCTGCCATTACGCAAATCGGATATCTGCAGATTACAAGGATGAGAGTAAAGAACGATCTCAGGCTGTTCACCGTGCTGGAAAAAGCCGGACTGTACAGCAGAGAGCAATATGAGTCGCTTCAGAAGAACGAAGTGGTCATCACAAGTTTTGACGGTTTAAAGCTGTGCGGCGCAGCCATTGAGAACAATCCCGGCTCCAAGCATTGGATGCTTCTCGCACACGGCTATACCGGATCCCGAGCCGTATCCACCCAATTCATCGATTTGTTCACAGAAGAGGGCTACAATGTCCTTCTTATCGACCAACGCCGGCATGGGCGAAGCGAAGGACGTTATACCACGTACGGCTATTATGAGAAACACGATGTGCAAGCGTGGGTTCGCTGGCTTATTCGGCAGTATGGACAGGATGTGGCCATCGGGCTTCATGGTCAATCGCTGGGAGGCGGGACCGTGCTTGAATATTTGTCCATTGCCGAGCCGCAGGTCAAGCTTGTCATTGCCGATTGTCCGTATTCCGATTTGACGGATTTAATGCGGCATCAGCTTACACGCATTAACAAAATCCCTTCGGTGCCGTTCCTGTCTTGGGTCAATGCCAGAATACGGCGCAAAGCCGGGTTCAGCCTCGATCAAGTCAGTCCGATCCGTGCTGTTCGGAACAGTACGCTGCCGGTTATGTTTATTCATGGTACCAAGGATAATTACGTGCCTACCCGAATGAGTATCGAGATGTTTGAGGCCAAACCGGAACCGAAAAAACTTCTTCTTATCGAAGGCGCTATCCATGCAAACGCTTATCACGTTGATCCCAAGCAATATCGGGAAAGCGTGCACTCTTTCCTTCGTGAACATATAGATCAACCCGTAAGAGCACCGCAGGTGGACGCTGAACGAGTATCACAGCCGGATACGGAAGCTGCGCCTGCCCCGCATTCTTTCCAGTTGGAGTTGGACGGCTCACTTGAAACGATATAGACCGGAGTTGATACTTCATATCTCTTCAAAAAAGCCCCCGCCTGCACGCGTAAGAACCAGCGTGAGTCGGGGGCTTCTTCTAATGTTATACCTATTATCTACCTACGCCATGGAGTCTGCCTTCTTCGGATTCACCGGTTTAAGCACTTCATCACAAAGCTCCTTAAGCCTGCTCTGGATTTCCTTGAATTCCTCGATCCCGGCTCCCGTGAGACTGTATCCTTCCCCGTGCGCCGTCAGGAAGTTCTCCTCGGTCAAGCGTTCGAGCTCATGCTTAACCTCCCGGTCGCCAACCTTATATCCATGGCGCTCCAACTCGGGCTGCATCTCGCTGATCGTTAAGTCCCGCTCATGGGCGTAATAGAGCATATGAATACCGATAAACAAATTCTGTACGTCTGCCCGCATTAAGGTCTCTCCCTCCATCTGATTAAAATTAATACCTGGTCATGTCATACATTACCCTTGCGCCTGGAAGAGGAATCAGCCGGATCCTCTTGATGCTTCTCTTCTCCGTGGCTTATCCCTTGACGAATATCATATACTTATACTAAGGTCATTAAACCAACGCGAATAAAGGAAGGACGGAAATCCACATGTTTCAAAACACACCCTATGAAGGCACCCGGAGCGAGCAATACGTACAGGTCCTGAACCAATTAAAAGCACTTATACACGATGAGCCCAATGCCATTGCCAATTTGTCCAATGCCTCTGCGCTCCTCAAGCAGTTTCTATCGGATACGAACTGGGTCGGCTTCTATCTCTATGATGGTAAAGAACTGGTGCTTGGACCGTTCCAAGGTCTGCCCGCTTGCATTCGGATTCCGATGAATCGTGGCGTTTGCGGCACGGCTGCGGCTGAACAGACGACACTGCTTGTTCCCGATGTACATGAATTCCCCGGGCACATTGCCTGTGATGCAGCTTCGAACAGCGAAATTGTCGTTCCGATAATGGTGGACGGGGCATTGTATGGCGTTCTCGATATCGATAGTCCGCTAAAGAACCGTTTCGACCAGGAGGACCAAGCTTTTCTGGAGGAGTTTGTCCATATATTGGAGGGCCAGCTTACTTTATAATCAGGATGTTTTCACGTATTCTTCCGTACACTAACCAAGGATTTGAAACCACAATTCTTAGGAGGAATACACGCTATGTATCAAATGAATAACAATAACTCGCAAATTTCGCAGCAAATTCGTCAGTGCGAGCAAATTCTTCAGCAGTTAACCCAACAAACGCAGCAGGCTTCGGCTATGTACCAGCAGTTGATGCAGCAGGAGCAGCAAAATACAGCCCGCCTGGAGGAGCTCGCTCAGCGAGAGCGCCAAGCGGCACAGATGATCCAGTCTGCCCTTCAAGGCCATCAACAAGCGATGCAGCAGTATCAGCAAATCTCCCAAATCGTTAGGCAAGTCGAGAATTCCGTGCAAGCTCATAACCAAACACAGCACATTCAGCCTTCGTTTGGCCAACAGGGTTTTCCTAACACACATCAAGGCCAAGGCTTCCAATAAGCATAAGAATGTTAAAAGGGGTATCTCATAGGTCCATAAGACCTGCGAGATACCCCTTCCATCGTTATTTACTTCGTATCTTCACTTACGCTGAATTCGATCTCGGCTTGTATCTTATACCTCTTCGGCTCTTCCCCATTCGAACCGCCCGGGTCCGCCCCGTGCGACTGTAAATCAATCACGAAATCCGCAGATCCGTAGACGACGTAGTGCCCGCCCGGAAAACCATCCTTCAGCGAATGGATGAAATCCTTGTACCTTTTGTCGTCCCTGCTGTCGTAACCGCCGCCGATTTTGTAATATTCCCGCAGTGGCTCGCCCTTTTTCAGCTTGGTGGTGATATAAGGCTCATTCATGGCGTAACTGATGTTGTAGTCCCTTGTGAGCTCTTTCATCGGGAAATAAAAGACGGAAGCCGCATGGCCGATCGTAATCTCATCCTTTTCGCCGATATATTCCAGCTCCCCGTATACTTGAACCTGATCTCCCCGTTCATACTTCTCTTTCTCGCTAACGAGTCGATACACGAAGTCGCCGTCGGTCATTTCCGCCTGACTTCCCCTGGCAGCTTTATTCAATGTAGGATCAGACGGAGCCGCCCCCTGCGTCTCCTGCTTCACACAACCTGTTAGCATAATAAGCAACAAGATAAACCCGATATAAAGGTATCTTTTCATCTTTACTTTCACCTCAACTTCCAGACGGATGATCTGAAGGCAATGTTGCATAGAAATGCAAAAAAGCCGCATCCAACCCCCCTCAAATTTGCGAAGTTTTGGATCGACTTATACTCAAACTGTACTATATAATGGCAGCCTGAATTATGATGGCCGCAGGATACATTGAATTTTCAAGACTCGTAAATGTTCTTTACCCGTCCCACCTGGCCATCTTGAAGTCGTACTTTAATGCCATGCGGATGGTTCGGGGAATTGGTCAGAATATCTTTAACAACGCCACGGGTTAATTTGCCCGTTCGCTGATCCTGCTTCAATACGATATCAACCTCGAGTCCCGGTTTGATATTGGAACGCTGTCCACCATTCATCGTCGTCCCTCCTGTCCATTTCTTGATGCTGTCCGTTCTCTATTGTCCACCTTACTAAAAATCAAAGGTGAAAAGCAAATCCCAAATAACAAAGGACTGCCCGTTAAAGATCGTTCAGATCAATTCGGACAGTCCTTCTATCTCATACTAAGTATGAATATATACTTAATGAAAAAATGACACAGATACGTTACAGGACGCTTCCGCCATGCACGAAGCGATTTTTCCAGGAATCACCGAAGGTGCCTACCAGGACACCACCGGATTGTTTCGAATACGTATGCAGCAGTTTATTATCTCCCAGATAAATAGCTACATGCGTGATCCGCTGTTTGGACTTGTCCAATCCGGCATAGGCGGATGCCGATGAACCTCTGTAACTCATAAAGAATACCAGATCCCCGCGTTTTAATTGATTCACGTTATATACAGCAGTTCCTTTGTCCTTGATGTACTGCCCTTGCTTGCGGGAATCGCTTGGCAGCGTAATGTTAGCGCCGTCCATAAATGCGCGGCGGACAAAGGCCGAGCAGTCAAAGGTTTTCGTTGAATTGCGGTTAGAACCGAATTCATATGGCGTGCCCAGATACTTCATGCCTGCACTGATTACTTTTTCAACGCTTGCGCTTGCAGAAGGCGCAGTGCTTCCCGAATTGCCGGAATTACTGCCGGAATTGTTAGAAGAGCCGTTACTTTGGTTAATATATTTAGAGGAAGCATATCCTTGCTTACCCTCCGAAGTTTTAATCTTATACCACCCTGAGCTGCTACCCAGAATTTGAACGCTGTCACCTTTATACACACGATCCAAGACTTTACCCGAAGTCGAAGGCTGATTGCGCATATACACATTCGAGCTTGCTACACCTTTGGTTACTGACTGCACGCTGGCAGCAGCCACTTCATTCACAGACCCATATCCGTAAGAACCAAGAACAGCTGCTGATAGAAGCGCTCCGGCCATCAATTGTTTAAAGCTTTTTTTCGAGAAAATAATGATCTCCCCCATCTCGTTAGATTGTGGAATGACGAAATTGTCATTTTCGTGATCCCGCAATCATTATAGACAGGCTATGTCTTGGGACGCATGCTACCATCCTCACAAAAACGTATGCCAACTATTGGTAAAGAGGGGGACTTTAGTCTCTTTTTATACTTTAATTTAGTATAAATAGATTATTTTAGAAATAATACATGCCAAAATAACCCAACCATCCCGGTATAACGAACTCCGGAATTCTCTGTTGGGTCTTTCTACTTACCATATATACGTATTTTTTGTTGTTATTGTTGCATGAGAGAATATATTTGAATCACTCCGACAGCTAAAAAAGCCTGTCCAGACGGGCATCCCCATCTGACAGACTCTAGTTTATCGTACATCCTAAATTTCATTCCACTACAATTTTGTAAACATTTAACCTTATGGCCTCTTGGAATAGAGCGGATACCCAGGGTTTTCCGGTACGTCAATCAGGATGACCCTGACATTCTCTTGCGCCTTAAGGCTCAGCGTCTCGCCATGCTTCGTATCCATTACCATAAAGTCCCGCTGACGAAATTGGAGGCTTTCCTCTTCGGCACAAAAGCTGCCCGCTCCCCTCACGGCAAGCACAGCCGCTCTCCTGCCGGACTTCAATTCATACTGAGCTTCGTTCCCGGCCAGAATCTGAATATCCAGCATCCTCACATCAACGGATAAATCAGTTGGCGCAGAACCGCCAATCATCGTTTTAACCAGCCCACCCTGTATGCGGGTTACCGGAAAGGAATCCGGTCGATACTGACGACAGGCAGGATTCTGTTTCAATGAATCGCGAAGATACGGCTCGAACCAAATCTGAAATCCTTCTGCATCCGGCCCAGTGAGACGTTCCTCGTGCGTTAGTCCGGAACCCGCCCTCATCAATTGCAGGCCTCCAGCCCCCAACTCATTGTGCGTACCATGCGAATCCTTATGAACGCCCTTCCCCTGAATCATATAAGTTACGATTTCAAAACCCTGATGGGGATGAGGCGCGATATAACCTTCGACGGGCGAACGAAACCAGGACCAATAGAAAAGCGGTCCCACCCGGGTCACGGCAGACCCTTCTCCGGAGAAACCGATCGGCTTCTGCTCCGTTATCCTTCCTCCATCGAGAGAGCCCTTGCTCTGATCCTCGGGTGGATATACATTTCCTATCATGTCCAGTCTCCTCCTTTCACCCATCCATGATGACCTTGAACAGGTGCTGCATTGATTGTCTCGGCTTTAAGATAGTATCCACGATAACAGAATATATATCAACATCCTTAAATTCCCTTATTGAGGATGCATATTTGCGAATCACTTTTCAGTTTATTTTCAGTTTATTTTCAGTTTATGTTCAGTTTTCATTCAGCTGGAGCACGTATGATAAAGTTGAAGGAATGAGATAAGGGGAGTTTTGTGTTATGGAATCAATGCATCGTATTCGCATTTTGCTCGTGGATGACGAGCCGCATATCCTGCAGTTTCTGGAGCTTGGTCTCCATAATGAAGGGTTTGTGGTGCGGACGGCCCCCGATGGGGAATCTGCAATAATGGAAGCAAGCCGCTTCGAGCCGCATATCATCGTTCTCGATGTGATGATGCCGGGAATGGACGGACTTGCGGCATGCCGACGCTTGAAGGAGGAGGGCCGGGATGTCGCGATCATCATGCTTACCGCAAAGGACGAGATTGATGACCGTGTGAAGGGCCTCATGATCGGCGCGGATGATTACATGGCCAAGCCCTTCAGTTTCGAAGAGCTGCTTGCCCGAATTCAAGCAAGGCTGCGCAATCAGTTCCCGAGCCTGCTGGGTGAACTCCAGCTTGGCCCATTCACCATCGATGACCGCAAGAAAGAAATTGCATACCAAGGGGAGGCACTTGAGCTGTCCCCCACGGAGTATAAGCTGCTTAAATTGCTTGTGACCAAACACGGCAGCGTTTTGAGTAAACCAAACATTTTGAATATTGTGTGGGATTATGACTTTGGCGGAGAGGACAACATCGTGGAGGTTTATATCCGATCCCTGCGCGAGAAGCTCGGCGATAAGGAACACCGGGTCATTCGCACGCTTCGCGGAGCCGGCTACCGGGTTGATTTGCCATGAGTTTGCGAATACGTTCATCCGGACCTACGTCTCTACGTACGCAGCTCCTGTCACGATCCCTCATCGTCTTGGCGCTTCTGCTCGTGCTGATCGGCGCATTGCAATATGTGTTAATGAAAAATGCCCTGTTCCGCAATCAAGCCGAGGCTCTTTCCCTTCAGGCTCGCTCTATCCCCGTGGAGATATGGGAGCCTGATCGGGAGCCGCGTAACCGGTCTGCAGGGCGAAATAACGAAGCCCTTCCGGAAAATCCGCGTCAGGGAGACAGACCTATGTTTTTTCTGCCAAACATGTCGCTTGCCAAGATAGAAGTTGACGGAGGGTATACCGACCTCGCCGCTGGCAACGGTCTGTCCGCACCACAGCTGACAGCAGAGGTTTATTCAGCGATTCTGGAAAAATTCCAGGGACGTCAGCCTATTTCGTATGTAGTGATCGACAATGCCGAAGGCATCGAGCAGATCATTGTCTTTCGTCCTTACGGCAACCCAAACAGCCCCTCAGGTGTGCTGCAGCTTGGATTGGATACGCAGCCGCTGCATGCCGTTCTATTGCGGCAGCTGCTGATTTTTGCCGTACTGGCTTTACTTGCCATGGCTGCGGGGATTGCATTGTACCTGCCTTTGCTGCGCCGGACGCTCCACCCGCTGAACCAAATGGTCAAAACGGTCGAACGCACGGATGCCGGAAACTTGGCGGAGCGATTTCCTGCCGTGCAGGGTCAACGGGAGATTGACCGCTTGGCCGAATCGTTTAACGGCATGCTGGAACGGCTCGAGGATGCGTTTGATGCCGAACGCGAAGCCAAAGAGCAGATGCGGAGGTTTATTGCCGATGCTTCGCATGAGCTGCGAACGCCGCTGACTTCGATTCACGGTTTTCTGGAAGTGCTGGGCCGCGGCGCCGCCGACAACCCGGAGCAGCTGCATGCTGCACTATCCAGCATGCACGGGGAATCCAAGCGCATGAAGAAATTGGTTGAAGATTTGCTTCTGTTAGCCAAGCTTGATCGCAAGCCGGAGCTCCATCTGCAGGAAACCCGGCTGGATCAGCTGTTGCTTGAAATGGAGCCTCATCTACAGATGCTTGCCCAAGGCAGGAGTGTAGCGATTCGAGCGGTACCGGTGCTGTGCCGATGTGATCCCGATAAAATCAAACAGGTCATCTACAACCTCTTTCATAATGCGGTACAGCATACTGACTCAACTACAGGGCAGATTACCGTAACGGTTAATAAAACCAAAGACCAGGTCGTACTGCTGGTTGCCGATAATGGAGCCGGGATTCCGAAGGAGCATCTCCCCCATCTGTTCGAGCGCTTCTACCGTATCGACGAATCCCGGACCAGACAGTATGGCGGTGCGGGTCTTGGATTATCCATTACCCAATCCATCATTTCCGCGCATGGGGGGCAGATTAACGTGGACAGCAAGGTCAACCAAGGAACGGTTTTTCGTGCCGAGTGGCCGGGCATCAGTCCCTAGCCTGTAATCCCCTTCATGCACCGTTCGTTCACGAAGCGGCGGTCTGTAGGAAATTTTTCGTTTCAGCAGCGATTTCCGTTGTCTTTGCTAACATATTTTTTTCCTTAAATCTTTACAATTTGGTACAATACAGTCGGTACTAGAATGTCGAATGAAGGGACTATGATCGATATGTTCAAAATCTTTATTGTCGAAGACGATACCGGACTGGTTAACCTGCTGAAAGAGTATCTTCATAAATTCGGTTACATGACGCAGTCCGTTCATGACTTCGAGACGGTACGCGATCAATTTGAATCGTATGGCCCCCACCTTGTGCTTCTGGATATCAATCTGCCAAAATACGACGGCTATTATTGGTGCCGCCAGTTCCGCAGCCTCTCCACCTGTCCGATTATCTTCATCTCCGCCCGTGACGGGAAAATGGATCAGGTGATGGCCTTAGAAAACGGCGCCGACGATTATATAACCAAACCTTTTGACTACGAGATTGCCATGGCCAAAATCAAGAGTCAGCTCCGGCGTGCCTACGGCTCCTATGCTGTCGCACAGAATGAGCGGGTTCTGAGCGTCGCCGGGCTTACGCTCGACGTTGAGCGTCTCTCCCTGTCGCTTGAGCAGACCCAGACGGAAATCAGCCATACCGAAGCCAAAATATTGGACGAGTTAATGAAGAAGCCCGAGCAGATCGTCAGCAGAGACCGGCTTCTCGAGAAAATATGGGATGATCAGGCCTTTGTGGACGATAATACACTGAACGTATACATCACCCGCGTCCGCAAGAAACTCACTGCCCTCGGAATCGAGGATGGCCTTCAAACCGTGCGCGGTCGCGGCTATCGACTGGTACCGAACTGGAGGGACAAAGCATGAAGCTATTCCTGCAAGAACAGCGTCCCTTAATAATGGTATACATTGCCCAGCTTATGTTGATAACGCTCATTTACAGACTGGATGGTTATCGCAATTTGACGGTCAGTCTGTACGCGAGCATCATCAGCTTACTGCTGCTTCTCGGCTATCTGGCCTTTCGCTTTATTGCCAACCGTTCGTTCTATAAACGATTAGAGCAGCCACTCCCGGGAGAATCCCTCACCGGCGAATCCTCGGCAGAATCCTCTCACACTCCGCTCGCTGAAGCGCTTCATCAGCTGCTAAAAACCCAGTTCCGGCATTACACCACGGATCTGCATAACTATAAACATAAAATTGAAGGACATCTTCAGTTCATCAACCAATGGGCCCACCAGATGAAAACGCCGATTTCGGTCATTCACCTGATTCTTCAAGATGACGATGATCCCCGTTTCGCTGCAATCGGCGACGAGCTGGACCGACTCAAAAAAGGGCTTGATCTGGTGCTGTATACCGCAAGGCTTGATACGTTCGAGCATGATTTTCACGTGGAGAACCTGCCGCTTCAGCGAATCGTCCGTCATGTCACTTCCGAGCAAAAGCGTTTGTTTATCCGGCGGAGAATTTACCCGTCCATCCGGATCGATTCCGGACTAACGGTGGCCACGGACGAGAAATGGCTCTCTTTTGTGCTGACGCAGCTGCTGACCAATGCGGTTCGGTATACGCTGAAGGAACATGGCACCCTCTTTTTTAACGGCTACACCCGGGAGAATCAAGTTGTGCTTGAGATCCGGGACGAAGGCATCGGCATTCCCCAAAGCGACCTGCCGCGGGTATTCGACCCCTATTTCACCGGAGAGAACGGTCGCAGGTTCCAAGAATCGACAGGCATGGGGCTGTTTCTTGTCAAACAAATATGCGATAAGCTTGGACATGCCTTCGAGATCGAATCCAAAGTGGATGAAGGAACGACGGTCCGTATCATTTTCATGGATTCTTCAGGCCACATTGCTCAATAGCTTCATGGCAAGCAGCGCCTCTGCTTAGTGCCCATTCGGATACTATGGCAGTGGCAGTCCCTGATCTAACATCTAACTTACGGCCGTTCAAGAAACCTTACAAGGTTGTAAGGTAACTGTAAGTTACGAATATGGCATGGAGGCGACCGAATCTTTTACAATGAGATCATCGTTATAGAGGAGTGAAGATATGCCCATCCTGAGCGTCAAGCATCTATCCAAAATCTACGAGGGTAAAGTGGCGTTTCAAGCGCTGAACAATATTCACTTCAACGTCGCCAAAGGAGAGTTCGTCGGTATTATGGGTCCATCCGGCAGCGGAAAAACCACGCTCCTCAATCTGATTGCAACCATTGATCAGCCCACGGCCGGGGAAGTGATCATCAATGGGCGCAATCCTCATCTGCTCAGCAGAAGCGACACTGCTCTGTTTCGGCGCCGGGAGCTGGGCTTTGTCTTCCAGCACTTCAATCTGCTGGATACGCTCACCGTTGAGGAAAATATCGTTCTCCCGTTAACGCTGGAAGGCATGCCGCTGGACGAAATGGGCAGCCGGCTGAGCCGGATCGCTGATCGACTCGCCATCGGATCCATTCTGCATAAGCATACCTATGAGATTTCCGGCGGACAGATGCAGCGAACTGCCATAGCCAGGGCACTCATTCAGGAGCCCTCCCTGATTCTCGCTGACGAGCCCACAGGCAACCTGGACTCCAAAGCCTCCAAAGAGGTGATGCAGACGCTTTCCGCATCGAGTAAAGAGGCTTTCGCAACGATTCTCATGGTCACTCATGATCCGGTGGCAGCCAGCTACTGTGACCGCGTCTTGTTCATCAAGGACGGACAACTATATAATGAAATGTATTGCGGTGACAACCGCCAAGCCTTTTTCCAGAAAATCATCGACATGCTGGCTTTACTGGGAGGAGGCAGTCATGACCTTTCGACAATTCGCTTTTAGGAATGTCCTGAGGAATAAGCGGACCTATGCAGCCTATTTCTTAAGCAGCGCATTCTCCGTCATGATATTCTTTGTGTGCGCGCTGTTCCTGTTCCATCCTTCGATAGCGGGCGAGATGTTCTATCCGGTTGTTATCCAAGCGATGCTCGGCGCCGAGCTGATCATGTATGTATTCTCGTTTTTCTTCGTGCTGTATTCCGTCGGGGCCTTTCTAAAGACGCGCAAGCGCGAGTTCGGCATTCTGTTCATGCATGGCATGACGGATCGCCAGTTTAACAAGATGGTTTTTCTCGAAAATATGATCATCGGCGTTAGTGCCATTGCAACGGGCATCCTATTCGGCGTCATTACAGGCAAGCTGTTTCTGATGGCTGGTTCGGCCTTTCTTGGAATCCCGCCCCTGCCGTTTCGACTGCCCCTGCGTGCGCTTGGACTGACGGTCGCAAGTTACGTGCTGCTGTTTATCATTATCTCGCTGTGCACATCCTGGCTGCTGCGTCCTAAAGCGTTGATCGATCTGTTTCAGTCCGGACAGCGGCCGAAAACGGCGCCCAGGACATCGCCCTGGTTAGCCATATTGGCAACCGTGCTGCTGGTGGTCAGCTACAGCTTGGCAGCCACAACAAGCGCGTCGACCCTCGCGCTGCGCATGTTTCCGGTTACCTTCATGACGATGATCGGCACCTATCTGTTGTATACGCAGTTAGGCGTTGCTCTTGTGCGAAGGCTGAAACAGAGCCGCCGGTTAGCCTGGAGACGAACCAAGCTGATCTCGCTATCCAGCCTGCATTACCGGCTTAGGGATCATGCACAGATGTTCTCGATGGTAACCATCGTGCTGGCTGTTTCCTTTTGCTCGGTAGGCGTATTTGCCTCCATCCCGGTGCTCACGAAGCAATTCAATGAGGATTTCCCTGCCGCCATCGGCTATCTTGCCAAAACGGGAGACATCTCCGAGAAACAGCATTTACATGAAATTCGACAGGAGCTTGAATCGAAAAAAATACCGTTTGAAACGCTATCGTTTCGCGTGAAATATACGGAAGCCCAGCCGGCTTCCGCGCAGGTCGGGCAGTTGCAAAATCCGTTGGCACTGATCTCCTTCTCCGACTATAAGGCGGCGGTGCTGATGGCGGGGCTGCCATTTGATGAACAGCCGCTGAGCGGTGAGGATGCTCTTGTTCTCATTGCCTCGCAAAATGACAGAGCTTATATTCGCCATCGGGAGCACGCTTCATACCGGATCCATGATTCCGAAATCCTCCTGCATGAAACCGGTTATTCCGATCATGTCGGCGTACCGGAATATTTGCTGCCGGAAATGGACAACGATTCCCGCTTCGGCGGGCTTGTGGTCAGTGACGAAACCTTCGCCGCCATCACGAATCCGGTCCGGCTAGAGCGGTACACCGGCTTCTATGTAGATGATTTCACGAAGACTGAGGGCATCGTCCCTCATCTGGCCCCACGCGGGGCGGTGCGTTATGAGATGGGCCAGCCTTATGCGCTGGCGGTCAGCGGCACGCTGTTTGCCCTCCGGGACAGCCTGTACAATATGCTGCTCTTCGCGGCACTGCTTGTGGGTACGGTGTTTTTTATCGCGGCAGGAAGCTTCCTGTACTTCCGCCTCTATGCCGATCTGGATTATGACCGCAGGCATTATGCCACGATATCCCGGCTTGGAATGACCGATAAGGAGTTCCGGCGGATCGTCACCGGACAGCTGGCTCTGCTGTTTTTTGTTCCGATCGGCCTTGCGATTGTGCACAGCATCTTTGCTTTTGTCGCGCTGCAGAGCTACTTCTATTTATCCATTGCGGCAGAAATGGGCATCGTGCTGATCAGCTTCCTGATGATGCAGGTTATGTATTTCTTCTTCATCCGCAGTCAGTATCTGCGCAAGCTGAAGCAGACCCTTATATAAAGGATGTAAGCAGCATTCTTACTTTGAAAGAGGTGTAACTTTTGGAAAACTGGATTACGGATATTATGGAGCAGTTCGGCTATATCGGCATCCTGCTGATGATTGCCCTGGAGAACGTGTTTCCTCCAATCCCCTCCGAGGTCATTCTTACCTTCGGCGGATTCATGACCACCTACACGAAATTGACGGTACCAGGCGTAATTATTGCAGCTACGATCGGATCTATAGCCGGTGCTGTTATTCTGTACGGGATTGGTCGCCTGCTCGATGTCGAGCGGCTTGAAAAAATCGTGGATCGTTGGGGACATATCCTTCGCGTCAAAAAAGAAGACATCCGCAAGGCGGATGCGTGGTTTGATAAATACGGCTACTGGACCGTGCTGTTCTGCCGTATGATTCCGCTGATCCGAAGCCTGATCTCCATCCCGGCGGGGATGTCCAACATGAAGTTCGGCATGTTCCTCCTCTTCACGACGATCGGTACACTGATCTGGAACATTATTCTGGTATGCGTGGGAGCCGCTGTCGGCGGTTCATGGGAAAAAATCGTGGCCTTCATGGACGTCTATTCCAATATCGCTTATGCTGTAATAGCTGTGACCGTGATTGCGTTTCTGTTCCTTTTCTTCCGCAAGCGGAGAAAGTCAGCTTAAAATCGGGTGCCCGCTGAAAAGTTGAAGATTGGATCACGCATTTCATGCCATTCATCATTCGTATCATTACTTTTAATATTTTTTGTAAGGGAGAGACTATAGGTCATGGATTTTTTAACCATCCTGAAAGCAATTATTCTGGGAATCGTCGAGGGACTGACCGAGTTCGCTCCTGTATCCTCTACCGGACATATGATCATCGTTGATGATATGTGGCTGAAATCCGAGGAGTTTCTGACGAAATACGTAGCCAACACCTTCAAGGTTGTCATTCAGCTTGGCTCCATTCTCGCCGTCCTCGTTGTGTTTAAGGACCGCTTCCTGGATCTCTTGGGACTCAAACGCAAAAAGCCTGAAGCAGGCGTACCTGCGGGTACAGGCAGATTGAAGCTCAGCCAGGTTATCGTCGGTTTGATTCCGGCCGGTGTTCTGGGCGTCTTGTTCGAAGACCTGATTGACGAGCATTTATTTTCCACCGAAACGGTGCTTATCGGACTTGTGATCGGAGCCATCTTCATGATCGTTGCCGATAAAGTCAGCTCGAAAAAAGAGCCGAAAGTGGTCACTGTCGACCAAATTACGTACAGACAGGCATTCAGCGTCGGACTGATTCAGTGTCTGTCGCTCTGGCCGGGCTTCTCCCGCTCCGGCTCCACCATCTCCGGAGGCGTCATGCTCGGTATGAGTCACCGCGCGGCGGCTGACTTCACCTTCATTATGGCTGTGCCGATCATGTTCGGAGCCAGCTTACTGTCGCTGCTGAAGAACTGGGAATACTTCACGCTGGAGGCTCTTCCGTTCTTCATCGCCGGTTTCGTGGCAGCCTTCGTCTTCGCCTTGATCTCCATCCGCTTCTTCCTGAAGCTGATTAACCGGATCAAGCTGGTGCCGTTTGCGATCTATCGGATCGTGCTCGCTGCTGTTATTGCGTTGGTGCTTTATCTGTAAAACCGTTCGTTCATGTATATTGAATACACAAGATTGGTAAAAGGCGGGGCTGTCCCTAAGTCATCTTCAATGACTTTGGGGACAGCCCCGCCTTTTATTAAGGGTGCGCGGATAGCTATCGTACAACCGTATCTCTTTTGTTATAGAATTTCGTTTACCGCGTTCGAGAACCATTTCGTGATGATTTGCGGCCTTGTTATGGCGCTGCCTACAACCACACAGTAAGCTCCCATTTCGATCGCTTTTGCAGCCTGCTCCGGTGTGTTGAAGTTGCCTTCTGCAATGACTGGCTTCTTACACTGCTTAATCAGTTCTTCCAGCACGGTGAACTTCTCCACATGCTGAGACTGCGGTGTATAACCAATAAGCGTCGTTCCAATGTAGTGGAACCCCAATCGATCTGCTCGCAACCCCTCTTCCGTTGTGGAGATATCCGCCATGAACTTCTGCGAAGGATATTTTGTAAAGATCGATTGCAGGAATGCCTCATCCTGATCCATCGTTGCTTGCACAGCAATAATCTCAACCCCCGTACCAACAAGCGCATCCACTTCGGTCATAGTCGCTGTAATGAACGATTGCATGCCCGGATAGTCTTTTTTGATAATGCCAATAATGGGCAACTCAACTTGCTTCTTAATTTCCTCGATGTCTTCAACGCTATTAGCACGGATCCCCACCGCACCGGATTCGGCTGCCGCAATGGCCATACGTCCCATAATAAACGAACTATGCAACGGTTCGCCTGGCAAAGCCTGACATGATACAATTAATCCTCGTTTCACAATATGTTCCCTCCAAGCCATATCCTCTTTTATTCTTCTCCAATAGCCTCATTTATCTTTTGTTTAATTAAGTCGGCTTTTGCGCCAAATACAGCCTGAATCCCGCCTTTTACTTCCAATACTGCAGTAGCACCCAGTTCTTTAATTGTATCCTTATCTACTTTCGATACATCTTTGACTGCAACCCGAAGTCTTGTAATACATGCATCGACATCTTCCAGGTTCTCCTTGCCACCAAGCGCATTCAGCACTTTCATCGCGGTCTCTCCAATGCTGTCCTTGGTTTCAACCGATACGCTCTCCCCATCACTTTCACGTCCAGGTGTCGCCACATTGAATTTCGTAATTAAGAAGCGGAACACAAGGTAATAGATGATAGCCCAGAAGAGCCCCACAATAATGACATAGATCCAATTCGTTTTGGCATTCCCCTGTAGAACCCCAAAGAGCATGAAGTCGATGGCCCCGCCAGAGAAGGTATTCCCGATACGAACGGATAACATATCCGCGATCATAAAGGATAGACCATCTAGAGCCGCATGAATCACGTATAACCAAGGAGCGACGAATAAGAACATAAACTCAATCGGCTCCGTAATCCCTGTCAGGAACGATGTCAGCGCTGCACTAAAGAACAAACCAAACACAAGCTTGCGACGGTGCTTCGGAACGCAATGATACATCGCTAGACATGCCGCAGGAAGACCAAACATCATCGTAGCAAAACGTCCTGCAAAAAAACGGGTTCCTTCGGAGAACATTCCAACATGATTCGGATCAGCCAGTTCGGCAAAAAAGATTTTCTGCGCACCCACCACTTGCTGACCTGCAACCGTGGCGACACCGCCCAGTTCTGTGAACCAGAACATCGGATAAATCATATGGTGTAGACCGACAGCACCTGTAAGACGAAGCAAGAATCCGTATAAATAGGTACCGAAATATCCCATTCCGGCTATAGCAGTCCCTGCCGCTACCAGCCAGCCTTGAAATGTTGGCCAGATTAAGAAGAAGATCCCGCCTACAAAAATAGCACTAAACGATGAGACGATCGGAATAAACCGCGAGCCTCCAAAAAATCCAAGAAAGGAAGGTAATTGAATCCCCCGGTATCGATTGTTCAAATAAGTAACCAGGATACCAATGACAATAGCCCCTACAACTCCGGTGTCAATGGATTCAACGCTTGGATTAAATACAGTGATCATTGCACCAATCGATGCATTCATAACCAGGAACGAGACGGCTGCCGCCAGGGCAGCAGTACCTTTATCTTTTTTCGCTAACCCCACGGCAAGACCAATACACATGATTAGCGCTAAGTTGGCAAATACAACATTACCGGCTGCCGACATAATTTGAAAAACAGCTTGTAAAAACCGCGTGTTCAGAATCGGATAGGCAGCAATCGTATTCGCATTCGATAAGGCTCCCCCAATTCCAAGCAGCAAACCCGCAGCAGGCAGGATTGCAATCGGTAACATAAATGACTTACCAAGCTTTTGCAACTGTTTAAACATGGATTTTCCTCCTATTGGATCAATCATTGTATTCCATCGCGATATGTCAATTCTACATCATGAAATTATTTTAGTAAATATAATTTTACTAAAATAATTTTATTAATTGGTAATTATTCTATGACACTTAGTATGAACAATGACAATAAAAAAACCTGTGCCCCTCCAGTAGACGAAAAATACGTCAACTTTTGAGGTTCACAGGTACGGTGAAAGCTTTATTTTTAATCCATTCGATTATGTTCAAGAATCGTATTAACTGTAATTTGCATCCGACTATTTAAATCCGGATCCGCAAGTAAGATCATGCATAAAATATCTATCGCATACATGACGGAAAATTGACTGTTTACAAACCTTTCTTTATCAACAAACAATGTATTGGAGACCAAAATAAAAGAGTCCACTTGTTGCGCCAGCGTACTTTCGGAGAAGCTGGTCAGACAGATGACTTTACACCCATTATTCTTTGCAATTCTGGTTGCGTCGACAATGACGGACGTTTCCCCTGAACTGGAAATCGCGATAACGAAATCATTCTCATTCACTATCGAACTATTGATCAGCATTAAATGAGAATCCGTAATACTCTGCACATTGAAGCCCATACGCAGCAAGCGAAGCATCATTTCCTTCGCTGAAAGTCCCGAGCTCCCGATTCCGTATATGTAAATTCGCGCTGCGCTCTTAATCGCTTCAGCAAGTCGATGCAAATATGTAATGTCCAGTAATTGATTCGAACGCTCAATGACCGTCTGATAGAATTTAGATACTTGAATGAGAATATTGTCCTCCGCCGAAGGAGCCGTCGCAGTACGAAGCCTGCCCAACTGAACCTTCAATTCGGCAAAATTATTGCAACCAATCTTCTTGCAAAAATGCGTGATTGTCCCATTCGAGACACCGACATGGTTCGCCAGCACAGATATATTCATGTTATTAATTGATTGACCTTCTTGAAGAATATAATTCGCTACCAACTGTTCTTTCTTCGAGAAAGTCGGATATAACTGCTGAATAACCATATAAATATCCATTGAATCCACCACCGCCATTTGGGAATTATAACAAAAAAAGCATATGGATTCAATATTATGGCTATGGGCGTGAATGCTAGTGCCCATCCTGAATCCTAGTTCGTAAAAACGGTATGCAGAGAATGATATCGACTACTACAGTTGCTCCTTTGAATAATACCGTACCTTCTTACCATGACTGCTGGCGTATTCGATCTCGGCCCGAGTGCTGTCTCCAATATAGCCATTCGCATCGATTACAAAGATTTCGTCCGACATATCGATTTTGCGGAAGTGCAGCTCTTTAAGCTTGCGCTCCTGCTCCTCCGTGATCTCGATCCCGTCGCTCTGCTCAAAAAAACCGACACTAAGAACTATGTGTCCGCTTAACGTAAGCGCAGCTTCGACTTCCCGAAACTGTGCTTTAAACTTGGTCGATCCGCATAGCGTTATTACCTGCATGGTACACCTTCCTTTTGGCAAATAGATGCTCGTTTTCTTCAAAATATCGTGGACAAGAAAAGATACGGATGATAAGAGTTATTTCTAATGCGCTGAAGCTATCTATGATTGTCATAATAATAGAGTAATTACTCAAGACCATCATAGGAGTAAATATGATGCAACGCAACCATTCATCCATGAAGAAAAAAGAAGAAGCCCTCCGATAAGGAGGGACTTCAGGCTAATGAACTGAAGCACGTCTTCCGCGCGGTTATCAACGCGCATCCACAGCCCGCAGTATTCTTTGACGTTCTCGGTTTTGACAAATCCGGAGAACCGCATCCGCTTGCCCGCATACTTATCGGCTTTGAACTGCTGCATCATGGTCGCAAATGCGCCAGCCTCCATGGGGGTAAGGGCTTTTAGGTAACCGGAAGTGCTTCCTTGGTGGACGGTGGAACGGTCGACGCCGATTTCATAATCATGCGGGTGGCTTCCGCTCAGAAACCAGCCTTTTAATTCGGGTTGAGATTGCTGCTGCATGTGATCCTCTCCTTTATAGTGGTTTGAGTGATGAGCGTGAACCGCAAAGATTTTCCGGTAACGCCCCGGCGGCATGCCGTATAATTTTTTGAATGCTCTCGTAAACGACTCCTGACTCTCGAAGTGGCAGTGCAGGGAAATGTCGATAATCGGAGCCTCGGAATGCAGCAGAAGCTGTGCTGCATAACAGAGTCTTCGTTTTCTAAGGTAATCCGCGATGTTCATACCGACCTCCTTCCGAAACAAGCGGTGGAAGTGATATGGCGAAAAACCGGCATGGGATGCAATCTCCGCGAGGGTCAGCTGCTCCTCCAGATGCTGCTCCATGTATGCTATGCTATTTTGAATGATACGCTGGGTACTCAAGGTCAGGCCCTCCTTTGTTATTAAGAATACCAAATGGAAGAAGGACGTTTTTGATCTTTTTTGCCAACATCAAAAAGCCCCTTCGATTACTAAGATCGAGGAGGCTTTTGCTATGACATGATTCTCATTATGGATCCCGGGAAAGGCTTCCTGCGTGTCGTCGACGGCGACACATAACCGAGCGTGCATCCTGCTGTACGGCTATAGCCGGGAAAATCGCATTTACCCCAGCGGTTTCAGCTGAACGGTACGCTTGGTGCTTGCGGATTCATACGCTGCAATGGCTACACGGGCAGAATAGTACCCGTCTTCCCCTGTTATTTCGACCGGCTTGCCGTCGCGAATGCTGTCGATAAAGCTGTTGACAAGACCTGCATCCATATCATCGCCCCAGAAGCTCCACGCAGCTTTACCAGTTACATCGCTGTAGACATCGTTCTTCTGGGCAAAAGAATCAATGTTCAGCACACCCTTGGTGCCGATGATCTCAAGCGTTACATCTCCCCAGGTCGGGAAGGTGCGATTACGGGACCAGCTTGGGTCCAGTACAGCAACAACGCCATTCGCGAATTTGACGTGGACCATGCCGGCATCGTCAATCTCCGTGTCATTGAAGAGTGTTTCCGCATGGGCGTACACTTCCTCTGCCTTGCTGCCGGTAAACCAGTGCATCAGGTCCATTACATGGACGGTATGGTCCAATACGGCTCCGCCGCCCGATTTCTCCCGTTCGATAAACCAGCCGCCAGGCATGCTTCCCCGGTTGGTTCCCTTCATGGCCAAAATCTCACCGATTTGTCCCGCGTCAATCGCTTCCTTCGCCTGACGCACGGAGGTGATATAACGGCAAGGAAAAGCCGTCATGAGCTGAACGCCATGATCCTTGCACACTTGAATCATCTCCAGCATCTCGGACTCGGACAAGCCTAACGGCTTCTCGCACAGCACATGCTTACCCGCCGCAGCGGCAAGCTTGGTAAATTCCGCATGTCGTGCATTTTCCGAACAGATGACAACCGCATCCAGTTCCTGTGCCAGCAATTCATTATAGTCTGCATAATACGGGATTCCCCGGTCCACCGAGTAAGGACGCACGCGCTCCGCGTTCTCATCCGCGACTCCGACCACCTCGACATCCTCCCGCTTCAGCATGCCTAAGAGATAACTCGCCGCATGCATATGGGCAAAGCTAATAAAGCCTACTTTAACTTTTTTCATGAAATCGTCCCTCCGATCATCGCGGGCTGTCCAGTCTGAGCCGATTGCTCCGCTGCCTGAGCGATTTCAACGGCATAACAAGCATCCTTGATACTGACGAGCGGCTCGCTGCCGTTCCGGATGCACTCGATAAAATGCTGCACCTCGTAATAATATGGGTCATACAAGCTTGGGCTTGAAGGAACCTGTACGGCTGCTCCCTCTCCTGCCTCCGCATTCACCAATTTAATATCCAGAGACTGCACCTGATTGCTATCAAATCTTATGATTCCTTGGTTTCCCGAAATTTCGAACTGCGTCGTAAACGGTCCAGGATACCCCCAATAGCCGGTTAGACTCGCGATTGCTTTATTTTTAAAATGAAGCGTAAGCTGAGCATACTCCATCTCAGGCTCATCCCGCTTAACGGTGGAAGCATATACCGACTCTACTTCCCCGAACAGCCAGCAGGCAAAATCGATATCGTGAATCAAGAGGTCCATGATAACACCGCCGCTCTTGCCCGGATCGTTATACCATCCATCCATGCCCTGCGGATACGAACCGTACCGCTTAAAGTGAGCCATCTTTGGTGTTCCGATGCTCCCGGAGTTGGCCTGCCGATAGGCATCATGATAGTTCGGGAAGAATCGAACGACATGTCCGATAAACAAGCGGACTCCATGCTTTTCGCAGGCTGCCCTCATTTCCAGTGCATCCTCCAGGGTCAATGCAGCCGGTTTTTCGCAGATGACGTGCAGTCCTCTTTCAGCTAACTTCAGCACAAACGGTTTATGGAGATAGGTGGGCAGACACACCGCAACCGTTTCCAAATCTTTTTGTTCAAACAGCGACTCTACATCCGTGTATGCCTTCGCCCCAGTCAAAGCTGCTGCCCGCTCAGCCCGCCCGGCGTTAATATCAACCACGCCTGTCACCGTTACTCCCGGCATTTTCGCCAAATTGTGCGCATAGGCTGTCCCCATCGTTCCGCAGCCCAAAATCGCTATGTTCATGCTTCTCCCTCCAGTATACCTATAATGACTTGAACCAAAAGGTGATACCGTATTCGTTTCGTTGTCCACGAATACGCCCCCCCCTGTTACATTCTTCATGTGACATGACATTCCTGCCTCTATTTCGCATGATTCGTGCTTTTTTGAACTTATGCCGCTAACTTGGTAAAGTGTATATAGAGAGTAGTAAAAATCTTCTATATGACGGTTCAGCCATTTATGAATAACATTCGAATAGGGTCGACAGGAAAGATCCACAGAGAGAAAGGGTGTAGAGTGAACATGTCAGAACTTGTCGTTCAAACGAAAGCCGGGCGTATTCAAGGCAGTTCGGAAAACGGAGCACGCGTATGGAAGGGAATTCCTTATGCGAAGCCCCCGGTTGGCCCGCTTCGATTCCGTGCTCCTGTGCCCCCCGATCCATGGGACGGGATAAAGGATGCCACTGCCTTCAGCCCCATGTGCCTTCAACCGCTTGAATCCACCTCAAGCATGCTAGGCGGAGGAGTGACCAAAACAGTGTCCGAGGATTGCCTCTATCTCAATGTGTGGTCACCCCTGAACACGCCAGCGGAGCCGCTGCCGGTCATGGTATGGATTCACGGGGGTACTTTCGTCACAGGCGCCGGCAGCTTGCCAAGCTATAACGGCACGCCTTTCGTACTCCGGGGCGACGTGATTGTGGTAACAATCAATTACCGGCTGGGTCCGCTCGGCTTTCTCCATCTCTCCCCATACGGCGAAGCCTATTCCTCCAATACTGGTTTATTGGACCAAATAGCGGCCCTACAATGGGTGCGGGATCATATTGCGGGCTTCGGCGGCGACCCCGAACGGGTTACCGTATTCGGAGAATCGGCCGGCAGCATGAGCATCGCGGCCTTACTTGCAATGCCGGCAGCCAAAGGGTTGTTTCACCGGGCCATCATGCAAAGCGGCGCTGCCCAAGTCATGGCTCCGGAACAGGCAAAGATGGTAACGGCTGGTTTGCTTAAAGAGCTGGACATCTCGCCTGACAAGGTCCATGAGCTTGAAACGCTCACAGGTGAGTTAATATTCGAAGCCGGGGAACGATTGAAGAAACGATTTGGCCCCGGCGTCAGCATGATCTTCCAGCCGGTGCTGGAACCGGGCACTTTGCCTCATGATCCGCTGCAGGCTGTTCAATCGGGATGGGCCAAGGACGTGCCGATCCTGATCGGCACAAATCTCGATGAAGGCGCCTTGTTCTTCCGGCCGGACATGCCGCTTGTGAAGGAAGACGATCTTGTACGCACCATTGAAATGATGACCGGTATCCAGGATGCCGCGCCTATCACCAAGGAATACCCGTACAGCATCGACGGACATGCCCAGATTATGACTGACCTGTATTTCTGGCGTTCGGCCCTTCAATTCGCTTCCGCTCAGAGCAAGCACGCGCCGGTGTGGATGTACCGGTTCGATTGGACGCTGCCGAATCATCCGGTTCTCGGCAAAGCGATGCATGCCCTGGAAATACCGTTTGTATTTAACACGCTGGCGCTGTTTCAGAACATCGGTGTTCAAGTCGATGGTGCCACGCAAGCCCTGTCCGACCGGATGCAGGATGCTTGGATATCATTTGCGCGGAGTGGCTCGCCGGATACCGAGGCGATGCCGTGGCCAGCTTATGATCCAGCATCGCGTTCAACGATGATATTCAACAACGACAGCAGGATCACCGAGGACCCGGATGCGGAGAAACGGAACATGCTGCAATTATAAAATGAACAAGCCATAAGCAAGGGCCCTTTTGCGGAGGGGATCCTTATAACAGCAAAAAAGCTGTATCTCCTGGCATGACATCATGGATATCATGCCGGAATACAGCTTTTTGTTAATTTTAGCAGGCCGCACATGCACATACACGACTAACCTCTGGCGTACCTCTATCCTACAGCATCCGATTCAGGCTCCGTCCGTCGACGGAAACTTGGATGGGACCGAGCCGCTCCTTATTTCACAGCTCCCTGCGTAATGCCATTGATGATCCACTTCTGCGCGAACAGATAAATGATGATCATCGGCAGCATTGCCATCAGATATGAAGCAAAGGCCAGATTGAAATCTGTATTGAATTGCCCCTGGAAAATATACTGCACAAGCGGCAGCGTGTAGGAATCCGTATCGCTGATAATGATGAGCGGCAGCAGGAAGTCATTGTAAGTCGAGAGGCAGATCAGAATGCCTACCGTCGCATTGATCGGTGCCATAATCGGGAATATGATTCTCCAAAAGGTTCCCCAAGTCGACGTACCGTCCACCCGAGCCGCTTCCTCCAGCGCTATCGGAATGGATTTAATATAACCAACATACACAAATACGTTAAATGCCAAAGCATACACGGTATGCAGGATGGTAAGCCCGACCAGGTTCGTCATATTGAAACCGGCTGTCAGCTTCACCAGCGGCAGCATAATAATCGGGAACGGAATGAACATAGCGCTGATGAAATAGAAGTATAAGCCCTTGAAGAACTTCCGGTTCATATTGCGGGCAATGGCATAAGCGACAAGCGAATTGGTCAGCAGGGTCAGTACCACCGTTGCCGTCGTTACCATCGCACTATTGCCCAGCGCGTTGAAGAAATTCGTCATTTTTATGGCATTCGTAAAATTCTCCAAATGAAGCTCCTTTGGCAGGCCGAACACGGAAGCCAGCATGTCCTCCGGCGTTTTGAGCGCAATCGTGATTGTCATATACAGCGGGAACAGGATCAGTATCGTCCCCAATGTGATGAGAATCATCGCCGTCCAGTTGGTTTTCGTCCGCATTACATGTCCCCCTCTCTTCTCTGCAGGAACCGAATCTGCACAATCGATATCGTGGCAATCAGGATGAAGTAGATCACGGAGTTCGCGGATTGATAGGCAAACTCCCCTCCCTCGAAGCCTCCGGTGTAGATCAGATGGGAGATGGACTGCGTCGCCCGGCCTGGGCCCCCGTTGGTAAGGGCAACGATCTGGTCAAAGACCATCAGGGAATTCTTCATCGCAAGCACCATGTTGATCGTAAAGAATGGCGCGATCAGCGGAAACGTTATTTTCCAAAATTCCTGCCAGCGGTTCGCCCCATCGAGGTTGGACGCCTCGTACAGTGTTTGGGGGATAGTCTGGAGCCCCGCGAGATACAGGATCGTGTTATAAGCTATGCCCTGCCATACCGCTACCACCACGATACCGATCCAGGCATGCTGTTCACTGCCCAAAATATTGGTGGACAGCCATTCGATCCCCAGGTTTTGGCCCCAGATGGTGAACACATTCGAGAACAGATAGTTGAATATGTAACCAACGATCAGCACACTCAGAATATTCGGAAGAAAGTAGATGCCTCTGAAGAAATTCCTCGCTTTGATTCTGGCATTCAGCCCCATGGCAATCAGCAGACTGAAGATGTTGATCAGGATGGTCACCACGACCGCGAATTTGAATGTGAACCAATACGCATTGCCCACGTTGCCGTCCTTGAACAGATTGACGTAATTCTTGAATCCGATGAAATCGAAGTTATCGCCGAATCCATTCCAGTTCGTGAAGGAGTAATACACCCCCTGCAAAGCCGGCAGTGTCAGAAATACGAAGAACAGCACGACCGCTGGCACGGTCATCAAATAATAAGGCATAAGACGCTTGTTCATGTTGGGTCCTCCTCAATGCTCATGGATATCGTGTCACAGCGTTGATCGCTCCGTTAGCGTCTGTCCGCTACCTTGTCCCATTCGGTGTCCAGCTTCTTTAGATACCCGTCAATATCCCTATTCTGGAGAAAAGATTGGATCACCGAGTTCAGCTGCACAGCGGCAGGAATATAGTGATCGGCAAAGTCGATGACTTGGCCCCGCTCCAGATAAGGCAGCAGCTCTGCAACGGCAGGATCATCCTGCGTCACGCCCTCAACGGTCGAGAACAGCGTTTGCTCCGTAATGTATTGCTTGCTATTCTCAGGCTCCAGCAGAAACTGAATGAAACGTTGAGCCTCCTCTTTATGCTTCGAATCCTCGGAAATAGCCAGCAGAGTATCCACGCCTGAAATCAGTTTATTCTCCTCCGGATGATCGCCGGTTGGCAGCGGAAAGAAGCCGATCGACGCATCCGGATTGGCCTTCCGGATTTCCGGAATTGCCCAGGTTCCCTGGATATACATGGCCGATTCGCCCCTCGCAAACCCCCGGTTGCCGTCTGCGTAGTTCTTGCCAAAGTTATCCCCATGACCATAGTCCATCAACGCGAGCTGCTTCTCCGCAATCTCTCGATACTTCTCAGCAAACGTTACCGTGCCTTCCCGCCGATCCATATAAAATTCAATGCCTTCCAGATTGGATGCCAATGCGTTAAACGGCAGCACCGTCTGCCAATCGTCTTTATACGTGAAATAAAACGGGATTATCCCCGCATCCTTGGCCTTCTGCGCCGTAGCTAACAGCTCGTCCCAGGTCTTGGGAACGCTGAGTCCCAATTCCTTGAAAATTTCCGTATTGTACATTACGCCATTAGCGTTCGTTGAATAAGGAATGCCCGTAACCTCGTCCATCCCGGCTACGTCTTTCAGCATCTGAACATAGGTCTCATCCACCTGACTCAGCAGCGGGTTATTCGTCAAATCCATAAATATGCCGCTTTGCGCCAGCAATGAATACGTATCGGTTGCACCCATGCCGATAATGTCAGGAATATCATTCTTGACAACTCTTGTCTTGAGTACGGTCTCCGCATCCGGCGGATTTACCTGAACAACCTTGATCTCGGATTGGGATTGATTAAATTTCTCAATTAGTGCGTCAAAGGAGCCCTTAGCCTCGGGCTTATTCTGAAAAAATTCAATCTGCACGCGTCCCGATTCCTCTTTTGCACCGCACGCGGCCAGCATCAATACCATCACTAAACACGCCGCGATCCTTGTACCAAGCTTCATGGTCTGCCCCCCGTTTCATATCCAGATGTAGTTTTGGTCAAAGTCCATGTTTATTTACTACCCTTTTTGCTTGGTTGGTAAACCTCCCGGACGCCGAGGCGGCGCCCTCTTCACTATATTGGACAAATCAAAAAAGCCAGCAGATCAGGTTCTTCAACCTGATCTGCTGGCAGGGATTGGCTATCTGTTCATAGCCTGATTCAACCTACTCCAACCATTTTTTATGAATGTCCGCAAACTTGCCTTGCAGCTTCATTTCGTCAATCCACATTTCCAGATAGCTTGCATATTCAAAGTCGCCGCGAGGAATCATGTAGCCCTTTTCACTGTTCGTGAACGGCTTATCCGTCAATGCAGCATACAGTCTGGAATCTGCTTTTGCATAGGTAATCGCTTCGATCGTATCGGTAATCATCACATCATACGTACCGTCCGCTACCAAATGCGGGATATCCAGATTATTTGGAACGACAGTCACATTAGCTTTCGTCAGATGCTCGCGTACGAACACCTCGTTCGTTCCGCCCGGATTCACGCCAATGCGAACCGAAGGTTTGTTAATGTCTTCAATCGTCAGGTATTTGTCCTTGTCTTCAGCACGAATCAATGGGGCTTTACCGAAGGAAATGTACCCTTGGGATACATAAGCCGTTTTTTGTCTTGCCGTGTTGCGGGTAACGCCGCCCACTGCAATGTCGAATTTATCAGCCTGCAGGTCCTTCATCATGTTGGACCATGTGGTGTTGACGTAACGAACTTCCACGCCTAGATCTTTACCGAGCTCTTCCATAGCGTCAACGTCATAACCTTCATACTCTTTTGTAGCAGGATTCAAATATGTAAACGGTTTGTAATCCCCTGTCATACCAACCCGGATGTAGCCTCTTTCGATAATTTCGTCGAGCTGGGAAGCCGATTGTTTCTTTAGTTGTCCGGGTGCATTGGTCGAAGCCGATTTAGCGGATACCTCCGGTGATGTGAGTACTTCGTTTGCAGCAAAACCCGTTGCTACCAATGATAAGCTGACTACCCCTGCTAGTAATACCTTTTTCCAATTCTTAGCCATGTCTTCATTTCCTCCAGTTTTTCATCTAGTTGTACATCCTGATGCCCCTTGGTTGGCAGCGGCATCGATCTGCCTGAAACACTCTGGTCATCCTCTTGCTGGTACTTTCCGTGACTTACTGCCTTGCACGTTACGATTTGAGCCTCTTTTCTTCCAGGCATCCCCCCTCTCAAGTACCCATACGTGCGGTCCATAAGAACGGAATGTTAAAGCCTGAATTTGGCAAGCTCTTTGCTAAGCTCCTGAGCGACTGTCTCCAGATGTTTAACGGAGTTCGAAATTTCCTTGATGGTTGAGATTTGATCTTCCACAGCGGCAGACACATTTTGGGCGTCGCTTGAAGTCAGATCTGCGATGGATTTCAGCTCTTCCACCGAAGCGCTGACCTGTTCCGATCCCGCCGACATTTCCTCGGAAGCTGCCGATACCTCCAGAATGTGGTCAGCCACGTTGCGTGTCGCACTCAAAATGTTATCGAATTTCTCGCGCACCTCTTCAATCAGCGCAATTCCATCCTGTACATCCTTCCGGCTTACGTCCATCACCTGTACGGCGTTAATTGTGTCCTCGCGGATTTCCGTAATCAGCTTCGCGATCTGATCGGTCGATACCTCGGACTGCCCAGCCAGTTTCTTGACTTCCTCAGCCACGACTGCAAAGCCGCGTCCATGCTCGCCTGCTCTGGCTGCTTCAATCGAAGCATTCAAGGACAGCAAGCGAATCCGGGAGGTCACTTCCGTGATGAAGCTCAGAATCTGCTCGATTTCGGAAGAACGCTCATTCAAGCGCTCAATTGCCGTGCCGACCTTGGTCGTACCCGCGCCGATGTTGCCTATCTGCTTCACGGCTTGTTCAACGACAACCGATCCGGTCTCCGCTTGACTTGCCGCCTCTTGTGCAGCTTCGGATACCATGGAGGACGTTTCGGCTATTTTGACGATCCCGCTAGCCATGTCACTCATCGATACGGCGATTTCGTTGGAGCTTGAGGCGTGAGCATTCGCGCCGCTGGCAATTTGACGAATGGAGGCGCCGATACGATCCACGCTGTCCATAGCCGTCTCCACCCCACTCGAAACGGTCTCCGTTACCGACATAACTTGTCGAGAAGAATCGTTCACACCGAGGACCAGATGCTTCAGATGTGATACCGTCTGGTTAAAATCGCCGGAAAGGACGGCAACTTCATCCTTGCCGCTAACCTGAATGGTCTTGGTCAAATCGCCTGCCGCAACTTCCTTAACTGCCGTGTTGAGCCTGCGGATCGGCCGGACGATCTGTGCCGTGAACCAGACCGCTGCACCGGCGGAAACGACCAGCGCGGCAACCGAAATTATGACTAACGTAACCGACATCTCCGTGATCGGAGCATTCAGCTCCTTGGTCGGTGCCGTTACGAATATGCCCCAATTCAAATTGGATGGAGCGAAAGCCGCCGTGTATTCGACGTTATCCAGAACATATTCGAATTCCCCCATCTCTCCTTGACGCACCTTGTCAAAAGCTTGGGATAATTCCGTGCTCTCCACGTCTTCGACCTTCTTTTGAAGGACGAAATCCTCTGATGGATGCCACATGAACGTTCCCGCTTTGCTTAGAAGAAATGCGTATCCGGTATCTCCGAAAGTTTGGGAGGATACTTTTTTCTGCACCTCGTTGATCGGAAGCGTAGAGCCCATATAACCGTACTGTTTTCCATCCTTCATTAACGGAATGATCATCGTTACGATGTTGTTGCCCGTACGCTTGGAAAGCACCGGCTCCGATACAACCAGCTTACCTTCGCCCTTCCCGGCCTCCTGGTAGTGAACGCGATCGGATACATCGGTCACTTCACCCAGAAAGTTAATGACATTCTTCCCGCTCAAATCGTACGAGAAGAAAAAGGTTTCAAATTCCGGGTTCACTTCCTGCGCCGCTTGTATCAATTGCAAGTCTTGCGCTTTATTCCCCGTGACGAATTTCCCCACGCTTTCAACCTTGGCAATTTCCACGTCAAGAAATTGGTCGATCTGAAGCGCAAGCTTCTCCGCGCTAAGCTGTGCTTCTTTGTCTAGGCTCTCCTGAAGCAATACGGAGGACCGGTTGTAAGTTACGGCAAAGACGGATCCAAGACTGACGAGCAAGAGCAAACAAATCATTGTAATCATTTTTTGCTTGAGACTCTTTAGCATGCTGTAAACCCTCCCCAAAAATAGTGCCTGGGTCCTATCCGATCATTCGTCCAAAATTTTTGCAAGTTCTCTTTTTTCTGTAAGGACTTTCTCTCTACAAACAAAAATGAACAAATTACGTCGAAAAATCATGGTATAAAATGGTGAAATAAGACTCCACTTTATTAGTTATCGGTAGGGTATGTTCGTTTTTTGAGAGGTTAATGAGACATTTTACACAATTCGACATTAACGTAAGAAAGCGAAAATCCATGAGTCTATCTAGTTCAAAAGATTTAAATATATATAAATACTTTCATACATCTTTAGTCCCTGCCAACAGATTGCAGGAATTCCCTGAGTTTATATGAATCGGATGAATAGAAGCACGGCTGATAAAAGCAAATAAGGCTGTCCCCTATCAAGCAGAATAATCCGCTTTTAAGGAACAGCCTTGTTTCATTGCATGTGGATTCTTAATGTACGAACAGATATCCTTGTTCATTGTAAGCATGGAGCAGCGTGTACCGGCTGTTTCGAACCTTGTGAGCCTCACCCAGGCTGCGCTTCAACAATTCGCTCTTGATCGGAAGCTCCGACACCCCAGCCGGTCCGCCGACCGTTCGCATCATATTAGCCAGCTCTGCCGGTTCCGGGATTTGCGCTATATGGGACCGGATTTCATTCCAGTGCAACGTGATCCGAAGTGCAGCGTCATCCGCACCCTGGGAGGCGCCTCTGTTCAACTCAAGCCCCTGTTCCCCGAGACGGTGATACAGCTTCGAGATTTCCACGCAAGAGGCACCTACCTTGGCACCGTGCAGCAGCTGCTTCTCCCCCAGCCGGATAAACTCCATCTCCCAATAGTGGGACAGATGATGCTCCGAGCCTGAAGCCGGATGGGATTGACCGAACAGCAGCATGGCTAAGCCGGATTCGACGAGCGCACCCATTAAGATGCGCACCCCCTCCTCGGTTCGCTCCGCAATCTGTTCCATCCCTTTCACGCACTGGTTAAGCGCAGATCGCGTAATATCCGCCGAAATTTGCAAATAGGGTTCATCGGCCACCAGGCTTCCGAATTTCCAGTCGAACAGGGATGTATACTTGCCCAGCATATCCCCGAACCCGGCTGCGGTAAGCTGTGGAGGAGCCGACATGAGAATATCGACGTCCGCAAAAATCGCGCTCGGTCCAATGGCCGGAATCGTCTTTTTCTCCCCTCGTATAATGATGGGTGCTCCCTTGGAATTAAATCCATCCACCGAAGCAGCCGTGGGTATGGAGATGAACGGAATACCCGCGGTATAGGCAGCATACCGGCTAATATCGTGAATCGTTCCCCCGCCTACCGCCAGCACCGCCTTCGCCCCGCTTTGCTGGATATCCAGTATGACCTGAATCAGGGAAATCTCATCCGCAATAACATCTCCCTTCCGGTCCGGGTGAAGGCTGGTGACTTGGACCTGAATCGAGGATTTCGTGAGCAGGCTCGCAAGCGGCTGGCCCGCTACGTCATAGGTATTCCCGTCGACGACCATCACCACCGAGGTCCACCGTTTCGTCTCAAGGTAACCCGCGACCTCGCGCAGAGCTCCGGACTGGATCTGAACCAGCTCCACTTCATCCAGATTCGAAAGCTGCCTAGGAGGTAAGTCCGCAGCCAAACTTCGGACTTTCGATAAAATGGAGGTCATATCGGCGTGCCCTTCTTTCCGATCACAGCCATCGCCGGCAGCGGGTCATTGCAGGTCATGCCGGTAACCCCGCATTCCAGCGAATAGCGGACACCCTCCTCATCGTCCGGACAATAGCTCCAGACCAGCAGCCCCTGCTCCTGAAACCGGGCAACGAGCTCCGGCGTAAGCAGCGACATCTCCACACCGATTGCCCACATCTTGGAGTAGGTTCCATCCTCGCCGAGGACAAATCGGGACATTTTCTCGCCAGGAAAACCCTGGGTCTTCAGACCATGCGTATCATGAATATGGGTCAGAACTTCTGCATCGAAGCAGGTGAATACACAGCGCGGCAGGTACCCGTATCGGTTCAGCACATCAATCGCCAGGTCTGCGGCCTCTATAGCATCAGGGCTTGGCTTAATCTCCACGTTGCACAGAACATCAGGATATTCCCGGAGCAGTTCGCATAGCTCCGCAAGCGTCGGGATCTTCAATCCCTCAAACTCCCTAGCGAACCAGCCGCCCGCATCGAGGGATTTCAGCTCTGCAAGCGTATAATCCCTCACCTCGCCGGCGCCGCTCGTCGTGCGCTGAACCGTTGCATCATGGATAACCACTACTTCCTTATCCCGCGTCAGCCGGAGATCAAACTCCAGCATGTCGACCCCTAACTCCAGCGCCTTGCGAAAGGCCAGTAGCGTATTTTCCGGATAAGCTGATTTATACCCGCGATGTGCAGCCACCATCGTACAGGATGGTTCCCGTAGTCGTTCGATCATATGTCCTGCCACTCCTTTACCAGTTGTTATTGGGCCAAAATCCGTTCCGTCTCTTTCTTGAAGGTATCCAGCGTAGCCGGAATATCCTTGCTGTCGTACATGATCGCTTCCATGGCCGAGAAGAACTCATGCATAATCTCAGGCCATGCCACATCCTTATTGGTATCTGTAGCGAATTCCAGCTGATCATAGGCGACTTTGCGGTTCGGTTCTTTGGCCCACAGCTCTTGGATCTTCTCTGACTCCACCATCTTCTTCGTGAAAGGCAGATAACCGGATTGCAAAATAAATTCAAGACCGCCTTCCTCTTCCATCTCCATCCACCGGATGAACTCCCATGCCGCTTCCTTATTCTTGGAAGAGGACAGCATCGTCACATTCGCGCCTCCGGTCGGATTCGCATATACTTCGTCCTTAGGCAGGAATGTCGTCACGTAATCGAAATCCACCGCGCTGGACAGCCCGCCAATCGATCCCGTCGATTGATACATCATTCCGACCTTGCCTTCCACAAACATGCTGTTCACAATGTTGCCGGAATCCTGAGCCGGCGGATAATACAAGGCGCCTGTGCTTTGCAGGTCTTTAAGGTAAGTGAACATCTTGACGCCTGCACCGTTATCCGAAAAGCCGATCGACGTATTATCTTCATTGAAGAAAGTGCCGCCCGCCTGCGAAATCATGGCAATCGGATACCAAGTGTCATAAGGCATCGTAACGCCGTAGCGCTTATACTCGCTGCCTTCCTTAACCACCAGCGCATTGGCGACCTCCTTCAGCTCCTCCCATGTGGTCGGAATTTGAAGGCCCTGCTCATCCAGCAAGGTTTTGTTCACATGCAGAATCGGGGTGGAACGGTTCAGCGGCAGCGATACCAATTGATCATTGAAGGTGGAGTGTCCCATCAGTCCCGGCGTAAAATCATCGACGCTGATGCCTGAGCCTTCTAGATAAGGCGTCAGATCTTCAAGCACTTCCGAATCGGCGAACATCTGAACGTAGGCTCGCTCCAGCATACTGACGTCCGGACCGGTATCGGATGCTATCGCTTGCTGCAGCTTGGTTACCGTCTCGTCATAACTTCCCTGGAAGGTGCCTATCACTTCGATGTCCTCATGGGATGCGTTAAAACGCTGGATGAGCGCGTCCATGTATTCCCCGTTCTTACCGCCCAGCGAGTGCCAGAACTGTACCGTGGTTTTCCCTTTGTCTCCGGACGAGGCTTCGGTTCCCCCGCTGCCTGGGGCTACGCCTGGATCGCTGGAAGTTCCCCCGCCACCGCATGCGGCAAGCAAACTGAACAGCATGATGACGGATAGCAGTGTATACCATTTGGATTTCATATGACTCATTCCTCCATTAATTATTCGATTATGAATTGCTGAACCCTGTCATTTCCTGTAATTATTTAATGCCTGAATAAACAAAAGCCTTCACGATGTGTTTCGAGCAGAATATATACACAAGCAGGATCGGCACCACCAGAATCACATTCCCGGCCATAATGATATGCCAGTTGCTGATGCCCTCAGTCTCCCTTAGCATGGCGATCCCCAGGGTCAGCGGCCGGACAGCAGCAGAATCGGTCATGACGAGCGGCCAGAAATAGTCATTCCAGTGGCTGACAAAGCTGAACAGCGCAATGGTAGCCAGTGCCGGCTTCGACATGGGAATCATGATTTTTCGAATGATTTTGAATTCACTCGCATTATCAAGGCGGGCCGCTTCAATGATTTCCTCCGGAATCTGCATGAAATATTGCCGCAGCAGGAAAATGCCGAAGGCATTCGAGATGAACGGGATAATCTGCGGCAGCAGGGTTTTGACCAATCCCCAATCGGCCATCATCAGATAGACCGGAATGAACGTCACCTGGCCCGGGATCATGAAGGCCAGCAGGATCATGCCGAACAGCAGCGTTTTTCCCGGAAACTTATACTTGGCAAATGCATACGCGGCCGGGATCATGATCAGGAACTGCAGAACGATAATGGATCCCGTGACAACAACCGAGTTCCTGAAATAGGTCAGAAAAGGACCTGCCTGCATCGCCTCCGCGAAGTTGCCCCACTGCGGTGAGGCTGGAATCCACGTTGGCGGAAACGTCATCGTTTCCCGGAATGTCTGGAGCGAGGTGGAGATCATCCACAGAAACGGGAAGATAAATATCATGAGCACCGCGGCTTTCAGCAAATAACCTAGCATTGTCCATACGATTTTTAAGTCAAAGGTCTTCAAACTGTGCCTCCTTTCTGCATGGCCAAAGCCTTATTGATAATGGACCTTCTTGGACAGCAGCCGGAAATAGATGAACGTGAGCAAACCGATAATGGCCATAAGCACAACGCCTGTCGCGGCCGAATAACCGATATTGGTCGTTCGGAAGCCGTATATGTAATACACAAGCGTCGTCGTTGCATTATTCGGTCCTCCGCCTGTCATCACCTGAACGGTATCGAATACTTTGAAGGAACCGATCGTCATGATGATCAGGATAAAAAACAGTTGCGGCGAAATCATCGGCAATGTGATTTTATAAAACACCTTGAACCTGCTGGCGTTATCCAGCGCCGCCGCTTCATAAATGCTTGGCGATATGCTCTGCAGGGCTGCCACGATAATCAGGGTGTAATAGCCGATAGCCTGCCAGACCGATACGATAATGACGGATATCAATGCGGTCTTGGAGCTTTGCAGCCATGCGGACGGCGGGAGTCCCACCAGCTTGAAGAGATAGTTGAGAAGTCCTTGATTCGGCTCCATCAGCCACAGCCAGACCAGCGAGATCGACACAATCGAAACGACGTGCGGCGTAAAAATTCCGGCCTGAACGACCGAATTGAAACGCCCCTTCTTGTTAAGCCATACCGCAATCAGCAAGGATAGCAGCATGGTTAGAATAACGACGCCGACTGTATAGATGGACGTGTTCCAGAGCGCTTTGTAGAAATCCCCGCGACTCAGAATCTGGGTGAAATTGTCCAGTCCGACAAACTTGCTCTTGTCCTTGTTCATCAGGTTGTATTTGAACAGGCTTAAGTAAATCAGGTAACCTACCGGATACATCACAAACAGTATGATACCGGCCATGGCCGGCGCGATCAGCACATAGGGCCTGATCCCTTCCCAGATCCGCTTCTTATCCATGAGCCAGCCCTCTCAGCCGCTCCATGAACTCCCTATAGCGGACGTCCTGCGCTTTGATCCGGTTCTCATCCGCTCCGAAGAAAAACAATTTATCCGCCGGTACGCCGAGATGTACCTCCTGATCGACATGGAACTGGTCATCCTGACACTTCACCATGAATGCCTGGCCCTCCGTTGTCCTCACCTGATAAATCGTCTCGGATCCCAGCATTTCGCGCGTGATGACCTCCCCCTTGGTCGTATAATGAAACGACTCCGGTTCTGTGCCGATCACGACGCTCTCCGGACGGAATCCGAATGTCGTGCGATCGTCCCCAAGCGGCGCAATATTCATGGGGGGAACCCCGATAAACTGGGCCGCAAACAGATTGCTGGGCTCCCGGTACACCACTTCAGGCGGCGCTTCCTGCTGAATGACGCCTTTGTTCATAAGCACGATGGTGTCTGCCATCGACATGGCCTCGATTTGGTCATGGGTCACATAAACAAAGGTCGTTCCCAGCTTCTTGTGCAGCTCAATCAGCTCGATCCGCATCTGAACCCTGAGCTTGGCATCCAGATTGGACAACGGCTCATCCATCAGGAAAACGGACGGATTCTTAACCATCGCCCGAGCCAAAGCCACCCGCTGCCGTTGTCCGCCGGACAAGGTGGATGGCTTGCGATCCAAGTAATCGTTCAGTCCAACGGTTGCCCCTATGGTCTCCACCAAACGTGTACGCTCGGCTTTGGGAACCTTGTTGTTCACGAGACCAAACTCGATATTCTCGCGGACCGACATGGTCGGGTAGATCGCGTAATTCTGGAATACCATGGCCACGCCGCGTTTACCCGGCGCAATGCGCGTAACATCCTTGCCATCGATTAGTACGGAACCGGAGGTTTGAGGGTCAATGCCCGCGATCATCCTTAGGAGCGTTGTTTTCCCGCAGCCTGACGGACCGACCAGCACGGTGAATTTTCCGTCCTCGATGGTAAGGTCCAGGTCCTGTATCACGGTTTGACGATCAAACGACTTGCTTACTTTCACAAATTCAATGGATGCCAAGAGCGATCCCCCTCACGAAAGTGTAATGATGCTGTCATGACAAGCGAATAATAAATGAATCCATAGAAATGAAATCCCTTACATGCATCTGATAATAAGTACGCATCAAATGCACATGTAATGATCACTTTTGTTCATTTTTATTTAATTCGATTGTAGATGTGCAATATTAGGAGAGTGTTAGACCTTCGTACGGATTTTGTAAATTCGCTTCGCATCAAGGGATTTAACATGGCATTAACATAATGGGAGTACACTAGATAGACATGGAATCCTTAAGCATAAAAGAGCAAAAGTGCGCATTGTATGTACAAACGTACCTGCACAGCCCATGGTCTATTTAGGAAGGGAGAAATTATCGATTGCTAGCACATGAACGAAAGAAAAGGATTATTGATTACGTAAGGCAATACCGAACAGCAACGGTTGCTGCGCTGGCATCTGAATTCGGTGTTCACACGGCAACCATCCGCCGCGATCTGGCGGAGATCGAACAGGAAGGCGCTTTAAAGCGAACGCATGGCGGGGTCATCATGGAGCAATGGACGCATAACGAGCCGTCCTTTAATGAGCGAACCAACTTTCACCGGGACGAGAAAATACGCATCGGTCAGCTCGCGGCTTCACTCGTGGAAGACGGGGAGAATATCATCATTGATTCGGGAACAACCACCCTTCATATTGCAACGCATCTTGTGCACCGCTCGGACATTACGGTCATTACGAACGATATGAACGTCGCCGTCGAACTTCGCGATGCTCCGGGCATCAAAGTCATCCTGACCGGCGGGGAGCTGTACCCCTCGAGTTACATGCTAAACGGCATGTTTACCGACCATGTGCTGAAATCCCTGCATGTCGAGAAAGCATTCATCGGTACCCCTGCCCTGCATCCTCAGCATGGCCTCATGCACCCGGAAGCGCTGCTCGTCCCGGCCAAGCAGAACATGATTCAGGCCGCCGGTGAAATTGTCGTTGTCACCGACCACAGCAAGATCGGCAAGCTGTCTCTGCACACGGTCGCCCCTAACAGCGCGATACATACCCTTGTCACCGGCACTGAGGCTTCCGACTCGGATATCAAGCCGTTTCAGGAACGGGGCATTACCGTGTACAGGGTTTGAGCCTTGCACAATTTGCGTACCTTGCATACACCTTTGCGTACCTTGCATACCTTGCATACCTTGCATACCTTGCATACCTTGCACACCTAGCATACCTTGGCATACCTTTGCGTACCTTGCACACCTTGCATACCTTGCACACCTTGCATACCTTGCGTACCTTGCACACCTTGCATACCTTGCGTACCTTGGCATACTTTTCATAAATGCATACCTTGGCGTACCTCGGCATATCTGAATATCCTTCCTGCAGAAAACACAAAAGGCACCCCTAGGGGTGCCTGATCAAGCTGCTGCTTGCCAGCAGCTTGTTTATTTATATTCCACTGTTATGTTTACCATCCATTACTCGCTCTTTTTTCGCGATCCCCCCGCTTAGACCAAAAGCAATAAACAGAAAATTCACTGAACGCCCAAAATACGATCGCCATATCATTCAATATGTCCAAAACTCAACGGTCGACAGTCAATCCAAGCATGCCCCGGACCACGCACCGTGCGCTAAGGGAGCAGTGCGGACGATGTACTTGTTCTTTGGTATAAGAAATTCCTAACGGACTCAGAATACCTTATTTCATAGAAAACACCCCTTTAAGTAACTTTAGCGGACCCAGCGGACCTTATTTGCGGTTTTAGTCGGTATTTGCTCCCGTATTTCTCATAATAGCGGATCTGGAGTCCGGAACATTGTGAAAAATCGGGTTATGATCTTAAATAACGGAACTAGGGTCCGTTAAAGTTGACGAAAGCCATGTAATCATTGAATGAAGACCATCGACAGTCAGTGAACCCGCAACATTTCGATAGGTAATTCCAAGAGCCACCAGGGACAATGCGTAGCCGACGGAAGCTATTTCCTCTACGTTTATAAGAAGCTATTTCCTTTACACTTTTTAATGGAAGTAAAAAAAGCAAATATACCTCCACCCGCATAGCGGTGGGTCTTTGTTTCGCGCGGTTCACGCACTCAACTGGCTAAAGCCTAAAAAAATCCGGCAGTCATTAGACGCCGGATCCGGTCAAACGATCGATTTAAGGAATGACCTTCCAAACTTCGGCAGATCCAGGAGTTTCGCCTTGAGTCCACCATCTTGCTTCATAGTTCACGCCGTTGTGGCTGACTTTGCTGCCACCTAAATACACAGCTGTTGCGCTCCATGCCGGATAGGTCGCTGCGCTTCCGGATGTTGATACGGTAAGCGGCGCGGATGCGGATGATTTGCTGCCCGTACTGCTTACGGCGACCACAGTATACGTATAGGACGTTCCTTCGGCTAACCCCGTATTGGTATAGGAGGTTGTAGTGGAAGTACCTACAAGGGATCCGTCACGGTAGATTTCGTAACTGGAAGCACCTGTGGAAGCTGCCCATGCCAAGGAAACACTGTTGTTGGTTTGGGCTGGGGAAGTAAGTCCTGTCGGTGCTGGTACGCCTGGGTTCGGCGTTCCACCACCGCCAAAGTCCACATCGATAACGTTATAGAAAGCGTTAGCCGTGTCAGCTACTTCCCATACCGCCAGAATGACATGGTAACCGGACTTTGCAGGAACGTTACAAGTGGATGCATAGTTTGTCGGAGGTTTTACACCGCCGTAGTTTATGGAGCAGAAAGGCGTCAGATCAAACGAAGCTCTGCTGAGCGGAGCATTTTGATTCCAGCCGTCTTTTGTAATGTAGTATTTCCAGCTTGCCGTCGCATGGTTGGCTGTCAAATGCCATTGGAACGTTGTGGTTCCCGGGGAAATGCTTACTTTGCTCCAACGAGTTGCGGATTGCTCGTCAAGTTTAGGGAACACGCCGCCTGCACTGGCGATTTTGCCATCGGCAGGGCCTGCGTTCGGCCAGCCTTTAGGAGCCTCCAAGCTTTGAGGCTCATACACGACTGCGCCGCAATCGGTATTTTGCCCCTGCTTACACAGAATGGCGCGGCTGCCTGGGGAATCGACATATCCGTGGGCAGAAGCTTTATCAGCAAATAATACCATGAACAAGGTCATCAACAACATCGTGGAACCGGCAATGATCAGATTCTTGAGCCAAGTTTTGTTCGGCAAACTTAAAGTCATACAATTAATCCTCCTTTAATATAAAAGATAATAAATAAAGCGTTTACACAACCTCCGGCTGCTCGGCCCACCTCCCTTTCTTTGATACAGTAGTCACCCTCTTAATTTGACTGATAACTTGACTAAACTTGGAAATCTTCCACAACCATCGTCCAAGCTTTACCAGTACTATAATTATTTTAAAGCATCTGGAAGCCCTATCCCATAACACTAATCAACGATTTGTTACACATTTCAATGAAATTGGATAAATATGTAACCTGAAATGTTATGAAAACACACGGAAATTGCAGAAAAAAATCACAAAAAAAGCATGCCTCCCCCTGGGAACCATGCTTTCATTCCATGTTGTTCTTTCCGTTTTGACCGCGCAGCAACTCCTATTCCACGCCGTCCTTAAAGTGCTTCTGATAATGCTTATCCCCTTTATGCTCCAAGTCCTCGATCGTAAGCTCCAGCGTATGAATGATCTGCTCCTTGACCTGATTCAACGTGTCAAAATACACGTTCTCCTCCGATCCTACAATGCGTGTGCCGCTGAGTGCCTGAACGGCCTGGTAGATCCGGTGCTGTTCGGCCAAATCGTCAACGGCTTTCAACGTATGCTTCATCTGAAGGAACAGATCCCTATGATGCTGGGTCGTCAAACGCTTTTCAAGTTCCTCGATTCTGGCATTCATGGCGCTCTCTCCTTCACAATAAGATGCTTTCGATTATACTCCTTAGCATTTGTATTTCCAATAAAATCTTCTTATATATATCACGGTTTCTTTATACTGAAACAGGAAATTGACCACTGCTCAGCGAACTATGATAACGTTAACATTTTGCACAGTAACATACACTTAGCATAACGTAATCGATCAAACATTTGGAGGTAGCAATGGAAAACAACGGACTCGGAGGAAAGAGCATTATCCTCAGACTAGAAATGAATACACAAGAAATCAAATTCGGCCAGGTAGCATCCGCCATATTTGAAGCCGGGGGAGACATGGTCGCCATCGACGTTATTCAGGCGAGCGGCCACATTACCGTACGCGATATTACCATTACGGTCACGGACAGCGTCGATATCGGAAAAATTACAGATGCCGTGAAAAATCTGAAAGGCGTCCGCCTCGTCAACGTTTCGGATCGCACCTTCCTGCTGCATCTTGGCGGCAAGATCGAAACCCAGCCCAAAATTCCGATCCAAAACCGCGATGATCTGTCGCGCGTCTATACGCCAGATGTTGCCCGGGTGTGTGCAGCCATTCAGGAGGACCCGAAAAAAGCCTTTACGCTTACGATTAAAAGAAATACGGTGGCCGTCATCTCGGATGGAAGCGCCGTGCTCGGTTTGGGCAATATCGGCCCTTATGCAGCCATGCCGGTGATGGAAGGTAAATCGATGCTCTTCAAACAATTTGCAGGTGTAGACTCCTTCCCCATCTGCCTGGATACCCAGGATACGGAAGAGATCATTTCTTGCATCAAAGCCATGGCACCGGCTTTTGGCGGCATTAACCTGGAGGATATCTCCTCCCCGCGCTGCTTCGAGATCGAACAACGACTGCGGGATGAGCTGGATATTCCCGTGTTCCACGATGACCAGCACGGCACAGCAGTCGTTCTGTATGCGGCACTGATCAATGCCCTGAAAATTGTCGGAAAATCAATCGATAAAGTCAGGATCGTTGTGTGCGGAATCGGCGCTGCGGGTGTGGCATGCAGCAAAATCCTCCTGTCGGCCGGTGTCAAGGACATCATTGGCGTAGACCGCGAGGGTGCGCTGGTTGCTGGAAAAGAGTACAGTAATAGTATGTGGCAATGGTACGCAGAGCATACGAATCCGAATAAAGTTGAAGGTTCCCTGCGTGAAGTGATCCAAGGTGCCGACGTGTTTATCGGCCTATCCGCCGGCGGCCTGCTTCGCCGCGAAGACGTACAAGCCATGGCTAAAGATCCGATCGTGTTCGCAATGGCAAATCCTACGCCGGAGATTAAACCGGAAGAAGTCGAGGATATTGTAGGCGTCATTGCAACTGGACGTTCGGATTATCCGAACCAAATTAACAACGTCCTCTGCTTCCCGGGTATTTTCCGTGCAGCCCTGGATTGCAGAGCAACCACGATTAATGAGGAGATGAAGCTGGCTGCAGCCGAAGCCATCGCATCCGCCGTATCGGATGAGGAACGCAACCCGTCGTATATTATTCCAAGCGTATTTAACCAGAACGTCGTGAAAGCCATTCGCGAGCTTGTCGTAAAAGCGGCGATCAAAACCGGCGTCGCCCGGAGAATCCCGCGTGAATAAGCAATCCCTCATTCGGATGTTCAATAAGCAGGCAGCGATATATGAAAGGAATACCAGACAGCGCAGGCTCGGTGAATGGAGACAGCGGCTGCTTCAGGATGCAGAGGGTAGCGTGCTTGAAGTAGCTGTCGGCGCCGGCGCGAACTTCCCCTTCTATCATCGTGACAAGGTGAACGTAACAGCTGTCGATTTCAGTCCCGAGATGTTAAGCCGTGCACGGCGGATGGCCTCCGAACTTGGCATTCGGGCCCATTTCCTGGAACGGGATATCGAGACGCTGGAGCTGCCGGAACGTTCCTATGATTGTGTTGTATCTACCCTGTCACTATGCGGCTATGAGGATCCGGTCAAAGCTCTGAATAAAATCAATCGCTGGGCCAAACCCGGCGGCCGCGTTTATTTACTGGAGCATGGCATGAGCACGAACCGGCTCCTTGGTTCTATTCAGCATCTGATCAACCCGGCAGCACGGCGGATATCCGGCTGTCATTATAACAGGGACATGATCCAGATTGCGAAAGCCTCGGAACTGAACATCGTAAAGACAGAACGCTATTGGAACGGCATCGTTCATCTGATCTGGGCGCAAGCAACCTGATCCATTCATTCATTTTGACCTGTCGGCATAAATTTTAACGAAGCTCTTATTAATTGATCTGGAGGAACTTGTTATGAACACAAGGCCTGATTCTAATGAATATTTGCCCCTCGCCGAAAAATACGTCTCTCTTGTCCCCGAAGGTCCTATTGCCGAAGTTTTGCAGCGGCAGCATGATGAAACGTTACGATCGCTCAGCGATCTGACGGAAAATCAAGCAAATGTTCGCTATGCCGAAGGGAAATGGAGTCTAAAACAGGTGGTCGGACATATCGCCGATGTAGAGCGCTTATGGAACTACCGCATTCTCTACATCGCGCGTGGAGATGCCCGTGAATTCTCGGGGTACGACCGGGAGATTTTTGTCCAGAATTCTCCCTTCAGCCATCTTCCGTTACGGGAAGCCCTCAAGGATTATGCTGCCGTCCGGCAGTCTACCATTACGCTGGTTGGAAGTTTGACGGAGGAAGCGCTGCTTCGCCAGGGCACGTTCAACAATTACCCGCTCTCCGCCCGGGCAGCCGCCTATGTCATTGCCGGTCATGAGCTTCATCACCTGAATATTCTACGGGATAAATATTTAACGTAGTTTATGAAGGGGCATCCTTACACGGCATTTGGCCTGGAGGGATGCCCCTTGGCATGCTGCCGATCCACATCGTCTGTCTTCACCTCCCCAAATTTAAAAAAGGCCTCAGCTGAGGCCTTTTTTCCTGCTATATTATGTAATGGTTTAGCAGAGCCTGCCTGCCTTAACTCCAATTCCATACCTCGATGCGGCCCAAACGGAATCCCCAGAATTCCGACTCCTCCTTCAGCTTCTCCAGCTCACGCACAGGTCCCGTAACGGTCGCGCCGTAAACTTGAACCCCATTTTTCTTTAGGTAAGCCAGCCGCTGTTTATCTTCATCCACACCGTTATATTTGATGTTGTCCGTCATCCATTCAACGTCGGCGATCAGTTGCTGCACATGATCCGTGATCCCGGCATCCAATGAGAAGTAAGTATGCCAGGCAGAAAGAAAGTGGTTATCGCTAAACTGAACCTTGGGCCTCAATGTAAAATGGGGGATTGTGTGACCAGCACTGCTAGAGCTGTAATTACCCGGCTTAAATGCTTTGAGTTCACCTGCATATACAGCCATATTAGCTACTCTAACATCGTAGTCCGACAAGAGCTTTAAGACCTGCTCCGGCGACTTCAACGTTCGAAGCGAGAAAAATATTTCCGCCACGTTGCCGTCCTCAAGCTTTTCTAACTGATTCATTGCACCATTCTGATGAAGGGAGTCTGTAATCTTCCCACCCTCCAGCAGGGCAGAGTGCAGGTAAAAGGGATTTCTTTCATCCCCGTTCAGATACGGCCCCAGTTCTTCAATGGAATAGGTCAATTCTCCCCATAACCTCTTCTTCGCGTGAAGCTCTCCAACGATTACCTGCCATTCCCCCACATCCCTGTACACTTTCAGCGTTTTCTTCTGGGTGAGGAAGGGCGTCACTTCTACCGAATACAAGCCGCGCTTATCTACCATAAGTCCACTCTCATGCAATTCAACCGTTGTCATGACAGACCTTAAGAATTTATCGTTCAGGCCGGATTCTTCATGGTAGATGTAGACGGCTGCATAATACACGCCATAAATAAGAAACGCAGCTAACAAAGCATTTATAAGCTGCTTCACCCTTATCTGCCAGGTTATCCGATTCATCACTTCCGTATCCATCTCCTCTCTACCTTCTCATGTAGACAACGGTTTAATCGCGCTAATGTTACGGTAAAATAAGAAAAATCGCTACAGCAGCTAAAAACAAGCAGCTACCGTAACGATTCCATATGACGAATATTGTATATTATTTCCCTTCAGTGAATGGGGCGTTCTGTCCGTCCCAGCACTCCACATCATCAAGCCCTTTGATGCTATCCTTGGTGAAGACAGGATTCAGGCCTGCCCGCTTCTGCTTCATGTAATCTTGAAGCGCGGCAAAGGCCGTACGGGATAGCAGCGTGATAGCCACAAGATTCACAATCACCATCAATCCCATGAACAGGTCAGCCAAATCCCACACCAGCTTCACGCTGGTAACGGAACCGAAGATAACCATGGCCAGCACAGAAGCCCGATAAACCCATATCCATGCCCGATTCGACTTCAAAAACTCGATATTGGTTTCCCCGTAATAATAATTGCCGATCAGCGTGCTGAACGCAAACAGGAAGACCATCACCGCCAGGAAGTCGGACGCCCATGCCCCCATCTCCATTCCCAGCGCGGCCTGCGTCAGGGCGATTCCATCAAGTCCGGTCTGCTGATAGGCACCGGTAAACAGAATGATGAAGGCGGTGCTTGTACATATGACCAGCGTATCGATCAATACGCCCAGCGCCTGCACCAGCCCTTGCTTGGCTGGATGGCTTGTCGTTGCGGTAGCCGCAGCGTTAGGCGCGCTCCCCATGCCGGCTTCGTTGGAGAACAGCCCTCTTTTGATCCCGTTCATGAGAGCGGCACCGATCGACCCGCCAACAACCTGCTCATAACCGAACGCGCTTTTGACGATAAGAACAAAAACTTCCGGCAGCTTGGTGATGTTCGCCAATACGATAAACAGCGCGGCACCGACATATAGGACAGCCAATACCACAACGATCAGCTCCGACATTTTGGCAATCCGCTTCACGCCGCCAAAGATGATAACCGCGAAGATAACCGCCATAATAATGCCGATGGTTAATCGGTCGGTTCCGAATGAATTCTCAAAGGCAATCGTAATCGTATTGGATTGGACCGCATTAAAGACAAGACCGAAGGACAAAGTGATTAGGATCGCAAACAACACGCCCATCCACCGTTTCTTTAATCCTTGCTGCATGTAATAAGCGGGACCGCCGCGATAACCACCCGCCCCATCTTTTACTTTATAGATCTGGGCCAGCGTACTCTCGATAAAACTGGACGCCGAACCGATAAGCGCAATAATCCACATCCAAAATACGGCCCCCGGCCCCCCAAGCGAGATAGCCAGGGCAACGCCTGTAATGTTCCCGGTTCCGACGCGGGCCGCCATGCTGATGGCAAATGCCTGAAAGGGCGAAATGCTTCCCTTCGCTTTACTCTTGGGTTCGCGGATGACCCGGAACATCTCGCCGATCAGGCGAAACTGCAGAAACTTGGTCCCCACCGTGAAATACAGGCCAACGGCAATCAGCAATACGATGAGCAGCTTAGACCATAAAAAATCATTAAAGATATTCACTACATGCTGTACAATTTGATCCATATTCTACCCTCGCTATATAAGTCATCACCCATGGTGTGTAGGTTTTGTGTAAATAGTCCACGTTTCATCTAACCATTACTTCCCCATCCAACACAAGAGGTTAATTGTGGAAAATGCTGCACCTAACCTGGGCGGTTGCGTCATTTCTTATTCGCGGCGATTCTTTGTTGATCTCAGGGCGGGATTTTCGGACATTCATAATTAAAAAAGACCCTCTCCTCTGCGTGTTAAAGCACAGGGAAAGGGTCCTGTCATCATGTCAGGCTGCCTACCCTACCAGCCTGTTTATGATGAAGAGTTCATGCCCGTATAGACCAGAATCGCATCGCGGAGGAATACCGCCGTTCCAGGCTGCTTCTCATCGTAATGAGCGGTAAAGCGCTCATCGTCAACATACATCTGGGCGAGGCCTGCGTGAGCCTCTTTGCTGTAATCGTTCCAATAATAAGTGAGCCAACGCTTGTGAAGATCAGCCGCCTTCTGGGCCAGCTCACTGGCAGGATCGCCTTGCTTAAACGCTTCGGCCAGCGTCTCGTACAGCTCATCAGCCAGACGCGTTACTTCCTCATGCTGTTCTTGCGTCATATTTTTCAGCTGGGCATTGGATTTATTTACAATCTCATCGCCATACTTCTCGCGAATTTCCTTACCGTATTTCTTCTCGTTATCATCAATCAGCTTCTGCTTGAATCCTTCAAATTTCTCTTGGTCACTCATGGTTATTCTCCCTTCGGCGGAGGCGATCGTGTTCTCCACATTGGTAATCAGCAAATCCAATTGCCTTCTTTTGTCTAGGAGCTGCGCATGGTGTTCTTGGAGCGCCTTGGTCCGGTTGAAGGATGGTGAGGTCATAATCTCTTTGATATCGTCCAATTGAAGCCCGAGCTCCCGGTAAAACAAAATCTGCTGCAATTGATTGACCTCCTCCTGCCCATAGATCCGATATCCCGACGAGTTGATTCTGGCCGGCTTCAGAATACCGATTTCATCGTAATAACGGAGCGTCCGGGTACTTATTCCTGCCAGCCTTCCAAGCTTCTGCACCGTGTATTCCATGGTTTCTCACCTCCTGACAACATCAATGTACACCTTTACGTAACGTTAAGGTCAACACGCTGTGCAAAAAAAATTACAAACTTCTTAAATAAAAAAGAAACTGAATGTATTCTTAACAGAATATCATCCAGTCTCCCCAACGATCTACTTCAGTATGTTACTCCGCGTCCGCTTCCTTGTCTGCAGCAGGATCTGCTGCCTCATGAGCGTTCGTATGCTTCTCGTTCACCCACTGCTTCAACGGCTCGGTCATTTGATCCTTCAGCTTCTGAATCAATTGATCCTCCGTAATTCCCTTCGCGGCCGCGATCTCGGCTAGCGACTGCCCTTCCTTCATTTCTGCCTTCAATTCGTCCTCAGACAATCCAAGCAGAGCTGCGAGTTCCTCCGGATTACCGAATTTGCCGAAGCCTCGGCCGCCTTTGCCATGGCCTGTTCCAAAACCGGCTTCGCTGCTCTCCACGATTTGAGTAAGGCGGTCGCTCAGCCCCTCTTTCCACTCGGTCGCTTCGGTTTCCGTCATGCTGCCTTCACTCAGGCGTTCATCAAGCTTGGCGGTTTCCAGAACGATCAGCTTCTGCACAAACACGGATTGGGTCATTCCTTGGCCTTCGGCAATTTCGACGAATGTGCTGCCCGCTTCAAGCGCTGTGCGAATCTCTGCCTCCGTGAGCCCAAGAACCTCTGCCGTCTCTTTGACGATGTTGCCGCCGCGAGGACCGCCACCCTTACGATCCATCCAATTTCCATCTCGGTTCTTGCCTGCATCGGCAGCCGATTGATCTGTCTCCGTCTGACTATTCTGTGATACCGAGGCGGCAGCGTCTGTGCTCGTCGCGGCAAAAGCCTTGCTCTGAAGATACCCGGCTCCCCCCAGCACAATCGCTGCTGCCATACTGCTCACTAATACTTTTTTACTTATCGGATTCATGGTCATCTCTCCTTTTAGGTTCATGGTTTGTCTTACAATTTGAAGTATAGAGAGGGAATCTGAAAGTAAACTTAGGAGAACGTTATGCCAGGCTTAGGCTCAGCTGAAGGTTTGCTGAATGTGGCGGTATGCCAATGGGCTTCAGCACATCATAAAAAGCTACTATCGAAATGACAACGTTGGGTAGGAGGCCAGCTTGCGAACCGTCAGCCACAAGGATAAGAGGAGAAGCAGCTCGAATACGTTCGTCGCAGCCGAACTTTCGATCGGAATCGGAATGGCGCTCCCGGCAGCCATCAGCACCGTACCGATAAACAACAGCGGCGTCTTTCTCCTTCGCCATACGATAACGCCTGCCATCAGCAGAGGGATCAGGATCAGAATGACCATGAGCGGCGGCCCCCCGGATTCGGTCGGAACATAACGAAGCGCTCCGTATTCCATGGAAGGCTGGAGCTTAAGCGGCAGCGTCTCCGTCATCACCTCAAGCGCGATTAGAGCTGCAGTGAGAAGCCAGGCTCCCCATGCGGCGGCCAGCTTGCTGGCCCAAGGGCTTCCTGCCTTGCGGATCAGATCGAACGACACGAGCACAAGCAGCGGCGTTGCCAACGCATGCACCCAGAAACGCGTAACGTTCAGCCCCTCCAGCAGATCTCCCTCCCCGATGTACTTCCCGATGCCGATCACGCCGTTATCCCAGACCAGTCCGGCCGTCACGACCAGCAGCAAATACTGAAGTCCCGGCGAAGAATCACGCTTCAACAGCACACACCCATACAGAAGCAGCGCAGCATATACAACGGCCAAGCCCAAATACAGTAAAGAATCCATGGTCCATATCTCCTTTCATCTTAACTCCTGACGACCGGATCTTGATTGATCCCTGTTGCAGCACGTAATGATAGGTTTTATACCCGTTAACCCGCCATCCTAACCCAACTGTATGTATATGAAGCAGGAGGGACTACCGATGTGGACATTTTTAATGGAGTCACAAAGAGAGAGCCTCTATCCAGTGCAAAAAAACCGCCGGAGACATCCCTCTCCAGCGGTTTCTATCCGTAGATCCTTCGCGATTGCATATGCAGTCAGTCCATGCTTTCATCCAATCCGATCAAGCGTCTTACTTCCCCTTCTCCTCAGCTTCCGAAATAGCCCGGTTGGCCAGATTCGTCAGCACGACATCGTCCATGGGCGGATTATGAAGACCCGCCCGGACATCCCTGTACATTCGTTCCAACGGGAGCTGCCGGGAGAGACTCAATCCTCCAACGATCCGCATCGCATGATCGACAATCCGGACCGCTGCATTGGTCACAACATATTTGGCAAGACCCAGCTCAGGCTTAAGCGCAGCGCGGTTCTCCACTTCCTTGTCCCAGCGGTCGGCGGTTTGATATAAATAACTACGGGCTGTAAGCAGATCCACTTCGATTTCGGCGATATGTCTTTGGATATTCGGCAATTCGGCAATGGGGATCGTCAAGGAGTTCGGTTTATGATGACGGGCAAAATCGATGGCAAAATTGCGCGCGGCATAAGCAATCCCCATATAACATGCCGGTATGTGAAGCAGAATGCCTTCGGTTGGCACGGGAAACTCAGGTTTCTCATAATCGAGTCCCCGAATCACTTCCGCATCCGGCACGAAGACGTCCTCCAGAATCATGTCATGGCTTCCCGTAGCGCGCATGCCCATCGTATTCCAGGTTTCCTCGACCTTGACCCCGGGTCCACTTCGAACGAGGAATGCACCGACCTTCTCGCTATGCTCGATACCGGCCGTAACCACAAACTGCTTCAAGATCGGGCTTAACGTGCTGAAGGTTTTGCGTCCGGTAATGCGCCAGCCGCCCGACACTCGTCGTGCCGTGGTCTCCGGCCTTCCACCCCGGCTTGGACTTCCTGTCGCAGGCTCGCTCGCCAGTTCATTAATGAGCACGCCTTCAGCTACAACGTCCTTGCACAGCCTCTCAAATAAAGGCTCCGGCCAAGCCCCGGACAGGCGCAGCTGGAGTATTTGCCCGATATGCCAACCGACCGCCAGCGCCGTAGAGCCGTCGCCTCTGGCGAGTCGTTCCTGGGCAAGCACCATTTCGTATACAGAGGCTTCTTCGCCTCCATAGGATGCCGGGACGGTCAGCTTCAGATAACCCGACTCCTTCAGATCATCAAAATTTTCGAACGGAAACGAACCCTCCAAATCGTGCCGGGGAGCTCTTTCCGCGAATTTCGTCCCAAGCTTCTCGGACAGAGCTGCGATCATGGCTTCGCGTTCATTACGTATGAATGGATCTGTGGAACCGGATCGATTCAAGTTCGTCCCCTCCTTGCTAACCCTTGTATTCCGATGGATATATACTCAAAATTGTAGCAACCCTATTTGGGGGTGTCAATGAAGGAGATCACCGATCGCCGCTCCCCCTTTAATTCGGATATATCCAGTGTATGAATTCCGAATCCTCATAACTCTTCTGAAATCCCAGTTTAAGCAAAATATGCTGGGAAGCCGCATTTCCGGGTTCGCATCTAGCGATGATGGATTTGACGTCCGGCTGCCCCGAAACCCAATCCAATAGTTTCTGCGCCGCTTCATGACAGTAACCTTGCCGCTGATGGCTTGGATTGGTCGCAAAGCCGATTTCGATTCTGCCCTCCGGATCAGGATCTCCCAAGAATCCGATGCCGCCGACAATATCGCGCGTGGCCTTGTCTACCATAATCCATGAATCAAAACCCCGCGTACCCTTATTCTTGACCAACAACTCCCGGAAAAAAGGCAATGCCTCATAAAAGTCGGTGCCCGGCCATTCGCCGTTACTGTGGTATCCTAAATCCTCGAATGCCTTCGGATCCCGGCGCGATGCCGCGTCAATCAAATCCAAATCCAATGTTCTAAGCAGCAACCGTTTTGTTTCCAGTTCCATGATGAGTTCACCTGTCCTTCTTCAGATTTATTTTTATTAGAAAACATAAAAAGACGGAAAATGAACTTGAGTCTTTCTCCGCCTTTTGCATGAAGTCTATATGCTAATTGCATCCATAAGAAAAACATCAATCGACGCACTTCACAGATGACAGACCGCGTTTAGATGAGGTTTTTCTTGCGATTATCGAATGGTTCAGCTTCGCTGAAAACTTACAAATTCAATAATCCAATAAAAAAATCCGCGCTGCAAAAGCAACGCGGATTCAAGACGCAAATAGGATAGTCTACCCAAGGCTTCCTTGATCTCCGCAGTTCTTAACTCCTCTATATCCGGCCGAAGAATGCACCTTGAACTAAACCTAGCCAATGGCGGCTATGTCATGCGCTCTTCAGAACCTATAGGTTCAAACAAAGTTAAGAACAACAAATCTCTCCTTAAAGTAGGTTTTACATATTGTACCTATTATCAGATGAACGCGTCAAGCTGTAAAACTGGTCATAAGTCTACATCGCGTTCTCCTTCAGAAATGAAGTGATGGCTTCATTCACTTCATCGGGATTATCCATATTCGTTGCATGGTGAGCGTTCCGGATGATTCTTAATCGCGAATTCACCAATCTCTCCTGCATGTACGCCTGCTGCCTTCGGATCATTGTGTCGCTCTCTCCCTGTAGAAGCAAGGTTGGACAATCGATCTTATGCAGATCCTGCGTGCTGTCCATCCGGGTCACCGCATCCCATATCCGAACCCAGTTGGAATGCGGGATGGAACGAAAGGCTTTCTCTATATAATCTTGATTCCTCTTGTTGTACTTGGATAGCATTTTCGCTTGCCATTTTCCCGATAAGGACATCGGCATCAAGTAACTTGACCAGCGATTCAGCGGCACGAACATTCGCTCATACCAATTGAACGCATTCGTGAACGGCGTGCCGATCAGTACCAGGGCTGCAACCTTCTCAGGATAGCGAACGGCCGTCTGCAGCGAAATATGCCCGCCCAGGGACAGCCCGCAAAGAATCGCTTTTTCAATGTCCAGTCCGCTTAGCAGATCCGCCAAATCCCTGCTGAAATCCTCCGAATCCACCTTTCCGTCCGGCAAGGAAGAGGAACCATGTCCCCGGATATCCCATACCAAGGTCTGATACTGACGTGAGAAATAATCGACTTGCGGCCGCCATTGTTCATGATTCCATGAGGCACCATGCGTAAAAACAAGCGGCTTTCCTTCTCCCTTTACTTCATAGTACAGATCGACTTCCCTTCCTTTGAAAATCGGCATATAACCATCCTCCTTGCTATATTTAAAAAGATTGCGTACCGACATTCCGTAACGGAGCAAATATCACCTGAAAGCACTCATCAAACAGTTCCTCCAACGTTCGGTTTGACTCTTTAATCCAGATCATCATAGCCCCGCTGATGGCAGCTTGCAGTACCCGGCTAACCATAGCCACGTCGCATTCTGCGATTTCTTTGTTCGTGATCGCCTGGCTCAGCATCTGCCGGGTAAACGCATCAATCAGCTGCAGTCGATACCGGGTTTTCTCCAACAAATCGGGGTCATTCGTCCCTTCTAAATAGAAGGAAGTATGGTTCGCCAATTCAACAGGATCTTTCATATGGGAAACCGCATGCTTAAATACGGCCTTTAGTGCATCAAGTCTCGATTGATCGGATAGGCCAGCCTCCTGGAAGGCATGCCTGGTTAGTTCAATAACATAATCGCTATAGGCCAGAAACAAATTCTTCTTCGAACCGAATCGCTTCATTAAGGCTGCCGGTGAAATATTCACTTCATGTGTGATGTCGGTTAATGCTGCTTGTCCGTATCCTTTTTTGGACAGTGCCCGGTAGACACCGTAGAAGATAGCCTCATCTTGAAATTCACGAGGTCTTACCATGCGTAATCTCCTCTCCATAGTTAGTGAATGGTCATTTACTAACTATTGTTTCATAAACTTTCTCGAGTGTAAACCGTGAAATGCCTGGAGATGAACTCGCACATCAACATACGGCCTGCAGCCAAAAAAACTCAGTCCCCCTCCGCTGACCACTCTGGTGAGTAAATCAAGCTGTCTTTTTTAATAGAAAAACGCAACTTCTTTATACTCTTGGAGCGAATTAACCTCTATACTGACAGTAGAAGGAAACCATAATCTAGGAGGAGCTGAGCACATTGCGTACCAAATTCATTTACCAGGCACCTGCAAACGGTTATCCCGAATGGAATAATAATCCTAATATTTTCCAGCTGAACCGTCACAAAGCCCATGCATACATGATGACGTTCCCGTCGGAGTCTGAGGCGCTGAACCGTGCCCACTCCATGTCCCCCTGGTATCAGTCATTGAACGGGATGTGGAAGTTTGCGTTTGCCGAAACCCCTGACAAGCGCATCCAGAATTTCTATGAGGTCGATTATGATTCCGGCAGCTGGGCCGACATGCCCGTCCCTTCCCATTGGCAGCTTCAAGGGTATGACTATCCTCAATATACAAATGTTAGATACCCCTGGTCCGAATCGGAGCCTGAATTGAAAGCCCCCTTCGCGCCAACGCGATACAATCCCGTAGGCTCCTACATCCGTGAATTTACGGTGCCGGACACTTGGAAGGAACAGCCCGTGTATATTAGCTTCCAAGGTGTTGAATCCGCTTTCTATGTATGGGTGAACGGCGAGATGGTCGGATACAGCGAAGATACGTTTACGCCGGCCGAGTTCGATATTACGCCCTATCTGATCGATGGCGAGAATAAATTGGCTGTAGAAGTGTATCGCTGGTGTGACGCCAGTTGGCTGGAGGATCAGGATTTCTGGAGGCTTAGCGGGATTTTCCGCGAGGTCTACCTCTATTCCGCCCCGGCCATCCATATCTCCGATTTCTTCGTGCGGCCGATTCTTGATGACGAATACCGGGATGCCGAGCTCGAGATCGATGCAACCGTTATGAATTACTTTAATGAAACCATCGATAAGGACAAGCTTCAGCTTGAGGCGCTTCTATACGACCAGGACCGTCAGCTGGTTCGGAAACAAACGCTCGCCATAGCGGATTACATTCTGGAGGAGAGTACCTTCACCCTGAGCATGAACGTCCCCGAACCAAGAAAATGGAGCGCGGAATCGCCTTATCTGTATACCGTCGTTTTGGCATTAAAGGATACGGACGGAGCATGCCTTGGAGCCGTAAGCTGCCGCACCGGCTTCCGCCGCTTCGAGCTGAAGGACGGATTGATGCGGATTAATGGTCAGCGCATTCTGTTCAAAGGCGTGAACCGGCATGAATTCTCCCCGGATACCGGACGGGCGCTTAGCCGCGAAGACATGATCACCGATATTGAGCTGATGAAGACGCATAACATTAATGCGGTACGGACCTCCCATTACCCGAATCAATCCGCATGGTATGATCTCTGCGATGAATATGGCTTATACGTGATCGATGAGACGAATCTGGAGACGCACGGAACATGGGAGTATGGGCAGCAGGAACTGAAAGAAACGGTCCCCGGCAGCAAGCTCGAGTGGCGCGACAATGTTTTGGATCGCTGCAATTCGATGTTTCAACGAGACAAGAACCACCCCTCCGTCATCATCTGGTCGCTTGGCAATGAATCCTTTGGAGGCGACAACTTCATTGCGATGCACGATTTCCTGAAGGAGGCCGATCCATCGCGGCTCGTTCACTATGAAGGGATCTTTCATTACAGGGCGTCCGAGGCGGCTAGCGATATGGAATCCACCATGTATGCAAAACCTCAGGAAGTGGAGAAGTATGCAACCAGCAACCCGAGCAAGCCTTACATCATTTGCGAATACAGTCACGCCATGGGCAATTCCTGCGGCGGTCTTCACCTGTATTGGGAGCTGTTTGAGAAGTATGACATTTTACAGGGAGCCTTTATATGGGACTGGATTGACCAAGCGATCCGTACCCAAACGGCCGACGGTATCGAATATTTAGCGTATGGCGGGGATTTCAACGAAAAGCCGCATGACGGCAATTTCAGCGGAAACGGCCTGATCTTCGCGGACCGCAGCAAAACCCCCAAGCTGGACGAAGTGAAAAAATGCTACCAGAACGTCAAGTTCGAATGTTTGGACATTGCTGCTGGTCGGATTCGGGTCAGCAACCGTTTCTTATTCACCAATCTCGATCAGTATCTTGTGAGATGGAACATTCAGCTGAACGGAGAAGAAAGCCAATCCGGCACGCTCCAGCTTTCGCTCCAGCCCGGTGACCATACCGAAATCGAGATTCCGTATTCCCCTATAGAGGACGGTGGAAAGGAAGCGGTGCTCACCGTCTCCCTGGTTCGTAGGGAAAGCGCCAAGTGGGCACCCGCAGGACATGAAGAGGCTTGGGAGCAGTTTGAGCTAACGCCCTATATAGCGAATAGATCGGAAACGGACGCTCTTTCAAACGCGAAGACTCTGGAAGTTACCGAATCGGATGAAGAGCTTCTCATCGCGGGTTCAGCCGTTTCGTTACACTTCCACCTGGGCACCGGCGATCTGACATCTTACGCGCGATCCGGCAAGGAGTACCTGCTGGCACCGGCCAGACCGAATTTCTGGCGAGCCGTGACTGATAACGATCTGGGCAACCGGCTCCCTGAACGCTGCGGCGTGTGGAGAACGGCCCACGACCGGCGGAAACTGCTGTCCCTGCGCTGGCATACGGAAGGTCCTGCCGTCGTGGTCTCCAGTCACTACCAGATCGAGACGACTCCTATATCCGGACTGACCTTGGAGTATCGAATCTTCCCGGATGGAACCATCCGCGTGCAAGAAACCTTTGTCCCGGGCAGCGGTCTGCCTGACATTCCGGAAATCGGCATGCTGTTCTTGCTGGATGAAGGCCTCGATATACTCAGCTGGTACGGCCGGGGGCCTCATGATAGTTATTGGGACCGAAAGACGGGAGCCAAAATCGGTCGATACACGGGAAGAGTCGCCGATCAGTTCGTTCCTTATTTGAGACCTCAAGAATGCGGAAACAAAACGGATGTCCGCTTCGCGAGCCTCACCGAAAGTAGCAGCGGGGAAGGTCTGCGGTTCGAAAGCTCCTCCCTCATGGAGTTGTGCGCCCTGCCGTGGACGCCAGAGGAACTCGAGGGCAGCGACCATGCGTACAAGCTCCCGCCAAGCGATAAAACCGTCCTGCGCATAAACTACAAACAAATGGGCGTAGGCGGCGACGACAGCTGGGGAGCGCCAATCCATGAAGAATTCACGCTGCCTGCGAACCGTACGTACAGCTTCGGCTTTACGATGGGGGTAGCACGCTGAACCTAATCAATAGGAAAAATACAAAAAAGAGCAGCTTCGTATTGAAGCTGCTCTTTTCATGATTCCGCAAGAACATGTCCTCTCACCACCGAACGGGTAGCAAAAGGCATTATCTCTTAGAACGTCCCCGATGCTATTCGCCATCGCTTAGGCCTGTGCACCCTGCAGCTCGCCGCGATCCGATTCGTCCCGGATGTCACCCACGATTTCCTCCAGAATATCCTCCATCGTCACCAGACCAATCTCTTCGCCGGATTCGTTCGTGACGACGGCCATATGAACGCGGATTTGCTGCATCTTGATCAGGACGTCCTTAATCGAAGACGACTCCGGAAAACGCGGCATGTCATGAATAAAGTCATTCACGCTGCAGTTTCTCCCGGCCGCTATGCCCGTCAGCATCTCTTTCGTATGGATAAACCCGATGAAATCCTCCGCACGTCCCGCTTCCGTCACCGGATAACGGGTGTAGTCGTAATCGCCGAGAACTTCCAGGATATTGGCAAGGGGCCACCCTCGTTCTACCGTGACGATGCGATCTCTCGGGACCATGATTTCCCGCAAAGTGCGCTCTTCAAAAGCAAATATATTGGTCAAATACCCCATCTCGGTCTGGTTAATTTCGCCGCTCTCGTAGCTCTGATCCACGATCCACTTCAATTCCTCTTCGGAATGGACCGATTCATGGCCTGCCGGCTTTACACCGAATACTCGAAGCAGAAGACGCGAGGCTCCATTCAGTGCATAGATGAACGGATACATGATCTTCCCGAACCAATACAGGGGAGATGCCAGCAGCAACGTCATTTTCTCGGCAAATTGGATCGCCAATGTCTTAGGTGCCAGTTCCCCGATGACGACGTGCAGGAATGTGATGATCCCAAGAGCAATGGCATAAGAAAGTACCGTTGCAACGGCCGCCGGCACGTCGAATCGTTCAAACAGCGGATGGAGCATCCTTTCGACGGTCGGCTCGCCCAGCGCGCCCAGCACGAGGGCCGTAATCGTAATTCCAAGCTGGCAGGCGGACAAGTAGTAATCCAGCTCATGGGCTACCTTTCTGGCCGTAACCGCCCGTTTATTCCCTTCTGCGATCAATTGATCGATCCGGGACAGCCGCACCTTCAAGATGGCGAATTCGGCGCCAACGAAAAATGCAGTCAGTCCTATGAGCACGGCAACCAAAAATAAGTTTAACGCGATTATTCCGTCCAATAATTTCCCTCTTGCGAGGGATTCACCTCCAAAAAAGTTATGGTCTGAATGTACAGGAGATCATGCCCGCCCTGGATCATCCGTGTCTGAGAATGACGTGTTTGATCTGAAAATTATCCGTTTCCGCTACGGCCCATATATGCTCGCCATGCTGAATCTCATCGCCGTCTTGAGCTGTTGTGCCTTTCTGGTACTGTATCCAGCCGCCGATCGTATCCATCTCCTCGTTATCCTCGAATACCAAGCCGAAGCGCTTCTCAAGCTCCTCCAAGAGAACCCGTCCGCTAATCAGGTATTCGCGTTCCCCAATCTTCCGGATATCCGCTACTTCATCTTCGTCGAATTCGTCGCGAATTTCTCCTACGATCTCTTCCAGCACATCCTCCAGGGTCAGAATCCCGGCCGTACCGCCGTATTCATCAATCACCAGAGCCATATGCATCTGCTCCTGCTGCATTTTTAACATGGCATCCTGGATCGGTGTATTTTCAAGCACGACCGGGAGGTCCCGAACGAATTCTTCCAGCCTGCGTTCTCGTCCGGCCACGATGTGGGGCAGCATCTTTTTCACGTTGACGACGCCAACCACCCGGTCCTTGCTCCCATCCTCGATGACAGGGTACCTCGTATAGTTGTGCTCATCCAGAATACGGACGATGTCCGGGTATTTCATTCCTTTATCCAGAGTGATCAGATCCGTTCTCGGTACCATAATGTCTTTGGCCACCCGCTCATCAAACGAAAACACGTTTTCCATGTAAGCCAGCTTGGTCCCATTGATCTCGCCGCCCTGAAAGCTCTGCGCCATGACGATGCGCAGTTCCTCTTCCGAATAAGCCTGCTCATGCGGCGCAGGTTTCACGCCGAACGAACGAAGCAGCACGCGCGAGGCCCCATTCAACGCCCAAATGAACGGATACATCAACTTTCCGAACCAATACAGCGGGGCTGCAAGGAGCAGCGTCGTCTTTTCCGAGAATTGAATAGCCAAGGTCTTGGGCGCCATCTCCCCCACCACGACATGCAAAAATGTAACGAGAATGAACGCAATGGCGTAAGAGGCAATCGAGGCCGTTGAAGCCGATACGTCAAACCAATCGAATACGGGGTACATGAAACGTTCAACGGCCGGCTTGCCGATGGCCCCAAGCCCCAGCGCCGTCACCGTAATGCCGAGCTGGCAAGCCGAGAGATAGTAATCGAGATCGCCGGCTACCTTTTTGGCAACAACCGCCTTCTTGTTTCCTTCCACAATCAATTGATCGATCCGCGACATGCGGATTTTAACAACGGCGAACTCGGACGCCACGAAAAAAGCTGTCAACGCAATCAGTATGGCAAGAATGATTAAATTAGTGATGGTAATTATGTCCAATAATTTCCCTCTTCAGAGGGATTCACCTCCAGATTGAATTAAATGCCCTATGTTTGGGCATCAGAACAGGTCATGTCAATATACGATATTTCCATAAAAAAAGAGGTAGTTCGCAGATGAGAGTATTACAGCCTAATTCCGCATTTGGATCCATTTGCAATAACGCCTTCCCAATGAACTCCCTCCTCTCCTGGAATCTATTTTTCATATTTATGAAAAAAGTATATCATAACGGATGCCAAACCATCCAGTTGCACGTTATGGTTTGGGAGCGGATTTCAATACGAATTCACATAATTCTCACTTGTTTGATGAGGTATATTCTTTTATATGTTAAATCTGTCCTGTTATGTATTAAAATGCTCACAATATCGGTGATTATCCAAACAAACCAAAAGGTCGCCGTCTTGAAGGATATGCGCATGCGGATTTAACATACTATAAAAAACGCAGGATCATGGCTGGACCCTGCGGTTTTCCCTCTGCTAATTATCGTACCTCGTAATCAATGGAGATCAACGGTTTTGTTAATATCCGAGTCGCCCTCCGGCTCTTGGCCCACCATTTTCTTGAAGAAGGCTTTTACCGTTTTGGTTTTGTTTCCGGTTTCCCAATACTCTGCGGTGTCCGTATCCACCTTGATCAGAATAATGTTAGGATCGTCATAGGACGTCTGCAGAAACTTCTCATATGCCGCGTTCCAGAGCGCCTTTTTCCGTTCTAGGTCGTCCACGGCTTGGGCCGTTCCCCGAATCGATACATAGGATTTGCCGACATAAGCGATATTGACGTTGGGATTAGCCATAATTTCTTGATATTTGCTGGTGTCCCTTTTCGTCAAAAACCACAAATCGCCGTCGAATTCGATATCCTGCGTTTGCATCGGTCTGGAGTTAATCCCGCCCTCCGATATCGTGGAGAACATCGCCGTTTCAATATCCTTGATAATATCCTTCACGGTCTCGACCGCTTCCCGGTTCACTACGGCTCCGTTTGACATCTCAATCACCCCTTCCTTGTATTTAGTCTCTAATTACACTTCCCATAAATAAGTTAAACGATGAATCCTTTATAACTCCGTTTTCCTTTGCTGAGTCATCCATTACGATTAGACAAAGTTTTAACCGTCGCCTGCACCAAAAAAAGCCGGAAGCTGCCAGCGCAGTCCCGACTTTTTTTGCGGATCGATTCATCTAGAAGCTTGCTTCATTCCTTTGTACCTTGCGCCACACTATGAGCGCGCTTTGAATTCAAGCGCGTAAACAGATGAAGGTCGTAACAGGTGCCCCCGCTGCCATGCCTCTGCCGGCACCTTACTTTCCTGGCACACGATATAATCCGGCTGGAACACGGAGTTCACATCATCGTAAGAATTGCCGGTGATTTCATAAAGGGTCGTTTCCCCGGAAGCCTCGAAAGCCTGCAAATCCAGTACGGCCGTTACCTCCTCCAGGCTGCGGTTAACGATAAATACGGTGACTTGGCTGCCGTCGTCATTCGTGCCGGCCACAATGTCCAGTTCCGGAAGCGCATCAAGCTCCATAGGCGTCTCCTTGTTTGATGCCACGGAGAAAGTGCCGCATTCCGCTTGGACGGGGAGAAGACGACGGACGTCGCGATTCGCGTAAAGCTTTAACACTTCATAGGTCGGCGTCCCGTAAATCGTGAGCGGAAGCCCGCTCCATCCAGGCTCCTTGCCGCAATACTGATCCGCGTAATAGTCCCCGACCCGTATGCATCCTCCGAGCCAGCCATTCACAAGATCGGAGAAACTGCCGATATGCACCATGTCGCTGCAGCGAATCATTTCGTTCAGGTTGGCGGCATTGGCCACCGCGGCACCTAATGTATGCTCGTTCGGCAGCCCTTTTCGCACCGTATTCGGATAGTACATCGTATTGTATTCGGTAATCGCCAGCTTCACGTGACTATGCCTCGACTCGGATCGGATCAACTCCGTTGTCTTCCGAACATGGTGCCGAGTCCACTCGGGATAAGAGGCAATCGCTTTATAGCGTTCCTCTGCCGGCGTATCCCGGTTCATGCCGAAGGGACCATAGCCGTGATATAAATGCAGCGTCAAGTAATCCATATACTCGCCGGCCAGATCCAGCACGATCCGGTTCCATTCCTGCTCGTAATGCCCGCAGGCCAGCAGCACAATGGAAGCGTCCGCCTCTTTCATCGCCTTGGCAAACGATATGGTCCGCTTCGCAAACTGTTCTGCCGTACAAGTGCCGACCTGCCATTGGCCCCATACCTCATTGCCGATCTCCCAATACTTGACGTTGTATGGCTCAGGGAAACCGTTTCGGGCACGTAAAGCGCCCATGGGTGTATCCACGCTCCCATTGCAGTATTCGATCCACTGCGCAGCTTCTTCAGGGGTACCCGATCCATCGTTCACGCAAATCAGGGGCTCCACTTGCAGCTCGCGGCAAAAGCGGATAAATTCGTCCGTGCCGAAATATTTGCTGGTCCATCCTCCCCAGGCTTCGTTGTACATGACCGGTCTCTCCAGAACCGGACCGATGCCATGCTCCCAGTGGTAAGCGCTGATGTAATTGCCCGCGAGCCTCATCATGCCCGCATTCAACCCTCTCGTCATCTCAATCACTTCACGCTTCACCATCGCGATGCTATCGATCGGCAGCAGGGACACGTGATCGATCCAGAGCATGCCGGTGGAGACGTGATCGATCCACCTTGGATGCTCGGCCGGAACATACACCCGGATCTCGGCATCACTGCAAGCGCGTGTGATCGACAGCTCACCCACGTATTCATGCCAGTTGTGGCTGGCGAGCTCCACGCGAAGCTGTCCAAGCGTTTCTTCCGTACGCCGGTCCACGGCTTCGACCATCGCGTATTGAAGCTCGATGGAAGCGCGGGCAACAAGCCGTACCGTATACTTCATCGGACCCTTTAATGCCGCTTTCTGCGCGATGCCGGCATAGGCTTCGTCATCGCTCAGGATCCGGATGCGCTGGGCGCGTCCCGAATGCCGGGGCGCCGGGGCTTCCATGGCGTACCCGGTGTTGCGCCCGTTGGTATAGGCGCGCCAGCTTCCCGACACCGGCGTCTTGGTCTCCGCCTCGCTTTCAAAATCCATGTCCCTCAGTGGAAACGCAAGCATCGCCTCCATATGATCCCGAATATCCTCCACAAAATGACCGAACAGGTAAGGATTGATCGTATGCTCGCTCTTGCGGCTGCAATCAATGGTAATCGTTGCGTTCGTATTCAACATAAAACCTCCCCAAGCAATTTTAGGCTGGCCCGTGCGATCGGTATCGGAAATCAACCTTTAATCGAGCCAATCATGACGCCTTTAACGAAATGCCGCTGCACGAACGGATACATCAGCAGTACAGGTAAACTGGAGACGATAATGACCGCGTATTTGATGCTCTCGGCAAGCAGGATGCTTTCTTCCAGTCCCACGCTGCCGTCCACGGCATCGGATTGGCTAATCAGCAAAATTTCGCGCAGCACCAGCTGAAGCGGATGCAAATTCTCGTTACGAATATAGATGAGCGCATTAAAGAATGAATTCCAGTGGCCTACCGCATAAAACAACACCATCACCGCCAGGATCGGCTTGGATAGAGGCAGAATGATACTGAAAAGCAGCCTCCAGTTGGAACAGCCGTCGATATGGGCTGCCTCCTGCAGCTCCCAGGGAATGCTCGATTGGAAATAGGTCCTCATCACGATCAGATTGTAAGTGGCAATCGCGCCGGGAACAATCAGCGCCCACATCGAATCGACCATTCCCAAATCCTTGACCAGCAGATATGTTGGAATCAACCCTCCGCTGAAAAACATCGTCAGCGTAATAAACACCATGATCGCATTTCGCCCCGGAAGGTCAGGCCTTGATAGCGGGTAGGCCGCCAAAATCGTCATGATGATATTGATCACTGTGCCGACGACCGTATAGAAGATCGTGTTACGATATCCCGTCCAAATCTTTTCATTTTGCAAAATATTCGTGTAGGCATCCAGCGTTACGCCTTTCGGCAGCAGCCAGACTTCGCCGTTCAATACCCTGGTCGGATCACTGAACGAAGCGCTGACAATAAAGATCAACGGGTACAGCACAATGACGATAATGATCGCGGCGATCACGTAGATGATGACATCGAATACCCGTTCATTCGCGGCCTCTTTTACTGTCGACGGCTTGGACATGGCGCGTCCCCCCTTACCATAAGCTTGTCTCTGACGTCTTGCGCGCAATCCGGTTTACGAACAGCAGCAGGAGCAGATTGATGACCGAATTAAACAGTCCGATCGCTGCGGTATAACTGTATTCTCCCTTTAAAATGCCTGTCGTGTAGACAAACGTGGAGATGACGTCGCTTGATTCCAGATTCAGGTTGTTCTGCATCAACAATATTTTCTCAAAGCCAATGTTCATGAAATGGCCGATATCCAGAATGAGCAAAATGATAACGACAGGCGCGATTCCTGGCAAAGAGATGTGCCAGATGCGCCGCAGCCTCGATGCCCCGTCCATCTTGGCCGCCTCGTAGAGCTGCGGGTTCACCCCGCTCAGCGCCGCAATATAGATAATGGATTGCCACCCCATGTTCTGCCAGATGTTAGAGCCGATAAAGATGGTCTTGAACCAGCCGGCTTCCTCAAGAAAACGGATCGGCGTACCGCCGACGGCCTCGATTAACAGATTGATCGGACCGCTATTGGGCGAGAGGAACACGTTTAGAATGCCAACGATCACGACCACCGAAATAAAATGCGGTATGTACGTAATGTTCTGCAGCCATTTGCTGAAGGTCTTGCTGCGTATTTCATTGATGATCAACGCCAGCAGGATCGGAATCGGGAAGGCAATCAACAAAGAAAACAAATTGATGGACAGCGTATTCCACAGCAGCCGCCAGAAATAATACGAATCAAAGAAGCGTTCGAAATGCCCGAAGCCCTCCCAGCTGCTGCCGAGGATACCTTTTGCCGGATTGAAATTTTTAAACGCGATTTGCAGCCCGTATAGCGGACCATAGTGAAAGACCAGATACCAGACGACCGGCAGAAGCAGCATGAGATACAGGTCATATCGCTTGGCCATTTGCCTTAATAGGCGGGAACCCCGCCTCGAATCGCTTCGAGGCAGAGCCATCGATGAATCGGCTTTGACACGCTTCATGGGCATCCACTCCTTATCCATGATGTAGCAGCATTATTTCTGCATCTTGTCATAGGCATCCTGATACAATTTCTCCAGCTCACCGATTTTCATCTTCTGGAGCGTGGATTGGAATTCTCCCCATTTGTCGAAGCTAAGCGCGCCAACAATGAATTTCGTGCTTTGCTCTTCGTAATATTTGTCGATATCGTTGCGAAGAATGTTGACCTGCTGCGCGGTTTGCTCGTCAAACATCGGAGCCGCATAACGAACCTTCGGCATGAACGGATCCAGCTGCTGCTGCGCCTCCTGTACCTGCGGTGGGTTGATGAACGAGGCAACCTGTTCGCTGATGAGATGAGGTGCCCCTCCTCCCGCATAAGGCGTGATTTTGGCCTGATTGGTAATATCCTTCAGGAAATCCTCCGTGTAGTACGGAATTCCGTCCTTGAGCTCGTAGTGCTCCCCTTCCCTGCCGAACCTCAGAAGCGTCGAACCTTCGTCACTATAGAAATAATCGATCCAGCGCATCGTGACTTCCGGGTATTTATTAATGGACGTGATCGCAAAAGCTCCAAAATCCCGCGCAATCGGCAAAGCCTGGCTTTGCATCCGATCTCCGCTCGGGCCAGCCGGAGGCGCGATTCCGGTGTACTGGTCCTGGATCGACAAGAAGTTATTGTTGGTCTGGTCAAAGAAGAATCCCGTATTTCCCGAGCCCTGCTTGGCCAAATATTGCGCTTCGGTGTGCGAGAAGATCTCGGGATCCAGAAGCTTCTCTTTGTAAAGCTTGTTTAAGTACATGAGCATCTCTTTATTCTTGTCGCTGCCCATCCAGATGCTGACTTTGTCATTCTCGATGTTGATGTTATATCCGAGCTGCGTATCCAGTCCGAATGAACCGCTCATCGCAGCCACGATCGCCAATCCGACACGGGCCGTCATCGGAATTTCATCCTGCTTCCCGTTGCCGTTCGGGTCACCGTCGCGGAAGGCAAGCAGCACATCATACAGTTCGTCCGTTGTCTCCGGCACCTCCAGATTCAGCTTCTCCAGCCACATCTGGTTGATCCATTTCTTATCCGTCCGCGCCGCACCAAGCGTTACAATGCCAGGAATTGCATAGATATGCCCCTCCGGCGTTGTGATGCCCGCGCGAATTTCCGGATATTCCTCCATCAATTTTTTCAGGTTCGGCGCATATTCATCGATAAGGCCTTCCAGCGGGATCAGCTGTCCTGCCGATCCGTAACGAACGGCCTCAAGCGGCGACAGACCGGAGCGGAACAAGGCATCAGGCAGCTCATTGGAGGCGAACAACAGGTTTTTCTTCTCCTGAAAGCCGTCCGTCGGCGCTTCGATGAACTCGACCTTCACATTGCTCAGTTTCTCGTAATCCTGGAACACCGGCATCTCCTTGAACGGACCGTTCACGGGCGCAATCCGGGTGAACATCTTGAGATCTACGGTCTGCTCTACGATTGGAAACCCTGTAGTATGAACGACATTCTCTGTACCTTCAGGTGCAGCTTCTTTCTTCGAACCTCCATCGGAACTGCACCCGGCCAGCATCAAGCTGGAAGCGATCATCGTGATGACCGCATTTCTTCCCCAGCGTTTACGCATAAATAAGCGACCCCCATATCTCTTCATTCACCAGGCGTAACTTGTAAGCGTTTACCACCTGGTGTGTGATTATTATAATTCACCCTTTAAGACGGCCCATTACAAAAATATGACCTTTTACTCCACATATTTTACGAACTGTGAAGGGAAGCTTCGCTGCATGCTTCACCTGCCGATCCGAATACTGGGGTTTTTGCCTAGCCTCTTCCCAAACGGTTCAAATACTCTTGCGGGGTTACCCCCGTTATTTCCTTGAATACTTTAAAAAAATAGTTATGGGTCGTGAAACCCACTTGATTGCTGATTTCCTTGATCGAGTATTTGCCGCTTTCCAGCAGCTTCCGCCCTGCGTCGATCCGAACCTGATTCAGATACTCCGAGAACGTCCGCTGCGTCTCTTCCTTGAAAATCCTGCTTAAATAAGAAGAGTTCAGGCCGATGGCACCCGCGGCCAGCTCCAGCGTGACATAACCCGGATACCTCTCCAGAATAAAATGAACGGCCTGCGTGACATGCCGTGAATACGGTCCCGCCGCACGGTGCTGCTTCAGCAGGCCAAGCAAACCCGCATAGTAGAATTGCAGCCATTGCACCAGCTCCTCGACACTGCCGATTCTTCCGAGCTCGCTTCTTGAAGGAAGCTTCTCCTTCACGGCTTCCGCAGATGGCATCCATGTCTTCCATGCCTTATCCCCGGTTAACATAAGCTCGCTGACGATCATCTGGATTGCATACGAATGGACCGGCAGATGGCGGATCGAAGCAAAGATGGAGGAGATTAACCCGTGCACGTCATCGATATCCAGCCTTTCAATTGAAAGCAGAAGCTGCTTGTGTTCCTCGATCGTCAAAGATACACGCTGATCGTTTCCGCTAGTAAGTCCCCCGGCCCGGCCCGGCATCCTTGAAACCGCATTGCTTCCGGACGGCTCCATGGTGGAAGCGTCGAGCACCCGCTCAGCGGAGCTATAACTGGAGCCGAGTTGTGACAAGCTGGTGCATACATGTCCGACGGAGACCACGCATTTTAAATTAAGGAAAAGCTCGAGCGCATGTTGAAGCTTCCTCATCCGTCCGGCGATCTCGTTCTTTATGGCATGTTCGCTCCGCTCCTTGAACGCGAACACGACAACAAACCGCCCATCCTCCACGTAAGCCGCCGTCCGCTCCTGAATATCCCCCAAGCTCTGCTGCATCATATCGACCGCCTGCTGAACCAGGCGGTTCGTTTGCACGTCGCTGTATGACTCCGTCAGCAGCAGGAACGGAACAATCTGCACAGCCGCTGCCGCATAGCTTAACGCGTGGGAGTACAGGCTGTTTTTTTGTGAGAAAGCCTTAACCTCCGTGGTTGCATCCTTCCGTCCGCTAACCAGGTACACGATATAATCGCGGATCAGCGCGGGATTCAGCCTTTCGGCCACGGCCTCATGAGTTATGCGTTCTTCCAGCCGATCCTGCTGCCGTAATTCCTGGACTGCTTTGTTTAACAAGGCAACCAGCGCTGCACCGTCCAGCCGATGCTTCAACAGATAATCGATGGAGCCGTTCTTCAGGCATTCCCTGACGTAATCATAATCATCATAGCTGCTGAGCATAATCGTCTGAATGAACGGAAACCGTTCCTGGATCGCCCGATTGAGCTCTACGCCGTTCATTTCGGGCATATTTACGTCAATGATTGCAATATGCGGGGGAGTCTGCTCAATCATGGCCAAGGCCATCAAGCCATTATGCGCTTGGCCGCATAATTCGAATCCATGCTCATTCCAGTCCAATAACGTGCGCAGATCATGCCGTACCAATGGCTCATCATCAACGAGCAGCACTTGAAACATGGCTTTATATCACCTCTTGTCGGGATTTATCCGCACTGGATTTGTCCGCACTCTCCATTTTTTTCGGCAGCCGGACCTCGGCCTTCGTATATAGCCCCGGCTCACTGTACAGCTTGACGCCGTACGAATCGCCGTACATATGAACGATCCGCTCATGCACACTCCGCACGCCCATACCGCTAAAGCGGGAGGTTTCCCCCTTCTTGCCCGTCTCGCCCAGCAGGCGTGCCCTTTGCCCTTCCATTATGCCCTTTCCGTTGTCGATCACTTCAATCTTCAGGTCGCTGCCCTCATCGCATACGCGTATCAGCACGAGCCCTTCCTGCTCCATCGCGCCGATACCATGAATGACGGCATTCTCCACAAGGGGCTGCAGCATCAGCTTCAGCACCCGGCATTCCAGCAAAGCATCGTCCTCAACCTGGGTGACCATCCGGATCGGCTCCATATACCTGTACTTCACGATCGAGATATAACGTTCAACATAATCCAGTTCCTCCCTCACCGTCAGAAATTCGCTCGAATTGCCCAGAACGCCGCGCATGAGCTCAATCAGCGATCCGGACACCTCTTCGATATTCGGCACGCCGTTCATCTTGGCCAAATACTTGATGGTGTTAAGCGAGTTGTATAAAAAATGCGGATGAATTTGCGCCTGTAGTGCCGTCAATTCGGCCTCCCGCTTCTCCTTCTCGCTGACCCGAATCCCTTCGAGCAGTCGCTTCAATTCCTCCACCATGCTGACAAAGACGCGGTACAGCTGTCCGGTCTCGTCCTCGCTGGTTATCTCCTTTCTCGGAAACGTCAGATTCCCTTCCTTCACGAACATCATTAAGGATTTCAACCTCCGGATGTTGAGGGTAATTCGGGAAGATACCTGCAGCGAACCGATCAGGACTACAATGAAGACGATAACCGATACCTCCGCCAACAGTTTACGGAGTTTTGTTGATTCGCTAAGCAGCGAATCCATCGGTATCAAAGCCAGGGTGGTCCAGCCCGTATAACCGGATTGGCGGCTGACTACGATATAGTCTCTGCCGTCAATGGCTTGCTTGACGGCGTCCCCATCCCCTGCGAGTTCCCCATGAATGTTGAGGATCTTCTCGAACGAAGGGGCAAAGGACGGCGCCGATTCAGCCTCATAGACAAACCCGCCCTGCTTGTCCAGCACGTAGATCATGCTATCGGTGGTCGGCTTCACGCCGTATGTTTTTTGGATGAAATCATAATTCAAATCCACCATGACAACCCCGATCGGTTCACGGTTATATCGAATCTCCCGCCCGACCGTGATGGCATCGGACACCCCGGTTTGCTTGAAGTACGCGTGACGCGATCCATTTTGGAGCATATAATCCATCATTCCGGTCCCCAAGACCGTCTTATCCAGCCACGGACCACCTGAGAAAAACACCTTGCCGTTTAAACCGACTACGGCAATCCGAGAAATGTAAGGCTTGTAATCGATCAGAACGGATAGAAACTCATCGATCCGTTTCTGCTCTTGAAACCATTCATAACTAATTTCTTCATGAGGGCTCAGCAGGGTGTCGATTACCGTGTTTTTGTTGGTCACCACGACGGTGTTCAGCCGGTCGATCTCTTCCAGCATCATATTCAGCGATTCATCCGCCTGCCTGATGCTGTCCGAAACCGAGGTGATCGCATTTTGCATGATCGTCTCGCGCATGCTCATATACACGATGACCGTAATGGAGACGATGGACACAAGCGTTACCACACTGAACGCAATAAAGATTTTCCCCTGAATACTTCGCCTCGGTGATATCCACCTTTGAATCGTAGAGAATTTCATGGCGCCTCTCCTTTTTCCAGATCAGAAGAACCAGATCGTAAACGTTTACAAAAAAGCAAATGCCGTCCGTACGGTCAGCATCGAGCTCCGCGCATCGTTATGGGAGGCACCTTATAATAGATCTTGAAAGCCCTGGTGAACGAATATAAATTCGGATAGCCGAGAGACAAAGCAATTTCGGTAATTGTTGCGTCTGTTTCTTGTAACAACCGTTTCGCCTTTTCCATTCGAATGCGCTGAAGGTATTTTAACGGCGGCATTCCTACCTGATGGGTGAACATGTTGGAGAAGTATGACCGATGCACCCCCGCGAATTCGGCAACCTGCTGTACGGATATCCCCTCGGTGGCATGCAGCTCCATATAATCCAAACACTCGTGAATCCATCCCGCAAGTTCCGTCGGCTGCGCGGAGGCCATATCCGGGACCATGCCGGCGAGCAGTCCATAAATCAAGCCGTGCAGCTCCAGCGATACCGCCGGTTTCCAGCGCTCGGCTCCGGCCAGGGCATCAATCACGCGTTCGGAGGATTCCTTGACCTTGGAGGATATCATTTGTTTGCCGAACGGGTTGTCCGGAAATAAGCCAGCCAGCTCCAGCAATGGCTTGACCCTGTTCCCGTCCACTGCTAACCAGCTCATCTGAAGGGAGGTATCCGCAGGCAGCATGTGATAATAATAGGTCCGGCCCGGAAACAGGCAGAACAGATCATTCTTTTGCAGATCCACTCGTTTGCCGTCGAACTCCAGCCTCACCATGCCTTCATGTACAAAATGCAGGCTGTAACACTCGATTCGTTTCGGTCCGACCCTGTAATTGGGCTTGGCTATGCTTCGTCCCGCCCGGACAGGCCAGATCTGTTCCTCTTTATCCAAATATCCAGGCGTGTAATAGATGAACTCCGCATACTCATATTCATATTCCTGCATGATGGCTCCCTCCTCTTTTTTTCATTTTTCTATCCGGAATAACAAAATGACAACAAAAATATAACACCCCGCTATTTTTATAACCTGATATTTTCAATATCATCATACTAGGAGGCGATTACACTTGTCGAGAAGACCTAACATTTTGCTAATCACAAGCGATCAGCAGCATTGGAATACCATCGGAGCATTTCAGCCTGAAATCTCTACGCCCAACCTGGACCGCCTTGCGCGTCAAGGAACGACGTTCGATCGGGCGTATTGCCCCAATCCCACCTGTACGCCGAGCCGGGCTTCCATCATTACGGGGCAGTACCCAAGTCAGCATGGAGCATGGACCCTGGGGACAAAGCTGCTGGAAGACCGCCATACCGTAGGAGAGAGCTTCCAAGACGCAGGCTATCGAACCGCACTGGTGGGAAAAGCGCACTTCCAGCCGTTAAAATCCACGGAAGATTACCCATCCGTAGAGGCCTACCCGATTCTTCAGGATTTGGAGTATTGGCGGAATTTTAACGGACCTTTTTACGGATTCGATCACGTCGAGCTGGCCCGAAACCATACGAATGAGGCCCATGTCGGACAACATTATGCCCTATGGCTGGAGGAGCAAGGGTGTGCCAATTGGCGGGAGTACTTCCTGCCCCCTACGGGAACTATGGATCCTACCCAAACGTACACCTGGCCCATACCGGAACAATACCACTACAATACCTGGATCGCCGAGCGAACCAGCTCTCTGTTGGAGCAATATAAAAAGGCGGATGACCCCTTCTTTATGTGGGCGAGCTTCTTCGACCCGCACCCGGAATACCTGGTTCCGGAACCATGGGATTCGATGTATGATCCGGAAAAACTCACGATCCCATCCTTAACGCCTGGTGAGCATGACCGCAATCCGCCGCACTTCCGCTTGACGCAGGAAGAGAATCCGGATTTTTCGCATCTCGCTGAAACCGGGTTCGGCATTCACGGCTACCGTTCCCATCATTATTACGAATACGGCTCGAAATCCAAGTTAACGGAGTATGACAAGAAGAAGCTGGTCGCCGTGTATTATGGCATGATCAGCATGATGGATAAATATATCGGCAGCATTCTCGATAAACTGGATGAACTGGGGCTGTCCGAGGATACGATCGTTGTTTTCACCACCGATCACGGACATTTCTTCGGCCAGCACGGCCTTCAAGCGAAGGGCGGGTTCCATTACGAGGATTTAATCAAGCTTCCATTCATTGCACGATATCCAGGACGGGTGCCTGCCGGAAAAAGAACAGATGCGATCCAGTCCCTGGTCGACCTGGCCCCTACCTTCTTATCCTTCTGCAATATACCGATACCGCCAGCGATGACGGGCATCGACCAAAAGGATGTGTGGCTCGGTAACGTGGACGCAGCGCGGCAGCATGCTCTCTGCGAATTCCGGCACGAGCCTTCGACGATTCATCAAAAAACGTACATCGAGCAGCGTTATAAGATCACTGTTTATTACAATCAAACCTACGGCGAGCTCTTTGACCTAGAAGCGGATCCCGGCGAACTGCGCAATTTATGGGATGAACCAGGGTACGAGCAGCTAAAGGCGGAGCTTCTGCTCAAATACATCTGGGCCGAGCTTGGCAAGGAGCCGATGCCGATGCCGAGAATTCATCACGCCTGATGAAAAGGACAACCGCATATTTTAGCAGTCTGAAAAAAAGATTGACGCTGCTGGCCCGGCTATTTTGGACCTTCTGCTGCATCGGACCCTCCACCTTCGGGGGCGGGTATGCAATGCTGCCTATTATTGAGCGCGAAGTGGTGAGCAAGAAAAAGTGGGTAAACGAAGAGGAAATCGGTGAGCTTATCTCGCTTGCCGGTTCCGCTCCCGGCGGCGTCGGCGTGAATGCGGCCGCGATGATCGGCCACCGGCAAGCCGGTATTGCCGGGGCTGTTTCGGCTGTGCTTGGCGTGACATGCCCCACGTTTTTGATCGTGATTCTGATCAGCGTAGGCGCCGTTTTTTTTCGGGATCAACCCAAGGTAGAAGCCGCTTTAAAGGGGATGCATGGCGCCGTTATTGCGTTAATCGTCTTCGCTGCTTTCCGGATGGCCAAACATGCCGTCTTCGATGCGACAACAACGATCACCGCGCTTGTCACCATATCGGTGATGCTGTTTACAGGCGTGCACCCTCTCTATCTCATTGCTCTAAGCTTACTGTGCGGAATGGCCGTCATTCCGATCAAAAAACGGCTGGGTTTTCAAGCGAATACGGAAAAGAAGGCTGCGTCCAACAGCCGCCCGGAATTGGAATATTACATTTGAGAGAAACGAATCGGGGCGATAGGAAATGTATTGGGACTTGTTCATAATGTTCATAAGTGTAGGCCTCGTGTCCTTTGGCGGCGGTTATGCGGTAATCCCGGTCATTCAGAAGGAGGTAACGGAAAAAGGGCTGCTGACTGCCGCAGAATTCCAGCAAACCGTGGCGCTGGCCGGGATGGCGCCCGGTTCGATCGCCACCAATGCCGCTACGCTGATTGGCTATCAGTCCGCCGGCTATATCGGAGCCGCCGTCTCCACCGCGGGCATCATCCTGCCGTCGCTGGTCGTCATCGTGCTGCTATCCGCCCTCTTCTACCGCATGCGGAGCAATCCATGGGTCCAATCTTCTCTATACGGTCTGCGTCCCGTAACGACAGGACTCATTGTATATGCAGCTATTCACTTTGGGTATCCCGATGAGGGGGAAGGGCTCCTACAGGGCCTGATTCCTACGCTGCTCATTTGCGGAGCCTGTTTATTTCTCTTGCTGAAATACAAACTCCACCCCCTGTTGATTCTCCTCATGGCCGGTGCTGCAGGTATTGTTTTATTCTAATAAGTTGGATGGCTGTCAGCCGTATGTGATGGATTGGACAAGGCTGGCTTTCCAAAGCACGAATAAGAAGCCGGAACCTTCATGGTCCGGCTTGTTTTCGTTTCCTTTTCTATGGTGTCGTCCGTTCCGAAATCCGCCTGGCCATCCACTCGTTTAACCCGGGCACTATGGGACACAATCAGTTTCGGATCAAAATCGGCAGCCCGGCGTATCCCCATCCAGGTTATTCGTTGACGAATTTCGTTCCGGCTATGTTCTTACCGCGGGCCAGCCATACCTTAAAGCCGGGGTTCTTATCCGGATAGACCAGCGCTTCCGTCGAGAAATACCGCATGGTGTACCCGCAGCGGCGGTACGGGCTTGTATTCGGCTCCGCGCCATGAATGATCCGCGAATCGTGAAGCGAGCACTCTCCCGCTTCCAACTCAAAGTAAACCGCTTGAGACTCATCGATGGAACCGCTCTTGATTTGGGTGTCGAACAAATTGCTCGCCCGGTCCACTTCCTCATAATCCGAGAAACCACTATCGTGCGTACCCGGAATGACCCGCATGCATCCGTTATCCTTCCAGCTGCGGTCGATCGCCAGCCATACGGTGATAATCTTGTCGAAGCTGCTTAATCTGCCGTTCCAGTAGGCCGAATCTTCATGCCATGGCGTTGCACGTCCCACATACGGATCTTTACAGATAAAGTGGCTGGACCACAACCCGATATTCGGGCCGATGATCGGTTCAACCAGATCCAGTACCTCATCGGATAACAGAAAGTCGAGCAGCCTTTCGTCACGGAAATGCGGCGTATCCAGCTCGTCGGATAATTTGCTGCCCTTCTCCTCCAGCTGCTCTTCAAAGATAGATGTCAGAACCTGCATTTTTTCGGCACTAAAGAGCGGCTTATTGTACAGGTAGTACCCATGTTCCTTATAAAACTCAACCTCCTGCTTCGAAAGGGCTTGCGTTGTCATCATCATAACCTCCAGTCAATTAAGGATTTCGTTAACTGTGGTCATTATATCCCGGAGGGTCAGGGCCATACTGCGCATTCGTTAGGATAAATGCTGCATATCTTCGGCTTTCTCTGCCTTGTTGCGGTACTGGCGGGGGGACATTCCCTTTCGCTGACGAAACACCCTTTCAAAATGCCCCAATGTATTAAAGCCGGAAGCATAACAAATTTCGGTAACGGGCAGCGAGGATGCCTGAAGCAGCGATTCGGCGAATTGCATTCTGACGTTTTGCAGATAACGTTGAAAAGACTGCCCCACGGATTTGGAGAAGCACTCGCTGAAATAAGTAGCCGAGTATTGGGCCTGGCTAGCTGCATCTTCCAATCTCAAATCCTCACGGAAATGATGATGAATATAGATTAGGGCCCTTTGCAGGTTTAAGTTGAGCTGCCGATCTCTCGTCCCGTTCGCGGGCAGGAGGCGATTTGCGGCGCTGCCACGATACAGATCCACCAACAGCCGCTGAAGCGTAGCCCGGATCGCGATCTCGCTGCCTTCCCGCCAGACTCCGTTCTCCTCCTTCATCCGTTCATAGTCGGCGAACACCCCCGGGAGCCGCTTCTCATCAAGCTGTGCTTGCAGCAGAAGTTTCCCGCCGAATAACCAATGGTAGACGTTATCATCCATCATAGCTTCGGTGAAAATGAGATTATATATTTCAAGTGGTTCCTCTTCCAAGGAAACCAGCTCATGAAAATCGGCTGGCGTCAGCAAGAAGATGGTCCCGGAAGAGAGCGGATACGAAGAGCCGTTGAGTCTATGCTCCCCTTTTCCGGAGACCACATAACTCAGCTCGTAAAATTCATGCCAGTGCAGTTGGATTCTCCCCGGATGAACGCCGTGAAATACTTGAACAGGCGCGTGGGGCTGTAATCGGTACTCTTCATTGGTTAGCCTGGGAGGCTGCTTGGTTTCCACTTGAGACGCTCCTTTTCGCTTTCGAATTCACATTAACTTCCTCATTGATAAGCCGAACAGGCTAGAATCCGCTCCGAGCGATGTCCTGCCGGTGCGATTCGGCCAGCCGAGCAAAGTACCGAATGGCAAAATCCCGAAACAGCACCGCCGTATGCATGAGGTATCGGTCCTTGGGCCAAGACAAGGAGATGGAGCGTTTGCACCAGCTTTCTTCGAGCCGGAGCTGGACGACATCAGGTCCGGTTGACCCGCCCCATGTCACCACCGGCAGGAAGGCGACGCCCTGACCCGCTCGAATGAGACCGCGGACGGTGGCGGGGTCGTCGCTCTCGAATCGGATGCGGGGAGTAAACCCGGCAAGGCGGCAGAACGCATCGGTTGTTTCCCGCAGCGATTTACCCGGAGGCAGGGTAATGAAGCTCTCTTCCTTGAGCTCCTGCAAGCTGACATGGTTCCGATCCGCGAGCGGGTGCTCGGCGGGAACGGCAACCACGATCTCCTCTTCAAGCAAGCAGACCGACGCTGTTCCCTTTGGTGGTGTTGCGCCATCGGATAGGCACAGATCGAAGCTCGGCATGCCTTCGAATGACGAAACATGCTGCTGCAATTGAAACTCTGCATGCGGCCATTCTTTGCGGAAATCGGCCAATAGATCCGGCAGTAAATGCGAGGAGACGCGAACATCAAGCGTGATAACGGCGGAGACGCAGCCATTAGCATCCTGCAGCTGCAGCTTTCCGTCTTCCAGTGCTTGCAGCGCGATATCCACTTGGCGAAGAAACAGCTTGCCGTGCTCGTTCAGCCGTATAGATTTACGTTCCCGTTCGAACAGCTTGGTTCCCAGCTCGGTTTCAAGCGACGCGATCATTTTGCTTAATGCCGGCTGTGATATATGCAGGCTATGGGCTGCCTTTGTCATATGCTGCATTCGGGCGGCAGTCTGAAAATACTTTAATTGCAACAGTTCCATACTGATCCCCACTTTCTACAATACATAACTCCCAAGTTATAATTAATATAATCTAATATATATTAGGGCTCATTAAACAAACAAGATATAATAATCTCATCTTGTAAGGATAGGAGACGATCGACTTGATCGTACAGACATTATCAGGAACAGTTGAAGGCGAAAATTTAAACGGTGCGTATGTATTCCGGGGCATCCCCTATGCGGCCCCGCCAGTCGGCAAGCGCAGATTCAAGCCTCCGGTCCCTCCGCAACCCTGGCCGGGCGTGAGGCCGTGCAGCCAATCCGGCCCAATCGCACCGCAGAAGCATAATCCGCAAGGCTTCATGCCGGAGCTTGTACAGTCCGAAGATTGCCTAAACTTGAATGTGTGGACACCAGGCGCAGGCGATAAGTTAAAGCCTGTCATGGTCTTTATCCATGGCGGGGGATTCATATCGGGCAATGGAGCGGAGTGCGACGGATTTCGCTATGCAGCCGAGGATGAAATCGTCTACGTATCGATCAATTATAGGCTCGGCGCATTAGGTTTCTTGTATTTGGTAGACCTGCTGGGCAAAGAATATGCAACCTCCGGTAACAATGGCATGCTGGATATCGCGGCCGCCCTCCAATGGGTTCAGTTGAATATTACCGCTTTTGGCGGCGACCCGTCGCGCGTAACCGTCATCGGTAATTCTGCCGGGGCCAAATGCACGGCCGCACTTTACGTGATGGAAGCGGCACAGGGCTTATTTCACCGGGCTATAGCCCAAAGCGGCGCAACGCAGTCGATACGGGATTGCCAAACCGCCAATGTCACGACTCTCCGGCTGCTAGAAGAGCTGGGATTATCTCCAGCGCAGGCGCATCAGCTGCTTGAACTTCCTGCGGAGAAAATAATCGAAGCGCAGTCAACGATCGGTTCCGATACCTCGCGCAGCCTGCATATGTTCGGCCCGGTATCCGATGGCCATGTTATCCCCGTAGATCCCCTGGCGAGCCTAACCGGCAGCATCGGTCTGCCGCCGCTGCTGATCGGCACGAATGAGGATGAAGCAGCCATCTTCATTCAAGATGATCCCGTGCTTCAATCACCGGCCTTCGAGACGCTTGAACGATTCTTCGGAGCGAATGCCGCTGTCGTGCGAGATGCCTATGGTCGTTATAACCAATCGATGTCATCGAGTGATGCTTGGAACAAAGCGTTAACCGAGCATCTATATACGATTGGAGCGATGCAGTTCGCAGAAGCCGTGGCATCGTCCGGAACATTGGTGTGGATGTATCGGCTTCAATGCGGCGGCACACTCGGCGCGATACACGGTTATGAAGGCAGTCTCATCCATGCGGCGTTAATCCGCAATCCCATGTCCGAAATACCCAGCAACGAGGATCCATATGCTGTAGCAGCTGAGAGTTATGCACTGGCAACCGCCATGCGGGAAGCATGGGTTGCCTTTATACAAAGCGGAGATCCGAATATCCATGCGCTGCCGGCTTGGCCCGTCTATGGAAGCGGGCACGCCACCATGGTTCTGGACAAGATTTGCTGCGTTCGCGATGACCTGCCGGTTCCGGCCGGGATCGGCGTTCCTCATCAGGTTTGGAGGATAGTCTGATGCAGTTGGTCGATATCGCCCTCGTTATGGTGCTGCTCGGACTCCTTCTCGGTTTTGTAGGCGCAGGCGGCTCAGGTTTCATTATATCCATCCTAACCGTCGTATTCGGTTATCCCATTCATACCGCGCTGGGTACGGCACTGGCGGCGATGTTCTTCTCGTCGCTTTCCGGTTCTGTCAGCCATTACCGGGAAGGGAACATGGCACTGAAGACGGGGGCCGTCGTCGGCTTGGCCGGTGCGGCAGGGGCATGGGTCAGCTCGGGCTGGTCCTCGCTTATTCCCGAGGATAAGCTGGGCTTCATGACATCCGGTATGCTGTTCGCCTCTGGACTAGCCTTATGGTTCAGGATGCTGTACGTTTCACGTCGGTCGGAGGCTTCCGGGGACTCTGTGCCACCCGGCGGCATCCATGACTTCCGATACTGGCTGCAGGCGCTGCTAATCGGACTCATAACCGGCGCCTTGTCGGGGCTGTTCGGAATCGGCTCCACCCCGTTCATCCAGTTAGGGCTTATGCTGATCCTCGGCATGTCGATGCGTATTGCCGCCGGCACGACCATGCTGGTCATTATGCCAATCGCACTTGCCGGAGGAGCCGGGTACTTCTCGATCGGGTACCTGGATGTTCAACTGCTCGCCGCTGTTGTGATCGGTACGATGTCCGGCTCGTATGTGGGGGCAAAGTTTACGAAGCGGGTACCCGTTGTCTGGCTGAAAACCTGCATGGTCCTCACCCCAATGATGGGTGCCGCCATTCTATTGCTGTAGAGTTTGCCCCCCCCCCCGTCGGGGAGTTGAATGAGCAAACATGATCTCTAAGTGAATTGCCGCGCAATCTCCCAGTCATGACCTGACGCAGCGTTTCCAGCGAACACATTCGTTTTATCCGTCTTCGCCGATCATTTGCAGCTCAATTTGTTTCATCTCATAAAAATATCCCTGCTGCTCCATCAGCTCTGAATACGTGCCCGCTTCAATCACCCTGCCTTGGTCCATGACCAGAATCCGGTCCATCTCTTCCAAGCCGGTCAGCCGATGGCAAATGAGAACAAGCGTATCGTTAACCGCTTGCGCCAGCAGCTGCCGAAAAACACGCTGCTCCGTAACGTAATCCAGCGAAGACGTCGGTTCGTCCAGCAGCCATAACCGTCCTTCTCGGAGCATCGCCCGGGCCAAGGCTAAGCGCTGCTTCTCTCCCTCCGACAAGTTCTCCCCTTTTTCATACACCCTATCGTCCAGGGACTTGTTCTGCAGCTGCACTTTATCCAGTATATCCGACAACGCTTGATCGGAATGAGGTTCCTCGTTCAGCAGCAGGTTGTCCCGAATGGTGCCCCGAAAGAAATGACTGTGCTGCAGCACAACCTTTGAGGCTTGCCAAATACTCGTTTCATCCAGATCCTTAACCGACGTATCATTTAAACGAATCTGGCCGTCTGTCGGCGTGCGCAGCTTGAGCAGCAATTCGAGGAGGGTGGTTTTCCCCGATCCGCTCGGCCCGACAATGGCCGTTTTAGATCCCGGCGGTAAGTAGAGGGAAATGTCTTTTAGCGCTGGGCGCCATTCATCTTCATATTGAAAGGAAACACCGCTCAGCTCAATGGAAACGGCTTTCTCGATCAGCAGGACGCCGCTTGGCTGCGGCGGCTGCTGTTCTGCGGCATGAACCGTTTCCGCAAGCCGAGCTGCCGCATGTTCGCTATCCAGCTTATATGCAGGCAGTATGGCCATTGGCGCAGCTTCTTCAAACACCGTAAGCGAAGCCATGACCAGCATGGCGAGATATACGCCGGCAAGCGAGCCGTCCATAATCAAATAGGCGCCAAGAATCAGTACGCCCCATGAAATCAGATACGATACAAAAACATGCAGCGATTGCCCGCGCAGCAAATGCCGGGCTGCCGTTTGCTGTTCCGCTGCCAATGCGGTGGAGGTACGCTGCAGCTGCTGCTCGCGCTTTTTCATTTGCCCGTATACTTTCAAATCGCGGAATCCGTATAGCAACTCGGTCACTTCTGTGGAAAGCGCCGCTCGTTCTTGGCGCACGCGGCCATATATCCTTCTCTGTCCAAGGAGAACGAGTCCGGGAACCACAAAAGCCGTTGCCAGCATCCCGAGCACAAACAAACAGGCAATCCAGAATGAAAAGGCGGAAGTAAACAAAACCGTAGCCAGAAACACCATAACAACAATGACAGGTGGATAGGCAACGCGCAGAAAGTAATGCTGTAAGCTCTCCACATCCCCGACGATCCGTGCGAGCAGCTCCCCGCTCCGCTTTTTACCCAATATCCCCGGCGTCAAAGGAACCAGCTTGGCAAAAAAGGATGTACGCAAACGGCTGAGCAGAGAGAATGTCGCCCGATGGGAATACAAGCGTTCCGCGTAGCGGCTTGCCGCCCGCAGCAGACCCAGTATTTTTACCAGGGACGTCAGCACAATCAAGGTATAGAGCGGCGGAGCAAATACAGTCTGGGAGATCACATATCCGCTTGCGGCGAAGAGGCATACACCTGCGATGCCGGCAACGAATCCTCCGAGGATGGCGATGGCAATATCCTTCCGTTCCTGAATCATCGACTTGGTTAAAATAGCCAGCTCATTCATGCGAGTCCTCCTTTCCGCTGGGCATCCACCAGGTCAGCATATTGGGGCAGACGCGCTAGAAGCTCATCATGGCGCCCGCTGTCCAGCAGCGCTCCGTTGTCCATAAACAATATCCGATCGGCATGCCGTATCGTGTACAAGCGGTGCGCCACGGTAATCATGGTCGCCTTGCTTGCAAGCTCGGCAATGGACCGCTGCAGAACGCGTTCGGTGTGCAGGTCCAATCCGACGGTGGGCTCATCAAACAAAATAACGGAAGGCTGCTTCAAAAAAGCACGGGCCAGCGCCAGCCTCTGCTTCTCTCCGCCTGACAATCCCCGGCCGCCTTCGCCGACAAAGGTGTCATAGCCCTGCTCCAACTCGGCTGCAACCACGGCAAGTCCAGCGGCCTCCGCCGCCTGCACGACTTCTTCCCGGATGACGTCCCTGCCCGCGCCAATCGTAATATTGTCGGCAAACGTGCCGGCAAAAATATACGGATGCTGGGTAATGTAGCTGACATGTTCAAACCATGAAGCCTCATCGTATTTTGTGAGCGGACGTCCGTTCACCAGTACTTCTCCCGACGTTGGCGCAAGCAGCCCGGCAATGAGATGCAGCAAGGTGGTTTTGCCGGATCCGCTTTTACCGACGATGGCGATTTGCTCCCCTGGCCCAAACGACATGGAGCCGGCTGCAAGCTCGAACGAATCCGGCGCATACCGAAATCTGATATCCCTCAGTTCGATGGTTGGCGGCATCCGAATCAAACCCAAATCGGCTGTCCCAGGCTTATCCGTCATATCGATCGGATCGGCCTGGAGTGTTTTGTCCTTTTTCCCGGCCTCCTCTTTCCCATCTGTCACTGCTCCTGCTTCCCTTGTTTCCGTTAGCATCTCTTCTACTTTTCGGACAGCCCCCATGCTGGTACGACCGCTGTGAAAGGCAGTTCCGGTGTTTTTTAACAGGCTGTAAAACTCGGGCACCAGCAGCAGGATCAAAAAGGCGGTGTGGAAGGAAAGCGACTTGAAAACCAGCAGCTGCAGCGCCAGCTCAAGCGCGACAACGCCAATGCTAAGCATGACGATGGATTCCAGCATGAAGGTGTTGGTAAATGCAATCCGCAAAATGCCCATCGTTGCATCCCGGTAGCCAAGGCTGCTGCGTTCAATTTCCTGCTGCTGATGATCTGTCCGGCCATACAGCTTCAGCGAAACCAGCCCTTGAAGAGAGTCGAGAAATGTACCGGAAAATTCGGCCAGCTGTGCGAATTTTTCCTCTGATTTGTTCTTCGTTTTCAGACCCACAAGCACCATAAATATCGGGATAAAGGGAGCGGTAACCAGCATAATCAAGCCGGAATTCATATGCTCCGTAAAAACAATGACCAGAATCAGGACAGGAATGATGGCGGCTTCTATCATACGCGGCATATATTGGCTGAAATAACTGTCCGCCTCGTCCACGGCATCCAGTGCTACACTGACTTTTCCGCCCGTTTGTCCACGAAGCGTTGAAGCTACGGAAGCGTTAGCCAGCCTACGCAGCACCGCTGCTCGCATCTCCGTCTTGGCGCTGGCAGCCATGTGCAAGCCGATGATCCCGTTTCCATAAGACAGCAGCGTCCTTGCAGCCATCACGGCCAGCAATGCGCCAAGTATGGCAGCTACCGACGAAAAGGAAGCCCGCTGCACAAAAATCCGCTGACCCGCTTCGGCGAGCAGTGCGGCCTGGCCTGTCATGGCAGCACCGAGCGCAAGCGACATGAACCCCAAGAGTATCAACCGTTTCCTTTGTGCGGACATTTGCTGGGACAACAGACTGGTTTTCCCCTTCAAATAAACTCCCCTCCTTTATACTAAACCGATGCAAGTACCCTTACATGAAGATACCCGAGCCCCGATTATTTTTTGCCTTTTACATAATCCGCATCAAACAGAAATAGCCTGAAGACCAGTATAAGGGACGGTATCAGCAGGCATAGGCCGCCGATAAAGGCTGCCACAAGCGCAGCGCCCATCGACTCATGCGTGGCCCCGCTCTGAATGGTAATGTACGGATCCAGAATATAAGGATACTGCCCGATGCCGTATGCAAAAAATGCACAGAAAAATTGCAGCATGACACAAATAAAAGCCAGTCCGTAGCGGCGTCCTTTGTACAGCAGCCATATGGCTGACGTGAAAAAACCAACGGAAAGCGCCAACAGCCACCATAAATCCATCATGTTTTGAAAATGCCGCTCATTATGCTGACTGAGGAAAATAAATGCCGTGAGCGCGGCAATAATGGTGGGCGTACTCCAAAACAAGGCATATGTGCGCAACAGCTTTAGCGCTGGCTGATCGTCCGCCCGGGAGGCGTAGAAGGCCAGGAACGATCCGCTTATAAACAGCACCGATACGATGGCCAATGCAACGATGCTCCACGACAACGGACTGGTTATGAGCGTCCCATATTCCAAAGAAACAGCCCCCCCTCTATCCACAATAAAACCGCCTTCGGAAAGCGTTAATGCGACCGACAAGGAAGCCGGAATCAGCAAACCTGTGGCCCCGTATAAAAACAGATACACAATGTTTTCTTTGGAGCCGTAATTTTCAAACGCATAAAAGGAGCCGCGGATTGCCAGCAGAATAATGGCGATGCTTCCCGGTATAAGCAGCGCAGAGCCATAATAATAGGCCGTGTCCGGGAAAAACCCGACGATGCCGATAAAGAAAAAGACAAAAAACACATTGGTAATTTCCCAGACCGGCGATAAATAACGGGATATCAATCGATTGATCAGGTGGTCCTGCTTCGTCAAACGGGCATAGAAGGCAAAAAAACCAGCGCCGAAATCAATGGAGGCTATAATTAAATAGCCGTATAAAAACAGCCAAAGGACGGAGATGCCTATCAACTCGTAATCGATCATACTGGCTCACCCTTTCCCGTGGAGCGTTTCTCTTTCACAATCTCGTCCAGCTCGGCTTCCGCCGGTTTATTACGGAACAACCGTCTCAGTACAAAGACACACATGGTCCCCAGCACAATATACAGCAGCAGGAAGAGGAAAAAGAGAATCCTTACATTCGGTGAAGTCGTAGCTGCCTCCTCTACGCGCATATATCCGCGGATTATCCACGGCTGCCGCCCGAGCTCCGCATAGAACCAGCCCATTTCAACGCCCAAAAATGCAAGGGGCGCACTAAAAACAATGCCCCGAAGCAGCCACTTGTTGAGCTCATTGCGTCTCTTCCAGAACAAAAACAGGAAATACAGGACCGCAACGGCCAACAGAACAAAACCGATCCCGGCCATGAAATCAAACAAATAGTGGACAAGCAGCGGCGGCCTTTCATCCAGCGGGAACTCCTCCAAACCTTTTACCTCGGCATCAAAGTCTCCAAAGGCCAGGAAGCTGAGCGCTTTCGGAATGTGAATGGCTCCCATGACCTTCTGCTCCGCATTAAGCCAGCCCAGTAATATCAGATCTGCACCGCTTTCCGTTTCAAAATGCCATTCTGCGGCGGCCAGCTTCTCCGGTTGATGCTCTGCCAGAAACTTGGCCGACATATCCCCGGCTAAGGTTGTCAGCACGCTGAACACCAAAACAACCCCCATCATAAGTTTCAATGCTTTTTTGTAATATGCCGAGGCCCCTTTTCTCAGAATAACGTAGGCTGCGATACCCGCCAGCAGGGCAGCGCCCGTTAAATAGGCCGAGGTTAGTACATGGAATACTTTTGAAGGCGTCGCCGTATTCATCATCGCTTGCAGCGGGTTAACCGCCGTAAAGTGGCCTGCCTCCATGACAAAGCCTCCAGGCTGATTCATGAATCCGTTCACCGTCGTAATAAAAATTGCGGACATGCCTGCCCCGGCAACAATCGGAATCGTCAGCAGCCAATGAGTATACGGATTGCGGAACCGATCCCAGGTGTACATATAAATCCCCAGGAATATGGCTTCAAAAAAGAATGCAAAAACCTCCATAAATAACGGGAGCGCGATGACATTCCCCGCCACTTGCATAAAGTTCGGCCATACAAGCGCAAGCAGCAGGGAAATCGCTGTTCCAGTCACTACGCCAACCGCCACCGAAATAACGAATCCTCTCGTCCACCTTTTGGCCATGAGCATGTAATGAGGATCTTTCTTACGTATACCAACGAATTCGGCAATGGCAATCATTAACGGAACACCGACGCCGACCGTGGCAAAAATGACGTGAAACGCCAATGTTAGCCCCGTCAACCATTTGCTCCACAGCACCGTATCTATAACCACGAGATCCTGCCTCCTTTCAAACCCTGTTCATTCGTTTATCGGGATTAATCCTAATAAGTACATACCCGATATTTAAACGTTATTATAACGAAGGAATATCTCAAATGAATCACGAAAGCCTCTCGTTCAATAAACAATCGAATCTTTCCGACAACTCGGTGAAAATCAAGAAAATCACTCTATCGAGTCATTGTTCTATTAACCGATGTATGGTATTTGAAGCTGCTGGGGCGAAAGCGGGCCGACGGCTTGCGAATGCATTATGGTTTGTCGTCAACCATTCATGCTCATCTGTTTATATGGATAAAAAAGAAAAGTCCCCGTAAATTCGGGGACCAGGCACTCTCATCAATCCTATATAAGGATGTATTTCTGTTTATTCAGGCGTACCTTGCACAGGTCTAACCGTAGATTCTCTCACGATGAGCTCAGGGTCAATTCGAACATTGCCCCCGCGTTTCATCGTTCCATCCATGCGCTTCAGCAGCATATCCGCTGCCGCAAGCCCAATCCGGTCAGCAGGCTGCCGGACCGTTGTCAAATGGGGGCGCAGCTTGGATGAGATATACTGATCATCATAGCCGACAATGGCTACCTGTTCCGGAACCCGGATGCCTTCTTCCAAAAGAGCGTTCAGGACCCCGAGCGCGATATTGTCATCGCCTGCGAATACGGCGGCAGGAAGCCGTCCCTCCCGCAGCCATTTGCGGCAGACCTCATAGCCAAAGTCGATTTCGAAATCGCCCGTAATCATTTCGAACGGCGCCAGGCGCTTTTCCTCAAGCGCCTGCAGAAAGCCGCTGCGACGCTCCCTCGTGCTGCGGAACATATCCTGGCCGCTGATATGCGCAATGGAGGTATGGCCGAGATCGAGCAGGTGCTTCGTTGCGGTATGGCCGCCTTTGTAGTTGTCTATGGTGACAGAATAAGCGTCATTATCCGGCTTCTGGTTGTCTATCAGGACATAAGGGATATTTCGGCGTTTCATTTCCACGATATAGTTGTCTTCTTCTAGCGGCGAGAGCAGAATCAGTCCGTCCACGCGGTCTTCCTGAATCAGATAATGGGCCTCGTCGGAGCCTATACCCGTAGAGACCGAAATGGCCAGGAAATAACCGTGCAGTGCCAGCACCTCATTCAGCTCCTTGACCACAGCGTCGAAGAAAGAGTCCTGAAGGGTAGTTACGATCAACCCAACGATTCCTGTCTTACCGCGTGCTAAACTCCGGGCAGCTGCATTGGGACGGTAATCAAGCTCCTTAATGGCTTCCAGAACCTTTAGTCTGTTCTTCTCTCGAACGGATTCGGCACCGTTTAAGACACGTGAAACCGTCACGACGGACAGTCCTGATTTTTTGGCTACGTCAAATATACTAACCTTCATTGTTTATACTCCTTGCGGCATATTTTCCGTACGTTTACATTAACTTAACACTAGTATACATGTACGGAGCCTGGCCGCGAAGCTAATTTAACAAAAGCACCGCCCCTTTCGGGACGGTGCGATAGTTTGCATTAACGTTTGATAATTTCCATGACTTTTTTCTGAATCGTTGGCATCACACTTCTTGACAGCCCTATCCACAACCCTGCGGCTATCTATTTGCGAACGACAGTATAGCCTTTATCCTGCAGCAGCTTCACGATGCCATGCTCGCCCAGATAATGGGCTGACCCAACCACAATGAAATACTCTTCGTTTTTGCCATTTTTCAAATATCCGTCGATTTTGTCCGCCATGCCGATGTTACGATCGATCAGCATCGCTTTGTTATATTCCTCGTCACCCGATATGCTGTTGGTGAACTCGAGCAGCTGCTCGTCATTGCCCGTTTTCCACATTTCGGCCATCTGGTTCACGCTCTCGTCCAGCACGTCGAAGTTATCGAGGGCGATCTTAAGGTTTTTCTCCTGTAGCTCCTTGGAGAAGCTATTAAACATGCCCAGCTGAGATCCATAAGTCTCCAGTTCCAGAATCGGCACTTTTCGTTCAATGGCCTTCTGGATGAAATACAGGTCGATTCCAGCTGATGCGTCGTACCCGGCTTTCACGGATTTCAGACTACTAATCGTGGTTTCGGCAACCCAAGGCTTGAATGCATCAAGTGCGTTCGGCTGCATGCCACTTTGCTTCAGAATTTCCCCAAGCTTGGCATAGGTCTCACTGGATACATGGTCCTTCAAGGTTGTCCCATCCTGATACATTCCCAGATCCATGATCAGCTTCTGCTGCTCCTCATCAGCCGCTTTGCTGATATCAATCTCGACGCCCAGATAATCAGCCTCGGCAAATGCTTCTTCAAACTCCGGACGCAGCGGGTAGAAGCTGTCATCCGCGATGTGCATGGAGCCTACCAGATAAACGGTATTCCCGTTGCTCTCCACTTCCCACATGAAGCCGCGGCCACCTGTTTGTGCGACCTCCGTTTCTTTGGAAACCAGCACAACGGTGCGTGTTTTCGCATCCCAGCTAACCTTATAGCCCGCAGCGTCCCCAACAACCCGAATTGGCGCATACGTTACGCCATTGATTCGTTTCAGTTTGCTTTTCAGCGTAATGGTTTTGCCGCCCACAACCACATGGATCGTGTCATCTGCAGCATCCGTCAGTTTCACATCCATCGCCTGGAGCGTTGTTTTGAGCGGAACAAGCGTTGTGCCCTTATCTATAACCGGTGTGCCAAGCGAGTATTTAACCACTTCGTTATCCACTTTTACTGCTGGCTGCTGTGGAGCAGCCATGGCAGGCACTGCCGAAGCAAGTAAACCTACCGAAATCGTGAGCGACAAAATCACTTTTTTCCAATTTTTCATTTATGTAATCTCCTTTATGTTGGTGTAATCGGGTGCGATGAAGAATAGCCGTGCACCAAACTATTTATTTTATGGGGTTATGTTCGCCATACCGCTGTCGGTATGGCGCCCCCCATATCTTCTACTTCTTTGCTCCAGCAGCCCATAAGCCTGCTACAGCGATCACGGCAACTGCTCCCATTAATCCTTCTTGCATGGCATCCTTTAGCGCAGAACCTTCCGTGTTGAACATGAAGCCGAACAAAATCGCGACTGCAGCAGCGCTTAAAAACATTAATAATTTCGAGCTAGTACTTTTGGTCATTTTAACAACCTCGCTATTAAGGATCAGTATCAGATTTAAAGACATCCATTAAAATTGAAAATTACTTGTACAGTTCGTGCTTACATCTTATAAGCCTTCATCGCTTTTCTAAGCTCCTTAAATGTAGGGCGCTTGCCGTACATCAGGACGCCGGTACGATAGATTTTCGCTGCCAGCCAGCCGAAAATGAGAATGGCTACGACCAAGATCGCCAGCGAGAGAAGAATTTCCCATACTGGGATATCACCAAGTCCGATGCGAACCAGAATCGTGGTCGGCGAGATGAACGGGATGTAGGTAGACACCTTCATCAGCATCGAGTTCGGCGCACTCAGGCTAAAGATCGCGATATAGAACGCCACCAGCGACAGCATCGTAATCGGCATAACGGCTTGACCCAAATCCTCGGTACGACTGACAATCGAACCAATGGCCGCGTAGAGCATCGCATACAAGAAATAGCCAAGGATGTAGAAGATCAAACCAAACACCAGAAGCATCGGATCGATCGCCGTCAGGTCGAGATTCATATCCTTCAATGTATCCATATTGTGCGGCAGCATCAGGTTCACGGCGGTTACAACACCGAATGCCGCGATCTGCGACAGTCCCAGCAGGAACATGCCAATAACCTTACCAAACATTTGGCTCAGCGGAGATACGCTTGTAATCAAGATCTCCATAATGCGGGAGCTCTTCTCTGTCGTGACTTCAGATGCGATCATATTCCCCGTACCCATCAAAGTGAAGAAGAACAGAATAATCAGTGCATACACGACAATGTAGTTAATAACCTCGGAGGCCCCTTCCTTCTCTCCGGAAGCTCCGCCTGCGTTACCTGTTTCTGTAGGGTCGATACCCCGAGCGTCGATCTGAACCGGCGTATTCAGCTCATTGATCTGCGCATCGGACAAATTAAGTCCGTCTACAATGCTGCGCGTCTTCGCCACTTGCAGAGCTGCTTGCAGGTTGGATTGCAGTTCCGGACTCATGGCCTCGTCTTCATAGCTGTAGACCACCGTCGGGAACGCATTGCCTTCTTTTGCTTCAAATTTCAGATAACCTTCGATAACGCCATCTTTAATGTCTTTATTCAGAGCGGCTTCATCTGCCGTTTCGTATTTGACGAATTCATAGGAGGTCGACGGCAGGTTACTCCAGGTAGTCTCCAGTTGTTCGGCGAGCGTCTGCTCCTGTCCATAAACCAGACCGATGCGGGTGGTTTCTTCGGACCCCGCCTTATCTCCCGTAAACATTTGAATCAGAAAAGGAAGATTGATCCCAATCGTAATAATGAGTGCAAAAATCAAGGTTGAAACAAGAAAGGACTTCGTTCTTACTTTATTCATGAACGTAAATCGGATAACGGTCCACATATTATTCATTGGATTCACCTACCGCCTTTATGAAGATTTGATTGAGTGTCGGCTCCTTCACTTCAAACCGATGGATCGTGCTTTGCGACATGGCCGTATTCAAAATGTTTTGGGCTGCATCAACCTGGCTGATCCGGATGGAGTAGCCGTCTTCTGTCCGCTCCACAGCTGTTACGCCGGCCAGAGCTTCAAGACCCCTAACTTCACCGGACGTACCAAGCACCACTTCTTCACGAGGATACTTGGATTTGATATCCTTCAGATTGCCCTTCACTACCGTATTGGAGCGATGCAGAATGGTAATGTTCTTACACAACTCCTCGACATGTTCCATCCGGTGGGTGGAGAACAGAATGCTCGTGCCCTTGTCGCGAAGTTCTTTTACCGTTGATTTCAGAAGTTCGACGTTCACCGGATCCAGACCGCTGAAGGCTTCATCCAGAATCAGAATTTGCGGGTCGTGGACAACCGCTGCGATAAATCCCATTTTTTGCTGGTTACCTTTGGACAGTTCTTCAATCTTCTTATCATAATAGTCAGGTACTTCAAACCGTTCCAGCCAATATTTCAGACTCTTATCCGCGTCCTTCGCGGACATGCCCCGCAGCTGTGCCAAGTAGGAAATCTGCTCGCTGACTTTCACTTTCGGGTATAACCCGCGCTCCTCCGGCAAGTAACCCATAATATGTCGCAGTTCCTTGTTATACGGCTTTCCGTTATACAGAATCGTCCCGTCATCCGGGTAGATCAACCCAAGCACCATCCGCATGGTGGTTGTTTTGCCGGCGCCGTTCGCGCCAAGCAGCCCGTAGATTTCACCTTCCTCAACCTGAAGCGAAATCCGGTTTACTGCCGTTTTGTCCGCATAAATCTTAACTACATTGTCTAATTGCAAGCGTTGCATATCGTAAAATCCCCTCTCTATCCTAGTTCTGCACGTTGGCAGGAATGTTGCCGTCAATCCATAATCGAAGCACTTCATCCAGCTCCAGGGAACGGGTCTGAATAAACGGTATGCCTGCAGACTGCAGGATCTTCTCCACTTCCAAGCATTCCGTCGTTATAAAAGAAATCGTAGTCGTTGTCTCTTGTTTGTAACTCAGAATACCCGGCAGCTCCTCGACAATGAAGGCATCCCCTTGTATCCAGCACTCCTTCCAGTTATCCAGCAGCGAGTCCTTCTCCACCATCCCCAGCAGCTTCCCATGATGAATGAGAATGACGTAATCCGCCAGACGCCGGATTTCATCCACCACATGGGTTGAGAGCACGATCGTTGTGTCCATGGACTTCATCACTTTGTGCAGCTGGTCGATCATCAGCTTCCAAGCAAAGGGATCGAGACCGGAAGAAGGTTCATCCAGCAGCAAGAACTTGGGCCTTGGTGCAAGTGCAGCGGCGATCTCGAACTTGCGTCGTTCCCCTTTGGACATCTTGCGCAGTTTTACGCCCCGCGGGACATCGAACCGGGATAGCAGCTCATCGAAAAAGTAACCGTCCCAAGTGTCATACCATGATGCGCGAAAGCTTGCCGCTTCATCCACCGTCATATGCTGTTCCTCTACGCTCAGCTGTTCGGGTACGAATCCCATTTGTTTTCGAATGGAGATCGGAAGCTCTCTGGGGTAAGATTCACCGAACCAGATGATTTCCCCTTCGTCCGGAAACACGGTCTGCATCATCATGTTCAGAAGCGTGCTTTTTCCCGAGCCATTAGGTCCCACCAGGGCAACAATATATCCTTGAGGGATCGAGAATTGTATCGGACCGATGGTTTTTGTTCTCCGTCGTTTAATGACATTACGAAATTCAATGATATGTGGTTCCATGGCGTGTTAACGACCTCCTTTTGCGTCATATTTTTCCCGGACAACTTCGATGAACAGTTCTTTCAACTCATCTTCGTTAATTTGAACGGCAAGTCCTTTATCGACGGCAATCTTTAATGCCTCAATGACCGCATCGCGTTTATACTGTTCACGGGCCTGGTCGCCGACACCGGCAACGAAGGTTCCCGTACCTTGTCTCGTTCGCAGCAATCCTTCATTCTCAAGATCCTGATACACCCTGCGTACCGTAATGACACTGCAGTTCAGATTCCCGGCAAATTCCCTAATGGACGGCAATAGCGTTCCCTCCTCAATCTGACCGCTAATGATTAGCGAGCGCAGCTGTGATTCAATCTGGTGATATAAAGGCTCTGCGCTATTTTCATTAATCTGAATCGGAATTCGCACCTTTTACCACCTCGCTTTTCTCTTGTACATCAACCCGTGTCATTGCAATGCCATACGGATTCATCTTCATACCCTTCATGATAAATCCCTGGTCTGCTGCCGGGCGTAGGTGAATTTGCTCATAAGCAGCATAGCCCCCAATCCCACAATCAGCGATCCCCACATCACCGGAGATAACAGGCCCCATTTCATGGCGGCTTTCGCTACGAATTCGAATATGCTGTAACCCAGCAAACTGAGCAGAACGGCCGATCCGGCGGTAAGCACCATCACCAGAAGGGAGTTTCTGAAGTATGCCTTGCCGCTGCACATATTTTCCCAGTAAATATAGGGTCCCGTTATTAAAAATCCGATTCCGATCCAAGTCAATACAAATGCAATGTAGCTCGGGATGTCAATTGCGTCCCTAATATGGTTGCCTATTGCATACACGATTCCAAATAACACGATGCCGTTTATGGTAAAAGCGATCAGCGAGTTCATGAGCCGGCTTACGAAGATGGCCGAGGCCGGAACCGGTATACTCCGGTAAAAATACAGCATTCGGGTGTACGAATCCTCGTTCAGATAACGGAAAGATCTTCTGCTGAAGAGGAACCCCAACAACGGAGCGTAGAACACCAACATAAAATCAGTAAATGGATTGATGTACTCATCCAAATGTTCAAACTGATTGTCTATGATAACGCTGGTGGCAAATCCCATATACACCATGAACAGCATAGTCCATAAAATTTGCAGCTTGTCGCTTGCGAAGTCTTTCTTTACGATCTTCAGCGCATTATGGATAACTTGTTGCAACGCGTCTCACCCTTTCATTTCTTCATGTATTCATTTCAATATCATCGCAGTTAAGTTTCACTGTGCTTAGTGTGATTACTGTGCTCACTGTGTATATCTTTATACACAGTATATAGTGTGTATATAAACAGTGTCAATAGTAGTATTAAAAAAACACCCGTCAGAGGTTTCCTGCCGGGTGTCACGTTTCCCTGCTGCGGCTCATTCAAGTGCTTCCATGTAAAAGGGGAGTGTAGCCGCGGAGGAGACCTGGCGTTCGCCTTTGAAACCGGGAAACGTCCATCTCATCTAATCCCAGTTTCCTGGTTTCAACAGCGACCGGAGCGGATACACTCCCCTTCCCCTGCCCTCACACTCTCTAAGCACCTGTCCGAGGCTTCCTGACGGATGTCACTCCCACAAGGCGGCTCATTCAAGAGCTTCCCTGTACCAGGGGAGTGTAGCCGCGGAGGAGACCTGGCGTTCGCCTTTGAAACCGGGAAACATCCACCTCGTCTAATCCCAGTTTCCTGGTTTCAACAGCGACCGGAGCGGATACACTCCCCCACCTCTGCCCTCACAAATGAGCCGCCCTGTCCAATAAAAAAACACCCGCCAGATTCCTCTGACGGGTGTTCTCCACGCTTACATTCCAAATATCACTTTCCATACAGGCTGGGTATGCCCGCCCGGATATAACAGGTACAGCAAGGTATACACGGCTACGCCGGTAATGGCGGTAAAGAACCAGATGATTGACGTGACTCTGCCCCATTTGCGGTGCTTGGAATACTTCTCCTTGAAGCCGAGGGTCAATGTCGTAATCCCGAACACCGCTGCTACGGTAGCCAGCACAATGTGGAAGATCAGAAATACCTGATAGTACGGTTGCAGAGCATCAGGACCACCCCATGACGTATTCCCGATGAATACGGTGCGCGAGGAATAGATGATAAAGAAGATGACGGCTGCGACGGCCGCCCAGATCATCACTTTCTTGTGGGCTTCGCGCTTCCCCTTAATGATTAGACCCCAGCCAATCGCTACCAACACGGCGCTGATGACAATAAACGTTGTACTGACCGTGGGAAATATAAAAAACCAATCCATATGGATCCCCCTTCAATAATCCCCTTACGCCTGATTGAGCTTGCCGGGAGGAATCTCGCCAGGCAAAGGATCGTCTTCCTGATTTTCTCGTTTGTACCAATGAAAGAACACATAAGCTAGCATCGAGGCAAAAATAATCTCTTGGAAAAACTTCATGATGATCCCACCGACCCGCTGGTCAATCGCAGGCTCCAGATAACCGAAGAACTCAGGTCCGCCAAATTGGCTAAGCAATGCCGAGGTATCGCCAGCTACGCAGTATCCCATTGCCTTCGCCCATACCACCGGATCGCTGTACGTTGCGTACATCGGCTCGCTCGAGAATATAATGAGCGCACACGCCGGAGTTAACAATACCATGTTGAGAAAGATGTATCCCATTTTCAAAAGACCTGAGGACTTGTCCTTCTCCGGAATCGGGTTAATGATAGCCCACCACATCAACAGTGAGGCGATGAACAGGATCAAATAGTACAAACGGTGCACCCAGAAGTTCAACATGACAAAGTCATGGATAACCGGGATGTGATAAAAAGAAAACAAGCCATTAAACAGAACCGCTGCAACGATCGGACGCGCAAGAAAACCGAGCTTCTTAAACGGGTTGACCTTATCGAAGGCACGCCACATCCAGACAGGAATACCCAGAATCAAGAGCGGCATCGCCATTAAATAGGACATGGCCATACTGACCATATGAAACGAGAACATCGTATGCCCCAGCAGTTCAATAGGTCCACCCTGCGCAAGATAGAACGTAAGCATACCGCCTACAAACAGTGTTTTCCTTCCTGCGGAAACTGGAGCACTCCCTTCGAATCTACTGCTCAGCGGCCCTGTCAACAGGAAGTAGCCTGCTGTTACGAGCAGCATAAATGCCAGGAACAAGGGACTCCATTTATCTGCAAAACTAAAATATTCTAAGCCCAGCATGCAAAAACCTCCCCTTAACGGGTTAAATTCTGTCGAAATTGTGACACCTTCCTACGATTTAAAAAAAGAGGGGGCTGAAGAGCCCACCTCTTTTTCATTTTACCACCAAACCCAGAACAGTGCCATGACAATACAGGTACTAGCTACGAAGAAGCCGCCAATCATAAACAGGATTGGCATTAGATGCCCTTTGTCCTTCAAGTGCATCCAGTAACCCATTTGCACGAACACCTGCAACACAGCCATAACCAGCAAAATGATGATTGTAAATGCTGTGTTGATGCCACCGGCTGCGACAGCCGCAAAAGCAATCGCAGTCAGAACGATCGAGAAAATAAAGACAACAATGTGTTTCTCAGGGCCTTCCACACGATGGCGGTGTTTTACTGTAGGCCCCTCATTAGATTGTTGATTCGCAGTCATTCCTTAGCCCACCTTTCCAAGAAGGTATACGACCGAGAAGATGAACACCCATACAACGTCGATAAAGTGCCAGTACATGGCAGAAACATATACCTTAGGTGCTGTAACTACGGTTAACCCTTTTCTGTACAGCTGAGCGATCAACAGGCTGATCCACACAACCCCGAAAGCGACGTGGGCACCGTGGAAGCCAACCAGCGTATAGAATGCAGACGAGAATGCACTCGTCTTCATGTTAAACGATTCATGCACAACATATTCATAGAACTCATAAATTTCAAGGCCAAGGAACCCAAGACCTAGAACAACGGTTACGATCAGCCACAACTTCAGCTTCTCGATATTGTGACGGTGGAGCGCTTGAATAGCGAACACACTGGTCAAGGAACTGACAAGCAATATCAACGTTGCCGCTGCCGTAATCGGCAGCGAGAACAGCTCTGCTGCTGTTGGGCCTTCGTTGTTCTGTCCGCGAAGCGCCAGGAACGTTGCAAACAACGTACCGAAGAGCACGGCCTCTCCACCGAGGAAGAGCCAGAAACCAAGAACCTTATTACGGCCTTCGAGTGTTGCCTTCTCCGGCTCGTGAGGAAGTTCGCCGTTTACATGTTCAGCGTGACTCATGCTTTACCCTCCCCTTCCAGTTCTTCAACTTCGATGTGATATCCATGATCATCGTACAGGGAACGAGCGATCATTGCCGCGAACGTAATCAGAAGACCAACAATCAGAACGATATATTTATTGAAGATTAAGCTCATGAACGAATTTGAGAAGTCCTCCGTGCTAAACATGAAACCAAGACCCGCGATAAACAGACCCAGTGACATCACAAACGGAAGGATACTTGGCGAAGGCATGTGGATCGGACCAACCGGTTCGGATGGTGTCATCTCTTTATTGCCTGCCATCTTCTCTTTCCAATAAGCGTCAATGCCGCGAACAAGCGGAATTTGCTTAAAGTTGTACTCTGGCGGTGGAGAAGGAATACTCCACTCGAGCGTACGGCCATCTTCCCATGGATCGGCCGGAGCACCAACCGGTTTTCTCGAAGTGATCACAACGTTTGCCAAGAAGGCCAAAACGCCGATCCCCATCAAGATTGCGCCGATGGTACTGATAAAGTTAAGTTCGTCAAAATTCTGATTCGGCAGATAGGAGACAATCCGCCGCTGCATACCGAGCAATCCAAGGAAATGCTGTACGAAGAATGTCAGATGGAAGCCGATTGCGAACAACCAGAACGTCCATTTGCCAAGCGTTTCGTTCAGTACGCGACCGAACATTTTCGGCCACCAGTAATGCAAACCGGAAAACAAACCGAATACCAGACCACCAACGATAACATAGTGGAAGTGAGCTACAACAAAGTACGTATCATGGAACTGGAAGTCTGCAGGAGCAGATGCCAGCATGACGCCGGTAACCCCACCCATAACGAAGGTCGGTACGAAACCGATCGCGAACAGGTTTGCACTGGTAAAGCGGATTTGACCGCCCCACATCGTAAAGAGCCAGTTAAAGATTTTGATACCGGTAGGAACGGCAATCAACATCGTTGCGATGGAGAAGAGCGCATTCGCTACAGGTCCAAGACCTGTCGTAAACATATGGTGAGCCCAAACCATGAAGCCCAAGAAGGCGATCAGGATGGTTGCAAATACCATGGAGCTGTATCCGAACAAACGTTTACGGGAGAATGTCGGAATAACTTCTGAAATAATACCGAATGCCGGCAAAATCAGAATGTAAACTTCAGGGTGACCAAAGATCCAGAAAATATGCTGCCACAATACGGGGCTACCGCCAGCCGCAACATCAAAGAAATTGGCACCGAGCAAACGGTCAAAGCTAAGCAATACGAGACCTACCGTAATTGCAGGGAATGCGAACAGGATCATGGCCGATGTAATGAAAGCCGTCCATGTAAACATTGGCATTCTCATGAAGGACATTCCAGGTGCACGCATCGTTATGATGGTAGCCAGGAAGTTGATACCACCGATCAACGTACCCAGACCTGCAATCTGAAGACCTATGGTATAAAAGTCTACACCGTGCGTGGACGAGTAGTCATTTGTGGAAAGCGGTGTATAGGATGTCCAGCCCGCATCAGGCGCGCCGCCCATAATCCAGCTAAGATTGAGCAAAAGTCCACCGAACAAAAACGTCCAAAATCCTAGCGAGTTCAAAAATGGAAATGCGACGTCACGCGCACCGATCTGAAGCGGAATAACCGCGTTCATCAAGGCGAAGATAACGGGCATAACGCCAAGGAAAATCATTGTCGTTCCGTGCATTGTAATCAATTCGTTAAATACTTGAGCCGATACCAGATCGTTCATCGGCTTGATCAGCTGCAAGCGAATCAGAATCGCTTCAATACCGCCAATCCCGAAGAAGAAGCCGCCCGCTATCAGGTATAATATCCCGATTTTCTTGTGGTCAACGGTTGTAAGCCAATCCATTAACCCCGTGTAGCGTTTGACGCTATGGCTTTGAGCATGAGCGTGAGCCAAGGTTTGTACCCCCTTTTAAAGTTCTTGCTGCTGTATTAATAATCCAACTTATAATTGGCCAAGTAATCGGCGATCTGCTCGATTTCTTCGTCACTGAAGCCGAGATCCTTCGGATTAGGCATCGTGTTGCCAGGTTTTACAGCCTGAGGCTCCATCAGCCATTCCACCAGGTTGTCTTTTGTCGGCTTCGTGCCTGGTTTGCCGCTTATGTCGTTCAGCAAGATACTCGCAATCGTCTCACGTGATCCAATGCCGGTCAGGTTAGGACCCATGGCTCCGCCTTGGTCGCCCACAGCGTGGCAAGAAAGACAGTTGGTCTTGAATTTCTCGGCGAGTGCCGCATCGGCAGGAAGCACAGCAGGTTCTTTAAATGCCGCAACCCATTTGTCAAATGTCGCATCGTCAACCGCTTTCACCCGGAATTCCATGAAACCGTGAGAAGGACCGCACAACTCTGCGCATTTACCAATGTATGTATCTGCTTTGTCAGCAACCAGAGTCATGTAGTTAACGCTGCCTTCTGTGTTTGTATCCATCTTGCCGCCGAGCGATGGTACCCAGAAGGAGTGAAGCACATCATTCGTTTTTAATTGGAAAGCAATTTTCTTGCCTACAGGAATAACCAGCTCTTGAGCGGTTCTTACGCCGTAGTCTGGATAATTAAACTCCCACCAGAACTGATGAGAAGTAACTTCCACCTTAACTGCATCTGGATTGTTCCAGTCGTTCTCTCCGTAAGCAAATACCTTTTGAATAGTAGGAACTGCAAGCACGAGTACCAAGAGCAGCGGAATCGCCGTCCAAATAATCTCCAGCTTATGGTTACCTTCTACTTGCTCAGGAATTTCATCTTGTCCCTTCTTTCGACGGAATTTAACAAGCACGTATGCGGCGATTCCAAATACCACAACCATTACGACGATCATAATCGAAATGGAGAGCTTAATTAAATCCAGTTGACCTTGTGCTACCGGACCTTGTGGTCTTAAGACCGACAAATCCTCTCGGCCGCAGCCGGATAACACCAAAGCAAACATGGCCATCAAAGGAAGAAGACGCTTTACAGCCTGCCACCGTTTCATCATTGATCTACCCCACTTTTCCGATTTTCGTAGACTACCATCCGGCGCAAACAGCGGTAATCTACCTGCACAATCACGGATGAAGTAATCCTGTCAATTAAAGCAATCACTTATTAAATATAAGTTCATGGGTTGCTTTTGTCAATCATTCACAGGGAGTTCACAAATTGTTCGAAAAGTCGTCAAAGTCGCGCCATTACTGATTTTGCAATCGCTTTCAAACCGTATTCACCATCCCGCGACCCATCATTCGACATTCTTCACACCCTGTCAGGGACAGCCTTCATAGCTATATATACAGTCATTTCCGCCTTTTTGAATCTATATGCAGCCGCCCCTCATTTATCTGAACACACATGACATAAGGAGGTCTCCTTCAAAAAGCCCTGATGCCTCGCGAAGAAAACCTCCTATTATTATGGTATATTTTTCGGCATCTTAATCCGTCAAGATAACAGCTTCTCCACGCGTAATAGCAATCGTATGCTCATACTGGACGCCAACCGATCCGTCCGCACTGGAAATGGTCCAGCCGTCATCCCCCCAGAACACGGCACCCGAGGGGCCCAGAGTAAAAACGGGTTCGATGGTAATGACCATTCCCTCTTTGAGTTTAAGTCCCCTTCCTGGAATGCCATAGTTCGGGACATCAGGCGGCTCGTGGATAGCGCGGCCGATGCCATGACCGACAAGCGACTTGACAATCCCGTAGCCTTCCCTTTCGGCAACCTGCTCAATGGCATAACCTACGTCGCCCAAGGTTGCGCCGTGCCGAGCAGCCTCGATCCCTTTAAACAGCGCTTCATGGGTATGCTGCATCAGCTGGTTTACTTCCCTTGAAACCTGTTCTACCGCATAGGTCCAGCCAGAATCCGCCAGCCACCCGTTCTTATTTACCACCATATCAATGGTCACAACATCCCCGGATTGCAGCGGCTGCTGATCAGGGAATCCATGGCACACCACCTCATTGACCGAAGCACAAGTGGCGTATGGAAATCCTTTATATCCTTTTTGCTCGGGCAAAGCCCCATTCTTCTCCAAAAATCTCTCGACCCTGGCATCGATCTCGCTCGTTGTGATTCCCGGTTTGATGACCTTCGCTATTTCACGGTGACACGCAGCCAATATACGTCCCGCCTCGCGGATATATCCGATTTCTTCCTTCCGTCTGAGCTGTGTCCTCACATTTGTCCACTCCCTTATATCCTTATCGGATCGATTGCTAACAATATATGTAGGGACAGATGCAAAATTCCCCCAGGAAATAGACTTTCCGAGGAGATGAGTCTGTTCACTTAACCGGGACTGGCAAACGCGCAAAAAAACCGCTTTCGGGACATTTGCCCCAAAAACGGTTTAACCATAAACTCTAAATGGTTCATATCATTAGTCATTAACAAGGTGAAGATGCGATGCGTGTTGGTTATTTCTATAGACCAGGTGCTATTACAGGTTACGAAACGGAGGAATTCAGCTTGCCAAGTTCATGCTCAACAACAAGTGTAAGCTCTTCTTCATAGCCCCCCATAATATGGTACTTCCGGACATACTCCTTTACAAATTTTTTCGGATCTTTAGGCCGGAAAATTCGTGTCATTTCCCGCAGACTTTCCTTAACCTCATTGTGACCTTTCGTTGCCATGATGGATCCCTCCCAAAACGTGTGGAATAAAATTACTCCGTTTAAAGAGAATGCCGAAAAGATCTACCTCATTAAGTTGAAGCCATATTGCAGTTCTTACGGTGACCATTAGGTTGATATTCAGCAACTTACCAATGCACCTGACACTATACATACCCTAACAGCATGCAACTGAATCATTAATATATTATATCATATTCTTCTGTTTGTTTCATCTTTCCCAAAAAATGTTTTTTGGTACTATGTTTTTTTACCAGGTCATCCTTTTTCCCCGGATTGGTTAAAATACATTCAAACGAACCTCCCGCGACTCCAGAAGTCAGCGAATATCACAAATGGATACGCAGAATATCATATTCTAGATACAAGGAGGCCTACAGCTCATGCCGAACTCACAGTCTATCCTGCATTCCCCTGTCGATTTAGGATCACCTATTCCTGCCGCTGAGCCCCATGAGGCAGGGCTGCACCTCGATTCGCTTGATCAGGTCGACCTGATCATTCAGAAACAATATCCGAAAATGCGCAGCTTTCTCCTGCTGCATGCCGGCAAACTCATCTACGAACGCTATTACAATGGTCATGGCGTTTCCTCGCTGAACGATCTCAGGTCCGCCACCAAGAGTTTTACGTCAGCGTTATGCGGCATCGCCCACTCACACGGCGAATTACCTGATTTGAATTCCTCTGTAATGGATATCTTCCATCGATATGTTCCTGAACGAGCCCATCCGCTATTACACAAGGTTTCCCTTCATCATCTGCTGACAATGACCTCAGGCTTTGCGTGGCAAACCGGTAAAAAGCTAGGGGAGCCGCTCATTCACCGATTCCACCGCAACCGGAAATGGACGAGCTTCGCGCTATCCCTCCCTGTCATGGAACAGGAAATGGGCCTCTTTCAATATCGGAGCACGGATTCCCATCTGCTCTCCGTTGCCATTAGCGAGGCTACGGGAATGGATGCTTACGCCTATGCCAGACAATATTTATTCGAGCCGCTCGGCATTCGCCATGCCGCCTGGTCCCCAAGTCCCGAGGGCCACAGCATGGGTCACGTCGGCCTCTATCTCACCTCCCGCGACATGGCCAAATTCGGTCTTTGCTGCCTGAATGGGGGACGATGGCAAGGCACCACACTCATCCCGGAATCATGGCTTAAGCAAGCCCTCGCTCCGCAGGTCAAAGGTTATCCCGCCTTTGGAGATTACGGATTTCAGTGGTGGACCGGCATTCAGAACGGGACTCCCTTCGCGCTTGCACACGGCCATGGAGGACAGCAAATCTACCTTTTTCCCCAATTGGATACGGTTGTCGTATTTACTGCCGACAGCAAGGTCAGCCGCTGGAAGAACCCACGCTCTCTGCTGGAGCGCTATATTCTTGATGACTTAAAGTCAAAACCTGCTGCATCACCTTCAGGCAGCTGACAGATCATCCTTTGGCCGCCCCTACTACACTTAGGAGCATTCGGTTCTTTCCCGAAACCGTAATCTGACTTACTTACAATTTCAGCGGATAGTACCTCCTCTTTCTGGTTACTTTATGCGATATGAATCATTTCTAAAATCAAGCCTGAGAGGAGCATGCGACATGTCCGGAAAAGACAAGGATCTCCACCCTATTTCGCGAGAAGAGGTTGAAGTAGACGGAACATACACGAATGAATGGGGACGGGAGGAATATTTAAAACGCGGCGAGGAATTTCCGTTCGATCCGCAGAAGGGCTCCACAGAGTGGCGGCTGGCGGAGTATGATTTTGAAAACCACCATCGAGGCATGACAGACGAGCGCCTGGTTCCAAAAGAGAAAGGTCCTGATAAACAAGTTAATGCCGAATCACCGCTGCGCCATGATGTGCATGTAGACTAAAGCCTTTGTATATCGGCAGTGAAGAGATGATTCATCAGATCTGCTTATAAAAAAGGGTGATAAGACATGCGAAAATCGAAACGGCTTCTGCTATGGCTGATCCCGATCACCGTCGTAGGGGCCTTATGGCTTGCTGCTAATATTGTGGAGCCGGAATACGCCTATATACCGCCTGCACATAAATTGGAGAATACTACGCAAATCCAAGCCCAGCAAACGGGTTTCATTCGCCAATATGATATCTGGGGCAAGACGCTTACGGTTCCCGGTACCGCCCTGAAGGATCAGGACCCCCGCTTAACAGCCGCCCATGGCGCCGTTGAGGTGACAAAAGAACTGCTTGCCCTAGGGCGTCGCACACTGTATGAGGAGTCTTTTGGCAATGAAGTATTCTTAACTGATATTGTGGGAATCATCGGCGGGCCGATGAAACTGAATAAAATTACAAAAGCCCTCGCCGAGTTAAAAGGACGCGGAACAACCAATTTGCGCGTAGAACTCGATCAGGATGTAACGATCGGAGGCAGGACCTACCGCAAGGGGGATAAGATTGATACCGGCTTTGACGTAGCCAAAGGCGCCTATGCCCCCGTTGGCGTCACATTTAAATATGCCGAAGGCAAAGCTCGCATCGGCGTTAGCTGCATGGCCTGCCATGCAACCGTCAACCGTGAAACGGGAATGATCGTCGAGGGCGCGCCCAACTCCGATCTGAACCTCGGTTTAATGCTGGCACTGGCCCCGAATAGCGCGGCATATTTTACCCATACGGACATTACCAGCCTGGTGGATTATGTAAGGAACGAGCAGCGCACGATTGTAAACTCCAAAGGAAAAACCGAAGCGCTGCCGGATCCCGCCCTGCTGGAAAAAGCCGTTGACGAAAATCTGATCAAATGGATGCCCGGCACGTTTGATACAACCGTGGATCTGGTCAGTGACCTGACCCAAATTCCCGATATGTTTACGAAGGGCGATCATCCATACAGTTGGAGCGGCTTCGCTGCCGCGGGTCCCTTCAAGGGACTTAGCACCTTCAGCAACAATGTTCACGCCCAGAACACGGATACCTTGAGTCAAACCGAGGTTAGTGAACCGATGTGGGGGATCGACAAAGAGATTTATGTGGGCACCGTTTTGCAAAATGCAGCCCATCGCAAGTTTCGCTATGATCCGGGCAGCGGGCTGAAGCCCACCGAATTTTTTAACCGGCTGGATCCCAATCCCGGAACTCCCGGCGTGAATGAGGTTGTTAAGATTCCGAATTTCCCGAAGGTTTCAGCCATCGCACCGAACGGGCTGTACATCAGCTCGCCGGGCTTCAAAGCCGGGGAGCAGGTGAACGCCATGTCCGCCTATCAGAATACGATCCGTCCGCCGGAAACGGATACCAAGGATATTTCCGATGCCAAGACGATCAACCTCGGAGCGGAAGTATTCAAAAAAGCGCAATGCATCACTTGCCACGCTGGTGACTTCTATACGAATAACCGCGTTATGCGCGCGGCTGAAATCGGTACCGAGCCCGCAAGAGCAAAGGCTTTTCAGCGCACGCAGAATGCTTTTGGCGATGCGGAGTTCTACCCGCCCGACACGCCTGTCCCAATCCCTCCAGGTGCCAAAATAACCAAAATCCCGCTGGATGATATCGACCTGGAGCAGATCAAGTTGGGCTTCGGCCATACATCGGGCGGCGGTTATAAGGTCAAAGGGTTGATCGGTCTTCGCTGGTCCGCACCGTATTTACATGACGGCGGCGTAGCGGTCGGGCCTAAGCTGACGCAAACCGGCGTATCGCAGACCCTTATGAAAGGGATTCACCCTGACCCTTACAACAGCCTGAAAGCCCTGATAGACCGTAAGTTGAGACTGCAGGTCATCGAGGCGAATCGCAAGGATTCAAGACTGAGAGACACCCATGTCACCGGTCAGGGACATGAGTTTTGGGTGGACGAAAGCAGCGGGTTCACGCAGGAGCAGCAGGATGCTCTCGTGAAATATCTGCTGCAATTGAAAATGAAATAGTTCGGGATTTAACCATCATACTTTGTCCCATCGGCTCATAAGGTAAGGTATAAAGCTTGCCCTACCCCAGAACCGGTCTAAGACAAGGAGTTGATGAGATGTCCCCTTTCAAATCGTCCACAGGACTTCCCGAGAATCTGGCCGCTACGCTGTGCTATTTTTTTCCCATGGTCGGAGGAATTCTGTTTCTTTCATTAGAAAAGAGAAGCCGCTACGTCATATTCCACGCGCTGCAGTCCTTGCTGGCCTTCGGCATCCTCGCCGTCGCTCACCTGCTGTCGAGCGCGGTGCCCATCATCGGCCTTCTGGCCTCCGCCCTTCTGGCGCTGGTCGGCGTCTTGATGTGGCTGGTGCTTATGGCAAACGCCATTCAGGGAAAATGGTTCAAGCTGCCCTGGATCGGCAATATTGCAGAGAAACAAATGCAGCGCGTCTAACGCTTATACATCACGTAAAACGGCTGCCTCCATTCTATGGAGGCAGCCGTTTTTGGTTGGAACGAACGGGACCAGTATCAAAGGAAAACCGTCTATCGACGTCCTGTCTGCAGAAGCCAAACCGCTAGTTAAGGAAGTTTTTCTTACGATCTAAGGAGGTTAGCCTCTGAGATTGTTACTTTAACTAAAAAACAGCCGGAGGTCCGGCTGCTTACAGTGGGCATTGGTTATGCAGCATGCCCTTCTGCGGTATCACCTTGCTCTGTATGAGTGGGCTTCGTATACTTCAAGCCGTTAAAGATCAGGTTCAGCACAATCGCGGTCAAGCTGCCGGCCACGATGCCGTTATCGGCAAGAATGCGCAGGTTGTCAGGCAGACTTGCGAACAGACCCGGCACGGTTGTTACACCAAGGCCCATGCCGACAGAACACGCAATAATGAACAGGTTCTCGTGACGGTTAAGGTCTACTTGATCTCCTAACATCCGAATACCGGAAGATACAACCATGCCGAACAGGGCTACCATGGCCCCACCGAGAACCGAAGTCGGTACAAGCTGCGTCATGGCGGCAATCTTCGGAACGAATCCGATCAATACAAGCAAACCGCCTGCGACTACGATGACGTCGCGCGTCTTCACGCGGCTCATCTGAATCAGGCCCACGTTTTGAGAGTATGTGGTATAAGGGAACGAATTGAAAATACCGCCTACCACAATCGCAAGACCCTCCGCACGATAACCACGGGACAGATCCTTGGAGGTAATATCGCGATCCACGATTTTGCCAAGCGCCATAAATACGCCCGTCGATTCGGCAACGCTGACAATCGCCACCAGAATCATCGTCATGATCGGAACGATCTTAAACTCCGGCGTGCCAAAATAGAATGGCTGCGGAGCACGGAACCAGCCGGCTTCGCGGAGCGGGGTTAAATCCACTCCACCGTAGAATGCGGCTACCACGGTGCCTAGAATAAGACCCAGAAGAACCGATATCGAACGCAAGAAACCTTTGGCAAACCGATTCATGATAATAATGAAGGCTAGAACGCCGAAGCCAAGGGAAATGTTCAACGCGCTGCCAAACTCATCCCCTGCACTTTGCCCACCACCAAGGTCAGTTAAAGCTACGGGAATCAGCGTCAGACCGATAATCGTAACAACGCTCCCTGTAACGACAGGCGGGAATACCTTAATTAGCTTACCGAATAAACCGGAGAACAGAATGACAAATAAACCGGAAGCGATAATCGCTCCATAAATAGCTGACATGCCGTGCTGCTGTCCGATAATGATCATCGGACCTACCGCTTGGAACGCGCAGCCGAGCATGACCGGCAGGCCGATGCCGAAGTACTTGTTGCCGAATACCTGCAGCAAAGTAGCGACCCCGCATGCCAGCAGGTCGATGGCGATGAGATACGTCAGCTGCTCCGTCGTTAAACCGAGTGCACCACCGACGATAAGCGGTACGATGATAGCCCCTGCGTACATTGCCAATACATGCTGCAAACCCAGTGAAAAGGTTTTGCCCGGACTCCGATTTTTATCGAAAATCGGTTCTTGCACCGCTTGTTTCTGTTGTTCCATGGCTTCTTGATTCCCCCCAATAAATTGTTAGCTTTCGTTCTATGCGAATGTCACTACGCCATCTTCAAGTGATGCAATCCGTACGAGCGATTCTACCCGATAACCCGCTTCGGCCAGCAAGCGTCCTCCCGGTTGAAACGCCTTTTCAATAACGATCCCGATGCCTACCACCTCTGCACCCGCCTGCTCGACAATTCGGGCAAGCCCGAATGCCGCCTCGCCGTTGGCAAGGAAATCATCCACAATCAGCACTTTATCGCCGGGCTTGATGAATTTCTTCGCGACCGTAATCTCGTTCGTCTCCTGCTTGGTGAAGGAGTACACCTTCTCCACAAATATATCCTCACGGAGCGTCAGCGACTTCTGCTTCCGTGCAAAGATGAGAGGCACTTCCATCTCAAGGGCGGTCATAATGCCGGGCGCGATGCCGGAGGATTCAATGGTCAATACACGATTCACTTTCGCTTCCTTAAACAGTCGCGTAAATTCCTTACCTACCTCTTTCATCAATACCGGATCCATCTGGTGGTTCAGGAATGAATCCACCTTCAGTACCTGTCCGCTTAATACAATGCCTTCCTCTTTCACCTTGTTCTGCAGTAATTGCATGATGCTCCCCCTTAAAATTTGTTCACATTCCAAGCAAAAAAGCCCACTTCCTCCTTCACCGAATCGCCGGGAAAGAAACAAGTGGGCGTAAGCAGCAAAAACGCACCGTTAGCCAACCGGTCAATCGACCTGGCTTGTCCGCTGCTGCTATAACCCGTAGTCCAATCATTTCCGGTGATCGGGTAGAGACATGCAGGCCAATTCCTGCACCTATACGAGAAAATGTATGATATCCGAATTTCTTAGAATGCTTACGATAAATGTTATATTTCCGAATGAATGAAGTATAACGCATTCCCCATGAAAAAATAAAGTGAAAATTTACGGAAATAATAAACTGCTGGTCAATTAAAACGAATAAGAGGCCGCCCCATAAGTTTTATGGGACAGCCTTTCTAGAGCATTAACTTGTAGGTATAACTTCAATTATCCATTCCAGAGGATCACCAATGGACTGGGGTACATCGCCGCTTACATCAACGAGCTGGATTCGTAGCGTATACGTTCCGACATGAGCTTGCTGCCAGCGGAACAGGATATCACTCCCATTCCCTTCCAGATCCATTTCCCCGACCGTTAAACCTGCGTTCACCCGGTATACCCCTTCACTATCGGGAGCGACGATCTCATACCCGGGTTCCGTCAAGGTGGTTACAGATTCATGCAGCTTCATCCGGAATCCGAGTACGCCCAGACTTACCGGCTGACCATTATCATCGAGTATCGTCAATTCATAGCCTACCTTGGTGTCCTCGCTCAGTCCGTACGCTTTGGAATAAAAGCCCCAATACATATCAATGGCTGCCGGAAACGGGCCTTCGCCAATGAATTCGAATTGCGAGAAAGGGCTGACCTGGATGGAACGGACACTTTCTCCAAGCACAGTCAATTGGCCTTCTTTGACCTCAAGCAGTTCGATCTTCTCCGTATAACTTCCGGAATCCAGCAGTTCGGCATAGAACTCCAGCGGAGTATCCGGTGAAGCCATCTCGCTTAACTTAAAGCCGGTACCTTCAACTGACTGCAGCATAAAGCTTCCCTCTGCATTGGATTCCACCGTCTGCTCGCCATGACGGACAGGGAGTCCAACAACCGGACTTCCATCCCTTGTCAGCGTCACCCTGACTTGAACTTCCAGATCATCGGCAAAGCCTTTCGTTTCAAAATGAATGGATCCAAAATAATTGTCTGGACGTGCCGATAGTTCACCGCTCATATCATCGCTATATATGACCTTTACAGAACGATCAGGTAACGGCGGCTCCGGCTTGGGAGGTTCCGTCACCGGAGGCTCCGTCACTGGGGGCTCAGTCACAGGCGGACTGGTTACAGGCGGCGATACGCCGCCTCCTGATCCCGTGCCACCGCCCGGACTAACCGGCGTCGGCTGCTGAGCGCCTTTCTCCTGCTCTGCCGCTTTCTTGCCCTGGAGAAACCGTGCCTTCTCCTCTGCGCTTAAAGATTGAAGAAGCTGCTCTTCGGCCTTCTTTTTCATTTCTTCCTGTGCTTTCCTGTTAGCTTCATCCTGCTGTTTCTTCTGCTGCTCGAGCTTAGCCAGCATATCGCCGAGATGCTGCTGCAACTGCTCCATCCGATCCTGCTGCTGCTCGAGCTTCTTTCTTTCCTCGTCCTGTTGGCGCTTCAGTGCTTCCAAGCGCACCTGCTCCAGTGCAGGGTCGAGTCCAGCTGTTTTATCCAAGTCTTTCACTTGGCCAAGATCAAGTTTCTTGCCCGAATCCGTGTTTGCTTCTTTAATCAGTTTATCCAGTTCCTCTTTGCTTACTTTTTTCTTATCCAGGGTCTCTTTGACGATGTTTCCGATGAGGTTATCCAAATTATCTGCGACTTTTGACAAATCATCCGGAGATTTAATATTCAAGTCCTGGGTGCCGTTTCCGCTTTGTCCGGACTGTAACTCTTGCCGCATCTTCTTGAGGAGCTCCTCGTTCTCCCGGTCGATGTCGTTCTTATTCTTAATTAGCTGCGCAATGACTTCCAGCGAGGCATTCCCTATCAAATCCTCAATATCGATAAATTGTACAGGGGACCGTCCCTCTTGCGAACCGCCTATCGAAATTTGCTGCGTTGGACTAATGGTTATTGGGCCTGATGGCTGCATGGAACCGTCTTTGCCTGTCGGCGTCACTGTACTCGTGACTTTCCCGCTAGCCGTTGCTACGGTTGTCGCTCCCGTTAATGGATTAACCGTGATTATAAAGTGCGTGCCTCGCACGCTATTCGTCACATAACCGGACCGTACTTCGAAACGATCCGTCGACCGGGTCAAGTCGGTGACATCATAATAAGCTTGCCCGGCCTCTAAATTCAGTCGAGTCACGTTGGAGATGCCAACCTTGCGAAGCTGCTCGGCAGCCAATCTTGTGTTATTACCTAATGTGATGACATCGTCGGTATCCAAAAGCCGTAGCCTCGCGCCTCCTATGCCAGAGCCGGTAACCATTTCATCGCCTTCACCCAGGATCATTCCCTTGTAGGCATCTACCTGCGCATACCCGCCGTAACGTATCTTGGCCGAACCGGTGATTTCCACGATCTGCATGCGTCGGGGCGTAAAGTTCGAAGTGCTGAAGCTAACGTCCCCCTGCTTTATTTCTCGTTCAGCCAAATCCCGGATGATAACCAGCTTGTCACCGGCGTTCCACTGCACATCTTTCCCCAGCAGTTCTGCCACCGTTCGAAGCGGAGCCATCATCTGGTCATTCGCAATATACGGCTTAATTCCAGCCTCTACCCTGGTAACCTCTTCTCCTGCCTGTTTCCGGGTCATATATTGACCTCCGGCTTGCAGCGTGATCACATCTTCGCCTCGAGCCAATGTTAATTCCTTATTCTTGGCATGATAGCTCATACGATACCCGAGCAGCTTGCCTATCGTTATGACGGGCACCACCATCTGCCCCTGTTGAATAACAGACAAGTCACCCAGTACGGTTACCTGATCTCCGTAAGCAGCCGTGATCCCTTTTCCTGCTTGCCATGCTTCGGGAGCTTTGTATCCGGACCATACCCGGACAGCCCCGTTGCGTTGATCCGCAATAAATAGTGCCCCGTCGCCCGCAGCCAACGAAATATCGGCTGGTGATTGGAACCGGGTTTCACTTTCAATTCCATCCACGTAGCCACCGATCCCGCCTGTCAGGGTGGTTACATACTCCCCTTTCAATTGACGAACAGCATGATTACGGGAATCTGCAATGAGAAGCCCATCGTCCGCACTCCATGTCAATCCCCGGGGCGAGTTGAAGCGTGCTCCATTCGAGGCTCCATCCTGATAACCCGGATCGCCGTATAAAGAATCCTTATCGTAGTAGCTGGATGATGGTCCGCTGCCTGCAGCCGTTGATACGGTCCCCTTCCCAAAATCGATGTAGCGAATGACGTGATTGCCCGAGTCGCTGACATACAAATTGCCTTTACCATCAAGCGCTAGCCCTGCCGGCTCATTAAATCGCGCTTCCGCAAGCGAACCGTTCTTATAGTCTCCCGCCAACGCGACGACACCAGCCCGGATTTGGACAGCACGCGTGGATGGGGCCCCAATCGTCGTCACTTCCCCGTCTGGCGAAATCCGCCGGATGACGTGGTTTAAGGTATCCGCCACATACAGAATGCCATCCTTGGTAACGGCGATATCCTGCGGCTCATGGAACAGGGCATCTTTAGACTTACCGTCTTTAAGACCCATAAGACCGCTGCCCGCTAAGGTAGTCACTTCGCCATCTTGATCGATTTTACGAATCGCATGATTGCCTGAATCAGCTATGTACAATTGTCTGTTTCCATCCACCGCAATCCCGGACGGCCGGTTAAAAAAAGCACGCTCTCCCTGTCCGTCCAGCAGACCGCCGATCGGGAGTCCTCCGCCGTCCCGCTTGTAGGATAAGGATGCCCCTGCAAGAATGGTGCTCTCCCCGTCCTTTATCCTGCGAATGACATGATTCTCCGTATCGGATACAACAACGGAGCCATCCGGCAGCCAAGCTACGCTCCCTGGTTGCCGCAGTCCTTCTGCAGCCAGTGACGAAGATAGGCCAGCCACATGATCGGGCCCTCCTGCAACCGTAACCGATTGACCTAAAGGCATCCCGTTGCTGTTCTTAAGCCCCTCCTTAACCACGATGGGTGCCGCGGATACCATCTCAATTGCCCCGGTTCCCGCTAATCCGCTTCCAACTAGGGCAGCGGCTATTGCCAATATTCCAAGCTTCCTGCACGGAATCGATCGCAACCCGTTTACCTCCCTACACTCAATGTGTATATCTAGCAAAGATCATACAATAATCCGATCCTTTCTGGATACAATATTTTCCCCAAATACCTGACATGAAAAAAAGCCACCTCACAGGTGGCTCATCCCTCAATATCATCTATTGAAATGTAACATGGATCTGGACAATTTCGGAGCGGGAACCCAGACGAATCGGAGGTCCCCAGAAGCCGTAACCCGAGGACACGATGGAATGCATCCGGCCTTTTTGCAGATACCCCCAATCATTCTCGAACATGGCCTGCGTAATCAGATGCGCCGGGAATACCTGCCCGCGGTGCGTGTGCCCAGAAACGATAAGGTCTACGCCCTGCTGCTGTGCTTCCTCCAGGGCATTCGGCTGATGATCGAGCACAAAGATCGGCTTGGATAGATCGGCCCCATCCATGATCGTGGACAACTCGGCCCGCTCCTGATCCTGTTTATCCCGTCTGCCAACCAGCGTCAGGCCCTCGACCGTCAATTTCTCATCATACAGCACGGTCATGCCGCTATGTTCAAGAGCCTCAATCAGATCCGGCATTTCGCCTTCGAATCGGTCATGATTGCCAAGCGAGGCATACACGCCATACCTTGCCTGGATACCGGTCAGGATCTGATCGATCCCTTGGCTAAGATAGGCATCCAGATCGTCATCGATGATATCGCCAGGGAACAATACCAGATCCGGCTTTAAATCATTAATCTCCTTCACCAAACGCACAGCGTGGGCTTTACCTGACAGGACGCCGAAGTGCATATCGGACGCCATGACAATATTCAGCTCCTCAAATGTGCCGGCGTCCTTGTCCACGTGAATATCATATGCGCGAACCGTTGGACTATAAGCATTAAAAGAACCGAAGCCGATCACAACGACCAATAGCACCAACACGATAAATCCTGCCGCCTTCTTCAGGCCCTCTCTTCGCAATGCCGTCAATCTTAGCAGCCACAGCATGATGTGCATCAACGGGAGCAGGATGATCAGGACATAGAAAATAGCCATCCAATACGATCCTATCACGCTCAGCACTGTGAGGTTACCGAAGAACCGTCCTGAAACAAACGATGTCGATACTACGGTCAGCACGACTATGTATATCCATTTGAGCACAATGGACGGACCCGGTTTCATCCAGCTCCATACGCTTCGGCCAATATAATAAACCAGCAAGCCGTAAATCAATAATGCTGCGATTCCTGCAAAAATAAACATCTCCATCCCCTTCCGTACATCCATTATAACAAGCGGGTTTTGCAAATCCCAGCGGATGTCAGCGGAAGGCAGATGGGTTTATTCGTTACAAGCCCGTGCGTTGTTTAGGCAGCAGCTCGTTCAGCAGCGATTTCAGATTGCGGTCTTCCGTATATTTTTCTTGACCCATATCGAGTTCGTTCACACGTATATAAGTATAACTTTCCGCGGGATTCTCCGGTTTAAATAGAAGTTCATCATGCGAGTCAGGTACCACCTTATACTCCATTTCATGAAACATATCGAGCAGCTGCTGACCTGTAGGATTCTCTCCTTTATCAACAAAAATCAATCCTCGGAGCTTCTTGGGTCCTTCCTTATGTCCCACTGTAAAATGAACGATGCATTCCATGCTCATTCATCCCCCTTCTCTTGGTTGTCATGATTGCGATTAAAGACCGCTTCTTTTATCCTCTTGCCAGCTACAACTTTCATTCCCGCCTGCCTGCGGATCTTAAGCAAATAAACGCCAAGATAAATCCCGGCGTTCCTTATCTTTATGTTTATTACATTGTACGATGAACCATGATGCCTAACTGTGATAAAAGTCACTTCTGGAAAGGCCTCCTCAGGCGCCAGTCGGAACCCTATGCCGTATTTCGATTGCTATCGCCGTCTATTGGGTCAGAATCTGCTTCATACTCCGCGCCCGATTTCGATCCCGCGGTCTGGTCATCCTGTGCTTCGGCGTCGGCTTCCGCATTAAGATACTGGCTCTGAATCAGACCAAAGTGCTCTCCATAACGGGCTTCCAGCTGCTCACCCATATCCTGTTCAAGCTGGAACAATACCATCTCCTGTGTAAAATGGTGCAGCAGCAGCTCCGCCATTACCGGATGCTCCGTGATGACCGCCCCTGTATCATATTCCCCGCCGCGCATCCCTAGTATGCACCACTGCCGGTCCACAACAAAGGAGAATTTCCGGCCGCCTCCCCGGCGCTCCGCAAGTCCGTTCCACCCAGACCACGCCAGCGTTCTTGAGAGACCCTGGTCCGGGCCGTCACAAGCCCACAGCACCTTGACTCCCCTAGCCTCCGCCTCAGCCAGCGGTTCACGCAGAAGCGAAGCTTCTTCACGCCAGACGTCAACCACGATCTCCTGTTTCGCTCGCTTCAATTCCCGGACGAGCACATCAAGCACCGCCTGATCTCCCTCCATACTGAGGAAGGGAGCGGCCGTGCCGCTTCCTCGCGGCAAGCTCTTCTCAACAAAAGCGAGTGATGCCTCCACACGGCCGGATATCATCCGCGTCAATTCCTCCGGTTTCAGCGAACGGTAACGGACGGGTTCCCCGTCCATTCGCTCAAGTGCCCCTTGCCGCTCCAAACGCTGCATGGCAGCATAGACATTAGAACGCGAAGCTCCAAGTCGTTTTGCCACTTCATAACCACCCGCCGGCCCATACTCGGCAAGGTCTACCATAATTTTCGATTCAATCTCCGTAAATCCCAAATTCCGCAAATGATGCAGCAATTGTTCCATAATATTAGTCCTCCCAAGATGCTCGAACGCTTGCTCTATCATTCACACTGTCTTATTAACACTCGCGCAAGGGCATGATCGTCCGAATCCCTATATCTTAAATCTGTTCAGCTCCACAGCGCGGACACCATTTCGAGCCTTTTGGCAAGTCGACACTGCAAATCTGGCACTTCACCATATCGCGCGTCGCCTCATCATCACCAACATAGTCCTGACTTTGGTTATTCTCCTGCCAGAAACGAATGCGGCGGTCCAGTTCCAGCTGCCGCTCCCGCTCCCGCTCAAGTTCTTCCCAGTGACGGCGCTCCTTCTCCTGCTCTTCCTGCTCGATACGCAGCTGTTCTGGATCAACCTCAGGTTCGGAGAGATCCATCTCCTCGTGCTGCCGTTCCGGCTCCGGCTCGTACATGTCCGGCTCGTATGGATCCGGATTCGAACGGTAGTCGTAGGTAGGAAATTCATCCTGTTCCTGTTGTTCTTCAGCCGCTGCATATTCATGTTTATCAAACACGATCTTACGTTCAGGCTCCCTTGGTTCATCCGATGCTGACTTCTCAGGGTGTATCAAATTAGCAAGCTTGTTTCCGCAGTACGGGCAGAAATTCGCATCCAACGCGACAACCCGTCCGCAATCACAGACCCGCTCATTCTTGAGGACCGCAATGCGGTTCCGAATCGCTTCGATTTGCTCCTGCAATCCATCGCAGGTTTGCGCAAGCTCAACCATTTCTTTTTCTGCCATCGTCATGTCCTGCAGACGGTAGCCCTCATAGAACACTTTACCCATCTGTAAGTAATATGAGTTCTTCTGCTGTTCGATTTCGGAAATTTGGCTGTTGAGTTTATTCACTTCCACTACGTGCTGCGCCTTTTCCGTTGCGCGGTTGGCTCCATCCTTAAGCTTTTGTAAAATATTCATTTATGAATCCTCCTCTTTCTCATATCCCGATTGACCGGCAGGCCGCCGGCACATTGTCATATCACTTCATTAAGGTTATTAACGATTTTTAACTAGCCATAAACCGGCCATCCCATATTTTTAACGTTCGCATACTACTCGATGTGATGATCCATGCTCCTCATCGTCCAGTATACTGCCGCCATGGTGATTCTATCATACCAAATTCCTTGCCCCATGTGAAAAAGGAAGCCCCTTCCAACTGCACGGCTGATTCATCCCGGCCCCGAACGTGTATATGATTAGAAAATTGGACAGTGCAATGCCGGATACTGTCGGCTACAGCCGCATCCTATACCGTGCAGCCCTTAGCTGCCGAAGACTGGAGGGATTTAATATGACAAACGATAAAAAGACGTATTATGTTTCAGTCAATCACAACCTGATCCAGGATGTGCCGAACGATACGAACGAATATGTCGTATATATGGATGATAAAGAGGTCTCAAAGCTGAGGGGGCTGCTCTATGAAGTCAGCAGCAGCGATCGGTATGCGTTTAAACGCACATTCGTCCCTTATAAGTCGGCAGATCATGACGATGCTGCCGAGCAATACGATGAACGAACGATCAACCTCTACCACTTTCTCCATGAACATGGGGATGAACGCACCCGCAAAACCATTGAGGACATGAACATCATCGGCAAGCTGACCGACACCGGCTACGATGATCCCGGTTATGAGGACTCGCCATTAAATAAGTAAAGATCGACGTACCTTCTCGGAAGACAGACCGCATTTAGCGGAAGTTTTTCTTGCTAGATCAAGGCCTCTGAAGTGTATGCTTTCTTATCTCTTAAAATACGAATGAATCCCGGAGCCAAGCCGCCCCGGGATTCATTCGTATAACAAGAACATCGCCCGGTCTTGCGCAGGTCCTGTTCTACTTTATAGATTCGCAAGCCGGGGTACAAGGATAAAAAGTCCCGTTTATCCCACGACTATTAGCACAGCTTACAGTTTAATGTTCGCCTCATCGAAGTATTCCTCCAGCGTCAAGCCGCTGTCGGCAATATCCGGCGCAAGATCCTTGCCTACATAACGGATATGCCACGGCTCGTATACATAGCCGGTAATATCCTCGGCCCCTTCCGGATAACGAATGATAAAGCCGAATTCCGGCGCGCGTTGCGCCAGCCACTGCCCTTCCTCCGTATGCCCGAACGCTTCCTCCAGCGCATTGCCTGCGCTAGGACTGGACACGTCTATCGTAAGGCCTGTCTGATGCTCACTCGTACCCGGCACCGCGCTTACACGATTAGCCTCGGCTTCCCCTTTGGTACGAACATTGTTCTCGTATATCGTTTTTTGACGGGCATAAGAACGGTATCCCGACACGGCCCGGAGCTCGATGCCGTCTGCTTGGGCCGCAGCGAACAATTCCTCGAGCGCGTCTGCCGCTTCTTTTCTCAGGTGCCGTTTTTCGTGCGGCTCATCAAAAGAAAATGGAACATCCGGCTCCACGAGGTCACTTGGTTCATATCCATCCGGCAAGCTGCGCTGCTTATTCACAACCACCGTCATCGCCTCTGCATTGGTTACAACCTGCTTGCCGCCGCTTTCCTGGATCGTGGCCTGAAGGGCATTCTCGCTCCGCTTCGCCATGACCGGATCCGCCTGCTGATCCTCAGCCCCAGTCTCTTCATTGCCCGCGCCGGCCTCAGGAAGCGTGTTTCCTTCCTGGCCTTCAGCCGGCGACTGCAATTCCTGACCCTGTTCCTTGCCGGAACCCGCATCATCCGATTGACAGCCTGCCAGAATGGCTCCTGCTAACAGCAAGGATGACAGCATTGCGCTTGTAAATCGTGTTCGTTTTCCCGAAAATGCATTCATCTATGGCTTCTTCCTTTCCCACGGTTTGTCCTGCCCCCATTGTACCTTATTCAGAATGAGCAGAACAAACGAGGCGCCTGTCGAAACATCCCAGATAATCTCCGTTTACGTCAAATATCCGGCAGATTGCCCCGATTTATGGCGCCGCATCTATCAAATTCAATACAATTCTGTGATGGATTGGTAAGCCTTACGGCGACTTCAAGCTGCGGCGCTTCTGCTCGGCTTGCTTGGCCGCGCCGCGGGCAATCACGCTGAGCGCTTTGGACGCGCCGCGAACGCCTGGCAGTAAGCTTGTCCAGTCGCCGACTGGGCCCAGCTGATCTGCCGGAGGCGGCGGTGACAGCTGCACCGCCAGCTCGCTAAGCTGCGGGCCGGGCCGGTGCAATCGGCCCTCGGCCGCCGCTTCGGCCACCCATTCGCCAGGAGAAGGGCCGGACGGCCCCTTCTCCTTCGCGCGGGCGGCCTGCTCTGCGGCAGAGCCGCCTGCCTGCGGCGGAGCTGCTTTGGCCCAAGCGCCAAAGACGCCGGCCAGCAGCGCTTCCCGCGGCAGCCCCAGCAGCGTCAGCTGCTGGAGCGGCTCAGCCGCAAGCCGCAGGGCTGCGGCAGCCAGCAAGGCTGCGGCGTGCCCGCAGGCCGCTTGGCCGCAGGTGCAGCGGGCAGAGGCGGCCGCCTCTTCGCCCTGCAGGGGGGACGGCGCCAGCTCGGCCAGCCAAGGTGCGTCCTTCCCTGCAAGCAGGCGGTACAGCGCCTGCGGGTCTTCCTCCAGATAAACCAGCACGGCCTCGCGGGCAGCAGGGCTCAGCGTCTTTACCTGAACGCTGACCTCATAGGTCCCCGAAGATTCGGGCGCTCCATCCACTTTCCCTTTTAACCATCCGGGTTCGATCACCAACCCGATCCGTTCGGCCGATTCCGCAGATTCCATAACCCACACCTCCTTGGCGTCCATTTTTATACGCCTTTTTACGCTGCTTCACGCGCCTTATGCAATCCGGTTACATCCAATCCTGCTCTTGCAGCTCGATCAACTGGCGAAGCTCACCGTCCGACATTTCCGTCAGCCATGTTTCACCCGATCCGACCACCTGCTCGGACAACGCCTTCTTCTGTTCAATCAGCTCGTCAATCCGTTCCTCCAGCGTTCCCTGAGAAATCAGCTTGTGAACCTGAACGTTGCGATGCTGGCCGATCCGGAACACACGGTCCGTCGCCTGATTCTCAACCGCCGGGTTCCACCAACGGTCATAGTGGAGCACATGGTTCGCACGGGTCAAATTCAGACCTACGCCCCCGGCTTTTAACGACAGAACAAAAAACTCAGTCCCCTCGCCTGCCTGGAACGCCCGTACCATCTCATCCCGCTCCCGTTTGGGCACCCCGCCATGAAGGAAATACGGCTCCTTCCCGTATTTACGCCCAAGCATGCTTACCAGCAATTCACCCATGCCTACATACTGGGTAAAAATCAGTGCGGATTCTCCAACATCCGCGATGCTGTCGAGAATTTCAAGCATGCGCTCCATTTTGCCCGAGGACTCCGCACGCACCGCACGTCCTTCGTCGCGTCGAAGCAGCTGCGGATGATCGCATATCTGCTTCAGCTTGGTGAGGGATGAAAGCACAAGTCCCTTGCGCGCCATGCCCGTCCGGCTTTCGATCTGTCCCATCATCTCATCGACAACCGCTTGGTACATCGCACCTTGAACCTCGGTCAGCGGGCAATACGATTTCAATTCCAATTTCTCCGGCAGATCCTTCCGGATATCCGGATCGCTCTTGAGTCTGCGCAGCATGAACGGAGATACGAGCTTATGAAGCTCACGGAATCTCTCCTGCTGCCCCTCTCCCGGCGCATATCGCTGACGGAACGTGTTAAAGGAGCCGAGATATCCCGGATTAAGAAAGTGAAAGATCGACCACAGCTCGGCCAAACGGTTCTCCACCGGTGTTCCGGTCATGGCAATACGGTGAGGCGCGGATAATTTCATGACGCTCTGCGCTTGCTTCGTACGATAATTCTTAATATATTGTGCTTCGTCAAGCACCACACTCGACCACTGGATAGCGGATAAATCACCGCCGTCTCTTCCCGCCAAATGATAGGTGGTCAGCACGATATCATGATTGGCTGCTTCCTGCAGGAAGTCCTCTCCACGCAGACGTCGAACGCCATGGTGCACATGCAAGGTCAGATCCGGTGCAAATCGCTGAATTTCCCGCTGCCAGTTACCCAGAAGCGAAGTCGGACAAATAATCAGCACCGGACCGCCAGCCGATTCCGTATTTAGACGCTCCAGCAGACAGGTAATAACCTGTACCGTTTTTCCAAGTCCCATATCGTCGGCAAGGCAAACACCAAATCCCAAATCGCGCATCACGCTAAGCCACTGGTACCCCCGTTCCTGATACGGTCTCAGTTCGCCGTGAAGCGAGGAAGGAATTGGACGAGACGGCAGCTTGCGGGCCGTTTCGCCATCCAGTAAGGAGGATAGCAGACCGGTTGTCTCCACTTCCTCGATAAAGAGACCTTTCCACATGCGTTCTCCATCCATATCCGCGCTAAGATGCATCCATTCCGCAAGCTCCATCTCGCCCTTCTCATGGCGCTTCATGAACCGCAGCACTTGGTTGATCTCCTTCAGATCCACCTCAACCCATTCCCCGCGGAACTCGACATAGGGCAGGTTCTGTTCGGCCAGAAACTTCAATTCTTCGCGCGTCAGGGATTGGCCTCCCATCGCTGCGGAGATTTGAAAGCTGACCAGATGCTCCATGCCGAGCACCGGCAGAGGATGCGCTTCGCCGGATGGTCTTGCATCCGGCATCATTTTGAGAGACAAGCCGACGCGGCGGCGCCCTTCCCTGCTCCATCGTGAAGGCATTTGAACCGTGACTCCGCTTGCCGTTAATTTCGGAACCGATTCCTTCATAAATGTGGACAAGCGGTCAAGCGACAGCGATACGCTCTCGGGAGCACGCCCGTACAAGCCAGCGGCCAGCTCCGGTGCCAGCTCTGCCGCTTCTCCCAGCTTCATTAACAGCTGCAGTTGAACCTTAGAATACATCCGTCCACGGATCAGCTGATCGGATTCCGGATTTCCCCAAATGCTGCGGACGGGCATCGATAAGCCTTCATCCTCCTGACTGCGTGCCCAGAAGGACACCTTCCAGTCCTTCCGGCTCTCATCCAGGGGCGGCTCAAGCCGCAGCCCAAGTCCAATGGTCCCGTTCTCGGGAGGCTGATCCTCTCCGCTGTCATATGGAAACGCCGTCCCTCCAACGCGTTCAACGGCTTCCTCCAGCTCGCTCACTTCCTCGGCCGTCCCTTGAATGGGAATGTCCCGACTAACGGTCAACAGGCTGTTCCACCACAGCTCGGCCAGCGGAGATTGTCCCCGCCGGTAGTTCGCCAGATAGGTCCGCAGCTTATCCTCCGATTCGCGGACAGCCGCCCGGACTTGGCTGTCGATCACGCCGCACAGAAAAGAATACAGCACAATAGCCCCTGCTTCCTCACGGGTAGAAGGATCGAATCCGGCAAGAGCTGCCGGCGTCCCGATCGCAATGGGCGGGATATTCGCTGCCAACTGCAGAAAGCGCGCTCCATCCTCGGCAGACAGCTGCGGCTTCCATACCGCCTTTATGTTTTGCATCGTTGTCCGGCGCCTGCCTACGGAAGGCACCTCGACCGTCCCTGGTGCAAACTTCCCTTGCAGAAGCAGTTCCAATGCGAATCTGCTTGCTTGTACCCAATATTCCATTTCTTCACCAACGCTTAGGCCCTGAGTCTGATAATACTCAGGATCCAGCGAGATCAGCCATTGAAATGCGTCTCCCGGTGTCAGAGCAAGCCCTTCCATCGTCCGTCCGCCAAGTGTCTTCCGTTCCGGACGCCGTGCGCTTTTCGATCCGAGAACTTTGGCCGGATATCGGAGCTCGGCAAGCCGGAGGGAAGCGTTAGCGAAGGGACGGATTCCATCCGGTCTGCGAAAGGTACGGACCACGCGGCTCCAAGCATCCACTCTCGGTTCCGAAACCTCACCGGAAAAACAAAAGAATACGTCACCTAACCATACGCCATAGAGCGGTTGATTCATCGTTGTCTCCCGTCTTTTCCTGCTTTATAGATATTATTACTATCTTATACGATAGCTTCAACATTTCAAAACGATGCGAAATCGTTCCCACGCCAAAATAACGTCAACCTTTATCATACCATGTATTTACTATTTCGTAGTGATCTATGTATTGCAGAATTCTCCTATATAGGTTAATAAAATATCCGTAATCTTATACAATCACCGGTTACCGCCAGCAGGAAAATCCCAATTTTTTTGTTTTTATGCGACCCTAATGCCGATCGACCGTATGTAGATCATACAATTAGAGTTCGGGAGGGTATTTCATTATGAGTTTTGTTGGCTTTGGCATTATCGGGATTTTGACATTATTACTGGGATTATTCTTCTTCCTTCTTCACATTGCCGTCTGCGTATGGGGTTATAAGGACGCCAGGCGAAAAGGCCGCAGCCCCGAATTTGCGATTCTGGTTGTGCTGGGCTTGTTGTTCTTCCCTGTTGTTGGTCTCATTATATATTTGCTGATCCGAAATCATTATTAGAGGTTGTTCAAAAAGTCCGCTTTTGATAAGAAAACCTCTATCGAGGCCACTTCAAGGATGAGCGACCGCGATGCATAGGTAGGTTTTCTTGCGATATATAATTTCATCAGTTCCACTGATAACTCATAAATTCTATATCTAACACGAAGCGAATCAGGAAGCAGCTCGGCATCGAATCTTGAATTCAGCCGGGCCTTCCGGTGCTCACGTACCCAAAACGAGCTAAAAGTATGTGATTAAGAAACGAAAAGGTCGAAGCACAGCGCTCTAAATGAGTCTGTCTTCGACCTTTTATTATGATTACTTCGCTTTCAAGCTTTCCCATGATTTCTGAATGCCTTCGAACAATTGGTTCTTGTCCACATTGCCTGCCACATAACCTTGCATCTGGCTGCCGAATTCATTCATGCCGCCGTCAGGGAATTTGTTGAACTCCCAGCTGAGCGCCTTGTTCTCTTTGCTGTATTTCATGACATCGTTCCCCAGATCGCCAAGCGTCTCGCTGTTTGCTTCGATGCTGGTCAGTGCCGGGATGAACTTGAACTCTTCCGTAATGTAACGTTTACCGGTCTCCGAAGTGACGAGCCAGTTCAGGAATTCCTTCGCTTCATCCTTCACCTGCGATTTGTTGTTCACGACCCAGTTGTTTGGCACGCCGATCGGAAGCTTGTCATTCTCTTCGGCATTGTCATTGATCGGCATCGGCAGAAGGCCGATGTTCAGATCCGGATTGATGCCGTCGATCTGTACTTGCGTCCAGTTCCCGTTCTGGGTCATGGCCGCTTCACCGCTGGCAAAGGTCGTGATTTCCGTGTTGTAATCCGTCGTCAGCGGGTTCTTCTGGCCGTATTGGACGGTGAGGTCGAACAGTCTCATCCATTCGTCGAATTTCGCGTTGCCAACCAGCTTCTCCGTGCCTTCATTCATTCCTTTAACGAATGCATTCGGATCTTCCTGATGGGCGAAAGGAATGTTCAGCAAATGGTTGGCCAAAATCCAGGTCTCTTGGTATCCGTTCACGAATGGCGTAATACCGGCTGCTTGCAGTTTTTTGGCTGCTTCCTCAAGCTCTGTGAGCGTCTTAGGAAGCTCGGTGATTCCCGCTTTTTCAAACAAATCTTTATTATAAATAAATCCATAACCCTCGATCGTCATCGGTTGCCCGTACAGTTTACCGTCTTTGGTCATAGGCTCTTTGGCAACGTCAACAACATCCTTCACCCATGGCTGGTCTGAGAGATCCTCAACATTCTCGAACCAGGTTTCAAGATCGCGATATCCGCCAACGTTGAAAATATCCGGCTCGTCGCCGGAAGCGAACTTCGCTTTCAGTGCCGCGCCATAATCCGAGCCGCCGCCAACCGTTTGAATGTCCAGCTTAATGCCGGGATGCTCTTTTTCGTATTCGGCTTTCAGTTTATTCAGAGCTTCGGCGATTTCGACTTTAAATTGAAAAATCTTAATCGTTTTCGTTCCGCCCTCGGCACCACCATCAGCGCCTTGATTGTCCTCATTCTTTCCGCCGCAGGCTGCAAGCAGCGTAGAGAAAGCCAGAACCATGACCAGGAGCAGCTTACCGTATTTCTTCATTGTGAATCCTCCCTTTTTTTCTTCTATAAGGATCGTGTACTGCATTTGTTGATAGCGTTTACTTTTCCAGTATAATCAACCTTTTTTCGTTAAATCAGGGATTATATTGATCTGTGAGGGGGAAGGAATTGACCGATTGGCGGCTATCCCTTCACCGCTCCTTGCGTAATGCCCTCAATGATGTATTTCTGCATGGCAAGGAAGAAAATAATGACCGGCATGATCCCCAGCACCAGCGCCGGCAGAGCCAAATCCCACTGCTTGGTATATTGCCCAAAAAAGGCGAAGGTAGCAATCGGAATGGTCCGAAGCTCTGCGGACTGCAGGATCAGGGATGGCAGCAGGTAGTCATTCCATATCCATAGGGTGTTCAGGATGATGACCGTAACGAACATCGGCTTCATCAGCGGGAATACCACCCGGAAGAATACGCCGTATCCGCTGGATCCATCCACGGTTGCGGCTTCTTCGATCTCCATCGGGATCGATTTCACGAAGCCATGGAACAGAAATACGCTTAGCGGAACTCCGAAACCCAGGTAACAGATAATGAGCCCGTACAAGCTGTTGTTAATGCCCATCGTTGCCGTCACTTTCACGAGCGGAATCATGATCGATTGAAACGGAATGACCATCGCCGCCACAAACAGCGCAAACATGATCTGGTTAAAGCGCGTGTTCCGACGAACCATCTGATACGCGGTCATCGCACTTAACATCGCCAGCAGCAGATTGCTGGCTACCGTAACGACCAGCGAGTTCCAGAACGCCTGCGGGAAATTGGTGATCTCCCACGCCCGTGAATAGTTGCTCCATTCAAGGGTGGTCGGAAGTCCTGCCGAGTCCGTCAACAGATCGCCGAAGGTTTTGACAGAGTTCACGAACAGGAAGTAGAACGGAACCAGGAAGAGCAGGGCTACGACGACCATAATGATCTCGGTAACCATGGTGTTCAGCCGGTATTTTTTCGTGGTCTCCATTAGGCTTCAACCTCCTTGCTCTTCGTGAATCGAACTTGCAGACTTGTTATGATGGCAACCACGATGAAGAAGATGACCGCTTTCGCCGTTCCGAGCCCGAGACGGTTATTCGTATAAGCCTCGTTGTAAATATTCATGGCCACCGACTCCGTGGAGCCGAACGGTCCGCCTTTAGTTAAGGACAGGTTCAAGTCGAACATTTTGAAGGACCAGGAAATCGCCAGGAACAAACATACCGTAACCGCTGGCATAACGAGCGGTATAATGATAGACCGCAGTACCTGCCCTCTGCTCGCGCCGTCGATTTCGGCTGCCTCCAGAATATCCTTCGGCACGTTGTTGAGCGAGGAGATGTAGATGACCATCAGGTAACCTGCCGTCTGCCATACGAAAACGATTACAATTGCCCAAAAGGCAGTTCCCTTCGTACCGAGCCACGGCAGATTGAAAAAACCGAGGTTGGTGGCATTACCGATCGCTGCAAACCCTTTGACAAAAATAAACTGCCAGATAAAACCGAGCAGCAGGCCGCCGATGACGTTAGGCATGAAGAAAATCGTCCGGAGCACGTTCCGTGTCTTAAGCGGCTTGGTCAGGAAGTATGCCAGTAAAAATCCGAGCAGATTCGTAAGGATGACGCCAAGCACCGTAAACCGGGTTGTGAACCAGAAGGCATCACGGAATTTATCATCATTGGTAAAAATGGTAACAAAATTATCAAAGCCGACAAAGTCGATTTTGCTTGACACGCCATTCCAGTTCGTGAAGGAATAATAAAGACCCAGAAGGAACGGAATGATCATGATCAGGATGAAAAAAATAGTGGAAGGTCCCACGAAAAGAAACTGCTGCAGCAGCGCCGAAGATTTTTTTCGATTCATCCCTTGATCTCCCCTTTTCGTTTAAGTTGTTGTATGATGTACAGCCATTATGCGGTAACCTGTAAACAATAAACACGGAGAATCATGAACCGTTAGGTGTAAAATATTGACCATACGCGATGCCCAATCCATAACTCAGGGGGTGATCCTATATGAAATACCGCAGCATCCAGACCCGGCTGATCACATTCATGCTCGCTGTCACAACCATTCCGCTCCTGCTCTCGCTGTTCATTACGTTTACGCATACCCGCGAGTCCGTGAAGGAGCAGACGGTGGATGAAAATATACGATTGATTTATCAGGGAGCCACCAATCTGATGAACTATTTGCGCGGCATCGACCGCGCCTCCCTGTCCGTATATTCCGATCCCCATTTTCTGCGCAATCTTGCCTTAGATCCCGATAATCACCGGGTTGTAGCCGAGCTGTATACAACCTTGCAGGCCATTCAAACGGGCACGCAGGACGTGCATCAAATTTATCTGCATAATAATTTAACGGGACAGTCCACCCAGATATCTAGTAATCTCCCTCGTAGGGAATTCCGTCAGGCGCCCTACCGTAAAATAGAAGAATTCGGCCTGGGCAATACGGCCATCGAGCCCGTCCATCAGGTGCACAGTTACGGGTTCCCTCCGCGGCCTGCGGACATTTTGAATTTTGAAGTTTTCACCTTCTATCGATCCATCACCAACGTGCCGTCACCCGACCAATATGCCCTTATGGCGATCGATGTGAAACTTGACAGTATTTTGGCCATTTGCGATCAACTGTATGCTAAAGGGGAAGAACAGCTATACTTGATTGATGACGAGGGAAGCATCATCTACGGTCCGGATCCGCAGCAGAGAGGGCAAAGTTTGGACGACCCTGTGCTCATGGGCGAAATCGCTCAAGCGGATAATGGATATTATGACGGCGAAGACGCGATGATCGTCTACGAGAAGCTCGATTTGCCTTACGCTCCTTGGACGCTTGTCAAACAAATCCCGCATCAAACGTTGTACAAACATTCGACAGAACTCACGAGCATTAACGCGATTATTGCGATATTAGCACTGTTCGTTGTCATATTCGGCACGCTATGGATATCCATTCGGATTACAAGACCCATTAAACAACTCACAAGCTATATGAATCAGGTGAAAACCGGGCGGCTTGACGTGGATATTGACGTTACAAGCCCGGACGAGATCGGGATTCTCTCCCGCCGCTTCCGAACGATGATGGACACCATCAACAACCTGATCCTGCGTGAGTACCGGCTGGAAATCGCCAATAAGACCAATCAGCTGAAGGCACTCCAGGCGCAGATTGATCCGCATTTCCTGTACAATTCGCTCCAGTCGATCGGTACCCTGGCCCTGCAGCATAATGTGCCGCGAATCTATTCCCTGCTCTCATCGCTGGCGAATATGATGCGCTACAATATGCGCAACAGCGAGGGCAAAGTGACCCTGCAGGATGAGATCAACCATGTGCGGCTGTACCTTGAACTGCAGAAGCAGCGGTTCCGTGACCAGCTGGACATCACATGGGATTTGGATTCGGAGAGCCTTACGACTCCGGTTCCAAAGATGATCCTGCAGCCGATTGTTGAGAATTATTTTAAGCATGGCATGAATACGCACGCCGGCGTCGGCCATATATCCATATCTTCCCGCATCTCGGAAGATCGCCGCTTGATCGTCATCGTTGAAAATAACGGGTCCTCCATCGAAGAGGCCGAGCTCGCCTTGATTCGCAGCAAGCTTGCGACCGCTTACGGCCACCCTGACCGGAACGATGCCGGCAATGAATCGATTGGGCTCTTAAATGTATTGATGCGATTGAACTTATACTCCGACAACAAGGCCGGATTAACGATAGAGAATGTAGTACCACACGGCGTCAAGGTCACGCTCGATATCAACGCATGGGAGAGTGAACAGTAGAATGAGAGTATTGATCGTAGATGACGAACAGCATGTGCGGGAGGCTATAGGGCTTCTGGCAGACTGGGAGCAGCATGGCGTCACGGAAATTGATCAGGCCGCTGACGGGGAGGAAGCGGTCCGCTTAATCGAGGAGAACAAACCGCAAATTGTCATGACCGACATGCGAATGCCCCGCAAAAACGGACTGGAGCTGCTTACCTGGCTCCATACTACGAAACCGGATATTAAAGTGCTCGTCATTAGCGGATATGATGATTTTGAATATGTGCGTCATACGATCCGTTCGGGAGGCATTGACTATATTCTCAAGCCCGTTGAACCGGACAGCTTGAACGAAGCGCTGGCCAAAGCGGTTCAAACCTGGCAGCTCGAGGAAGAGAAGCGGCAGCAGATTACTAACCAGAATATCGAAATGAATCAGATGACCCCTTTCTATATGGACCGCCTGCTCTCGGATCTGGTTAACGGCTACGGCAACAGGGACAGCGTGGTTTCTCAATTGCGGAACCGGATGACGCTGCCGGTAACCGGCATGATCTATAACGTTGCCGTCCTACGCGATGATCAATTTGACGAAGCTTTGCTGTCCAAATTCCGCAACAGGCGCCATCTGCTATCCTTCACGCTCATCAATATTTGCAATGAACTGTTGATGGATCAGGGGGTTGCCTTTCGACATATCGACAAGCCCGGTGAAATCATGATCCTCTGTTGGAATCCGCGGCTTCCCTTTAACGACGTACTGGATCGAATCAATGACGGGTTCTTCTCCACCCTTCGGAGGCGAAGCCATTTCGGTGCCGCCAGAGCAGACGCCTTTCCCGAAGATTTGCCGAAGGCTTATCTAAATGCCGCCCAAGCTTTGTGCAGCCGCAATCTATTAACCGGCAAATCCCGTATCCATCGCGAACGCGCCGTTGAAAGCGATGGCTCGCGCACCCTGCGGCTCTCCTCCTACGAGGAGAAATTCAAACTGGCTGCGCTTAGCAGGAGCAAGGAGCGCATTGAGGCAGCCACGGAAGAATGGCTGCAAGATGTGAGAGAGAGGGATCTCGTATCGCCGGAGCATCTGGCGAGATGGAATTCGGAGTGGGACTGGATCCAGTATCATTGGACGGAAAATGAAGTGAAAAGCACGCAGGAGCCCATCGAAGACGCTGAAATCTCGCAGGACCTCCCCTCCCCGCTTCCTTACAGCGAGGAGGGAATGATCTGCTGGGATCGCTGGCGCGAACAGATCAGCGGAAGGCTGTATGCAGCATCCCGGGTTCTTACCCAGATTCATTCCAAGGACAGTCACATCATTCATGATATTGCCCACTATTTGGAGCAGCACTATCATGAGGAGATTTCCCTTCAGCAAATTGCGGGGAAGTTCTTTCTTAGCAGGGAGTACATTTCGCGAAAATTCAAGCAGGAATTCGGCGTAACGTTATCGGATTTTCTCGGGCGGATTCGTATCGACAAAGCCAAAACGCTGCTGCTCAATCCCCAGATCCGGATCGCCCAAATCGCGGAGATGGTTGGTTACCAGGATGAGAAGTATTTCAGCAAAGTGTTCAAAAAGATGGAGGGTTTAACGCCCAACGAATACCGCAAGAAACCTATGAGTTAAGTGAAGGGGCGGTGCCCTTTTCTTGGCTGCTGGCTCGATATTCATTCTTTTGGGTATATTCTATATATATTCCAGACTGATATCAGGAGGAGATTATATTGTACCGCAACAACCCGTACCGCTGGTGGAATCTGCTGTTTTTCGCCGGTGTAATTGCCGTGAATGTGTTATCAGGCATGCTGCCGCTTGGCGGCAGAACAACCGGGGAGATATCAGATATGTATTATACAGCGATCACTCCCGCAGGATATGCCTTTTCCATATGGTCCGTCATCTATGTGCTGCTGTTCTTTTTTGTCATCTATCAGCTGCGTCGTGACACCGGAAACCGCGATTCGGTAAAATCCATCGGTCCATGGTTTATCCTCAGCTGCGTATTCAATATGGCATGGCTTATTTTGTGGCACTATTTGTATATTGAATGGTCTGTCGTGGTGATGTTCCTGCTGCTGTTAACCCTATGGGTTCTATACGTACGCACGCATACAATCGACTATCCAACGTCAGGGGAAAAGTTCTGTCTGAAATTTCCGTTCAGCCTATATATCGGCTGGGTATGTCCTGCCTTTATCGTCAACGTCGGAATCGTGTTTCAGAAGAATGACTGGAGCCTCTTCGGCCTGCGCGAAACCACTTTGGGGATTGTGCTGCTCTGCATCGGTACATTACTCGCCATATGGATCGGCCAGCGTTACCGGGACAGCATCGTGCCGCTGGTCTTCACCTGGGCTTACATCGCCATCGCGGCCGAGCATCGGGAAACCGACAGCATCTTAATGACCGCCTTTGTACTCTCTATCGTCCTGTTTGTATATGCCATATGGCTCTTCCTTACGCGCAATCGGAGAAGATCTCGATATTAAACCGAGCCTTAACGAAAAGCTTCCCTTGCTCGTCTATGAGATTAGTTCGCACCCTTTTCAATATCGCTAAAAATCAATAGAGCATAAAAAAAAGGGAGCTTTGCCTGCATTGGCAAAGCTCCCTTTCACATATGATCATATCGCTTATGGCTTAACGGCGATGACTTCAATCTCAACCAGTCCGTCCTTCGGCAAACGAGCAACCTCAACGGCGCTGCGAGCAGGGTAAGGCTCGGAGAAGAAGCTGCCGTACACTTCGTTAACCGCTGCAAAATCATTCATATCCTTCAAGAATACGGTAGTTTTCACCACATGGTCGAGGCTTGTCCCGGCTGCTTCAAGGATCGCCTTCACGTTGCTAAGAGACAGCTTCGCCTGCTCCTGAACTCCCTCGCCGAATTCACCCGTTTCCGGATTCAGGCCGAGCTGGCCTGAGGTATAGACGAATCCGTTGATTTCTACAGCTTGGCTGTAAGGTCCGATAGCTCCCGGTGCTTTGTTGGTCGATATGATATGTTTACTCATGGTTTGTCACCCTTTCTATGTATTCCTATCTGTGTACATTGTAATCTGCCACGGGTGCTCTGGCAAATTTATTCAGCGGCCTCGCCGAGAACATGAATGACTTCATTGGTGTATACATGGCGGCCTTTCATATCCGTTAAGCCGATATTCACCATCGACTTGGCTACTTTCCGCGCGGGTATGGCCCGATATGGAGCCAGCTTCGGACCTTTGAATGCAAAGTCGAGGGAAGTCATGAGAACCGATGCCACCCGCTCTCCAAACCGCCGCTCGGGCCGCTCGCCCAGCAATAATGACGGTCTGAACAGATGCAGCCCCCGAAAACCAATCCCGGCCAGCTTTTCTTCAACCTCACCCTTGGTGCGAAGATAGAAATTACGAACCTTCGGATTAGCGCCTGCGGAGCTGACCGCCATAAATTGTCTCACCCCGTGCCGCTTAGCCAACTCCGCTGTCTTGATGACATAATCCACATCCACTTTACGGAACTGCTGCTGGGACCCTGCTTTCCTGATCGTGGTTCCCAGGCAGCAATACACGCTGTGGACGCCTGAAAAAGCTTCGCTGTATCGATCCAGTTGATCCCATTCTACCAAGATGGGCTTCAACTGGGGATGCGAAATATCAGGCAGACTTCGTACCAGCACGCGAACCTCTTCAAGCTCCTCGCGTCCCAGCAGTTCTTCGGTTACCATACGCCCCACAAGCCCTGTGGCCCCGATTACAAGTGCAACCATTCCCACCTCGCCCCCTCCCTCCGTTCATGATATAAAATATGAATGACATGAAAGGCCTCTGCTGCCCCCGCTCTTCTATGCAGCACGAAGCACTCTCCGCCCTAAATGGGATGATCAAACTTCCTTTTGACCTCATTCTACACCGCATCAGACCCAAGTCAATATGACTTTTTAAATATAAAACTCACATGAAATTCTCATGGCTCAGTGCCCGGACATCCAAGCTTAAAAAGGCAAAAAAAGAGCGCAAATCAGGCTCGATTTGCACTCTTTCTCCAAGCGGTTATGAAGCTGGTCAGCGGTTTCCACTCCCTGCGGAGCCAGCCGGAGGATTCGGCAGCTTCCTCCGCCATAAGCCCCGCGGTGGACGATGCCGCCTGCTGACTGTCTGTGACAGGGAGAACTTCCTCATTCATCATCTCATAGTATCCCAAATGATAGGTGCTGACCATGTCTCCGTGTAAGGTAAACACCTTGCCGTCACGAATATCGATCACCTTGCCGGTCACAACCCGGGATTCCAACATGATTCGTTCCGCCTCCCTTATCGTCCTTTAGACTAGTCGCGGTATCTTGCACTCCAATCGGTATATTCACGCTCCGCCGCATCCTTCGTATGTCCGTAACGTTCCTGCAGCTTGCCAACCAATTTATCCTTCTGGCCGTCGATCACATCGAGATCGTCATCTGTCAATTTGCCCCATTGCTTCTTCGCTTCACCCTTCATCTGTTTCCATTTCCCTTTAAATACGTTGCTATCCATAAATATCAGCTCCTCTTAGAGTAATGAATGATGGAATGTAGAATTGCCTGTACTTGTGTATACCCCTCAGGAGTTTCTCTGAATCCTGGCAAAGGATGTCATCGCTAAGTTTCAGTCCTTGCATTGACCTCAAAGTCCAAGCATTCAAAAAAGCTGTCTCCATGGGCTACAGCAGCTCCACGGGACAGCTTCATTTGTACATACATATCCAATCTCATAGTGCTGAGGGCTGGATGAAACGGCCTGATCACCCTTTCAGTTTGATGACCGCTCCCTCCCTTTCCCTCTCCTTGCCCTTTTCCTCTTCCTTATCTTCCCCAACCAAGTCTCTGGCGGAAGCTTTGAATTCAGACAATGTGCGGCCCACCGCCCGGCCAAGCTCCGGCAGCTTGGAAGGACCGAACAGAATGAGCACGACAATCAGGATCATCATCAATCCGACAAAGCCGACATTTTGAAACATGGAACCCAACTCCTTTAATATGTGATGGTGTGTGAAAGCCAGCGGCTATTCGATCAGCCGACTACGTGGAACAAGAACAATTTACTTTTTCTTATCCTTGCCAGGGTATACGGCTACGGCTTCAATCTCAATCAACCAATCGGCATTCACGAGGCTCGCTACCCCCACGGTAGAACGCGCAGGCTTCACGGGATTCTCCTTCGTATTGAAAAACTTGGCGTATGCGTCAAACCAGCCGGTATAATCAAAAGCTCCGTTCTTGGCTGCATCCGGGGTTAAGTACACTCTCAAATAGACGACATCCTTCATCGTCAGCCCCTGCTCCTTCAGTTGTTTCTCGATCTCCTTCAGGATGCCGATCCCTTGGGTTTTGGTATCGCCATAGCGCTCATAAACCGTCTTGCCATCCTTGTTCAGCAAGGGCGGAACCGTCCCGCTTGTATAAAGATAGGAAGCCCCTTCGGGTATGATAACGCCGCTGGAAATAGAGGATGTAGGACTGCCGTAAAATTTCGGGGCGGGCGAAGCTTTGGTCGGCTTCTTATAGGCGGAGGAGCTGTCGGCATGCGCGGCGGTTACACTCACCGCACTGATCAGCATGGCCAGCGCCAGGATCGTCTTCAGTTGATTTTTCATGGAATCGTCTCCCTTCGTTTTACGCTTTCATTACGCGTTGATGGATGTCGGTTACGACCTCGCGGGCGGACTCAATGGCCCCTGCTTGCCAAGCCGTGATGTAGCTGATGTGCTCCCCTGCCAAGTAAATACGGTTATCCGGCTTGCAGAGGGTAGGGTAGTAGGTTTTCCTGTCGTTGGCGGAATAGGATACCCAGCCGCCTTCCTGGTATTTAGTCCTTTTCCAGTCGATGGAAAAGGATGCCTCGAACTCCTTCGGATACTGTGGATGGATCTTGGCGCCTTGCGTCAGCGCAAGGCGCTCGCGCTCGGCATACGACATGGCTCCGAGTTTATCGGCAGTGCCCCCGTATGCGTAGTAGCCGAGCAGAATCCCCTTCTTTCCAAAATAGTCTGTCGGAGGGTAGTAGATTTGCGTAATGTCCATATTCGTCAAGCTGCTGCCGCCATATAAATATTCGTCTTCTTCCCAAAAACGCCGTTTGAACTGCAGGCCGATTTTACCTGCAGAGGCGTAACCGACGCTGCTGATCGCTTTGGACATCTCAGGCGAGAAATCGGCCGGAATCTTCTTCAGCACCGTCAGCGGTATGGTGCAGATACAGTAATCGCCGCGGATTTCTTGCTCTCTGGCGGAATGGCCGTCCGTGTACACGATCCTCACACCGGAAGAGGACTGGCGAATTTCCTTCACCTCTGCCCGGTACTTGATCCGGTTGCCGATTCTTTTCTCAAATGCCTTGATGATGGCGTCCATGCCGCCTACGGGATGAAACATCATCATCTGCTGGTCGTAACCGTACTCGTTGCTGAAATATTTGCCGAAGCCGGAATTGATGATCGCCTTCAAATCGAATGGATCCCGGAGCACACCGGCATCCAGGCGGCTTCCCGGCTCATCCTTATACCCGCCGCGCTCGGAACCCTTGTAGAACAGATCCGGATTCAGATCTCCTTCGATCTTCAGATAATCCACCAGCTTCAGCTTCTCTTCCGCTGTCAAAGGCAGATCCAGCGCATTTTGATTCACGGCTTTGGCGAGCATCTCAGCCACGTAACCGCGTACGTCGGCTTTGGCTGCACGCTTGGGGACGCGCTGCCCGGATAAAGCCCCCACGTTCTCGTTATAGTAGTAGCCGCTCTCATTCACATTGTTGAATGGCTCGATGGCTACGCCAAACTTCTTGCAATAATCCAGCGTGACGTGAAACTGCGGAATCCGCATCGGGCCTGCATTGAAGTACAGCCCGTTATCAAAGCGGGAGGTCTGACGGCCAAATCCGATCTCCGCAACGGAGGTTCCTTTGCGGATCGTCCAGTTGCGCCCGCCGGCAAAGCTTTTGGCTTCCAATATCGTGCAGTCGTAACCTGCCAGACCGAGCTCATACGCTGCCGTCAAACCCGCGATTCCTGCGCCGAGAATAACAATCTTCTTGCCGCCGCGGCCGCTTAGATTCAGGTCATTTTTTCCGGGAGGCGTATATTCTGCTGCTTTCAACGTTTCCGGCGTAAGGAGCCCCATCGTACCCATCAAGCTGAAGACGGCGACAGATCCACCCACCTTGCCAACAGTCGTCAGAAATTGCCTCCGGGTCATCTCTTTTGGTTGTTCTTTTGTAGCCACCCTCGTTCACTCCTTCGCTAGTTTGTGATTGGATTCATGAGCCGATCTTAGCAGAGAAAATAAGGTTTGGCTTAAATTTTGTTAGGTTTTCTTACACTATTTTTTTATTTTTGAAAAATGATTGCTTTTTCACCTTCTTTTTCATAAAATCATGTCATAAATCCTTCCAAACAAAATGGAATCGCCAAAATTATTGCCGTTTTATCTTCTTCGATTTTAATCCCAAGCCAGGAACAATAGCTCAGGGTTAATAATACTTACATAGGAGGTAAAGATTATGGAGAGTAAGGTGATGAGTATTGGGGTTGTTTGCGAACTGACCGGCTTGACGGAACGGCAAATTCGGTATTACGAGGAACGAAAGCTTATATTTCCGGAGCGTACGAAGGGAGGAAATCGTCGATATTCTTTTGAGGATGTGAAAAGCATCCAGGAAATCCATCAAAAAATGCAGGAGGGATTTAATACATTTGAACTGAAGGAATTGAACAAAACGAAAAAACAGCGCTGCACGCCCATCTTCCGATGATGACCGAAGGAGTGACGAAGCCTATGGAGTTCAAGAGTACCATGACACTGCTCGAGCACATCGCCGAACTAAGAAAACGGATCCTACTGGTAGCTGCCGTCTTCATCCTGAGCATGGCTGGAGGCCTCATTGCCGCCCCTCATGTGTTATCCATGTTAAAGCATCACTCACCGGCCTTTCAGGTAACCTGGAACGTGTTCTCGCCTTGGGATGGACTGCGCATCTATATGAGCATAAGCATCGTATTATCGCTGCTTCCTACCCTGCCGTTTGCCCTTTATCAAATATGGCTGTTTGTCAATCAGGGACTGAACAACCGCGAGCAGAGAGCGGCCCTACGGTTTATCCCATTCTCCGCGTTATGTTTTCTAATAGGGGTTGCCTTTGCGTACTTTGTCGTTTTTCCAATGAGTCTTGCATTTACGACAGGAATCAACAGTCAGATGGACCTTGTCGAAACGTACGGCGTTGCCCAGTACTTCGGATTCATGTTCAATATCATCATCCCGCTCTCCCTTGCCTTCGAGCTGCCCGTTGTCGTCCTGTTTCTGACGCGAATAGGAATATTAAGCCCGGCTATCCTGCATACGATGAGGCGCTATGCCTACGTCGTTCTGGTGATCATTGCGGCGCTGATCTCGCCGCCCGATCTCGTATCTCACCTGATGGTTGCCATCCCGCTCATCGCCCTGTATGAGATCAGCACATGGCTGGCAAGCTGGATGCATCGCAAACAGAAGCATGTGAACCATGAAGAAAGCACGGAAATCGATACGGTTCACCAGATGATCTAATTTCCGTATTCACTCCTAGCCGACTCTTGGAGCAGCACGAGTATAAATTTAATTGGCTGCCCTAGGGGCAGTGATATTTTAACGACAGGCGCACAAAAAAGAGGCCGTTTACCTGCACAGGTACGGTCTCCTTCTCATTCCTATCCATAGAATCAGCGCGATTCCCTGCTAATTACCTACTAGCGGATCGTAATGACCTTCTTCTCCGCTTTCATATATTTAACGAATATGCCCGCATAATCGGGATCCCACTGGGTTCCCCTGCCGGCTTCCAGTATGTTCAAGGCATCCGCTGATTTCATGCCGCTGCGGTACGGCCTGTCCGACGTCATGGCATCATAGGCATCGGCCACGGCAATAATCCGTCCAAACAACGGAATCTCCTTCCCCTTCAACCCGTCAGGGTACCCGCCTCCATCATAGCGCTCATGATGGGACCGTACCCCTTCCAGATAAGGAGCCATGGCATCGGCAGGCTCGATCTGCAGCAGAATGTTCTCTCCTTGAGCCGGGTGGGCCTTTACCTGATCGAACTCCTCTGCCGTCAGTTTCCCTTCCTTCAGCAAAATATTGTCCCGAACCCCGATCTTGCCGATATCATGCAGCAATGCCGTCTTGTGCAACAAATCTACCTGCTCTTCGCTGAGTCCCGCCAGACGGCCAATTAACACCGAATACTCCGCTACCCGAAGCGAATGTCCGGCCGTGTAAGGATCTCTGGCATCCAGCGCCGCTGCCAGGGCGGCAAAATAACTGTCCAGCAGCTTGCGGTTTCGCTCCTCGCGCACCTGCAACCCGCGAACCATCATATTGAAACCCGCGATCAGATTGGAAAATTCATCAGAATAGAGATTGGAGGTCTGAATCAGACGCCCCTCCTTAATCTCATTCATCGCCCGGTAAAGCTGCCGGATCGGCCGCTGTAAATCCTGGGTCAAGAGCCAGGCGCCGATATAAGCAAAACCGACGCCAAGCAGCAATATAAATCCCGCCCAGCCCCAGTACTGCTGAGCTACGATCTGACTGAGCCCCTCCAGACGAATCTGGACCGCCAGACTAAACAAAAACAGCGGAAAAGTGCCGATTAGCATCGTGCTGAGCAAAAATTTTGTCCGAATCGCCATGAATACATGGCCCTCAAGGGAGAAGTCCACGCCATAACGAGATAACGCCTGCCGCCGAATCTCCTTAATCAAAGGGCGAATGGCGGCTATCGTCAGAAAAAATTCGATCATGGCATGACAGCTGGCTAGCAGGACCGCCCCCAGGCAAGCCAGCCATATATAGAACGGCGGAAAATTCAGTTTGCCCTGCTCCATCATCCAAACCGTCAGCAGAATGGCCGGGAGCGACAAGCCGAGGTCCGAATATACGGTATACCGCCAAACGCGGCATACGGTGTATGCTCAAATATGCTTTTTCCAACGTTTCCAAATCCGTATGGCCTTCATGAAACCCCGCGTGAATCGGTCGTAAATGCCGAAGAAAGACGGTCAGCTCGGACGCAATCATCACCATGAATGAAATGGTCAGTATGACCACAAGACGCGCGCCTTCCTCAATAGGAATTTCCAGAGTCGTTACCATTAATACGCCACCCACAACAAGCACAGCTGCAATGGACCCGATCATATAGTTCCGGATTAGCTGTTTAAGAAAAGACTTATACAGTTGCATCGTTCGCCTACTTTCATTAACAGATAATAAACATCGGCAAGGCAGGTGTGAATCCGAACGTATTCGACATGATGCTACAACTTAAGATCCCAACAGCAGAATTTGCAAGAAAAAACTGTTAATATGAATATCGTTGGATTTCCAGAAAAAATCAAGCGTTTTTGCATAACATTCTAATATACATTTGAATATCTTTGCTTATTACAAGTACCTGTGCTATAATAAGTAATTGTTACATGAAGTTTAACCCCGTTAGTTCCTCGAAACATGGTTATTTACATCTCTGTTGAAGTGCAAATTCCTATTTTATGACCCTAAGAGTAAGAGTTTTATGGAACGGATTTCTGATTCACACTGGCGCGGTCATCGGAGCCGCAAGGACGAAAGAGAGGCAGGGCTTTTGTCGTTTTAGAAGCAAAGATTCTTGAAGAAACTTCAAATACGGAACCGACTGTACAGCCGTTAACGGCCGTCAGGGGTTAAATTTTATATGTGCTTTCTAGCGCTCAATCAAGGACTCGGCCTTTGGCCGGGTCCTTTTCCATCTTACGCTGCCCTTTCGTTTGTCGAATCCCAAAAGACCAGTGACAGTCGCCTAAACGGCTGCATATGATACCGAAGACGATGAGTATTCGGAAGGAGCGTGTTGTTTTGAAGAAAAAGAAGAAAAGCCCATCATCTTCCTCTTCCCAGCCCTACAGGGTAGATCCCACTACGAGGGAACTCGATCTGCTCGAGCGAAATAAAGGACGCAGCCCAAAAAAAGATAAAGATGCCCACATTCTTTCAGCAGCAACCATTATGGATCTGGATGAGGATCTTATCGGCATCATGGAAATAAAACAAGAAGAAAAAGAAAACAAAGAAAATACCCCATTATCGATATCTGACGAAGCTTCCAGCTTACCAACAGAAGAGGCTGTAGCCGCTGACACCCCGACCGTGCCTACCGATCCCCCCTCCCTTCCCGAGATGGAGATCGAGCATGTGCAGTTGATCTTGGAAAAGGAAATGCCTGAACTTAAGGGCGCATTCATATATACAGAGGACATAGGGGAATATGCGGTAACCGAAAGCCGGATCGCTTCGAGAGCGGTCACAGCATCCAAGCTGTCGCGTGGTGCCGTCGGGCCTGAAGCAATACAAGACTACAGCATCACCAGTCTGCACCTTGCCGACGAAGCCGTGACCTCAGGAAAAATCGCGCCATTATCGGTCACGGGTGAACATCTAATGGATGGCATCTTATCTACGCGCAAGTTTCGAGACGGTTCCGTGAATGCCAGCAAGATTAAGGATGGCAGTATAACCTCGCAGAAGCTGGCAGACCACGCCGTAGTTAGCGACAAAATCGCGGATGGGGCTATTACTGCACGTCATCTTCAACAGCTTCTCGTGACAACCGACCTGCTTGAAGACCAAGCGGTCCAAGGAGACAAAATCGCATCCAGCGCCGTAGAAACCCGACATCTCGCTAATGAGAGCGTCCATAGCTCCAAGCTTGCAGAGGATGCCGTCACTTCGACCAAAATCCGTGAAGGTGCCGTAACAGGAAAAAAAATCGCCGATGATGCCATTTCAGCGTCCCACATAAAACCGCAAAGCATCGAAAGCAAGCATTTGGCCAGCGAAGCTGTAACTGCGGAACATATTGCTGCCGGCAGCATCGGGTCAGGCCTAATTGCAGATGGTGCCATCAATGCCGGACATATTGAAGAAGGCTCGCTCAGCGCCCGCCATTTAGCGGATGGAGCCATAGGATCAGAGCAAATCCGGCCTGGCTCTATCGGTTCCGATCAGATCAGCATCAATGCAGTATCCGCCCGCCATCTGGCTGATTCCAGTGTTACAAGCTCCAAGCTTGCCGATCAATCCGTCCATACCGTGAAGCTGGTGGAACAAGCGGTGACGGCTTCGAAAATCGCGGATCAGAGCATACTTCCTAACAAAATTGCCAATGAAGCCGTCCAAACGCGCCATCTGGCTAAGGATACGGTGGAATCAGACCAAATTGCATCGGATGCCATTCAAACCCGGCATCTCGCTGCGGATGCAGTAAACGCCGAGCACATTGCCGAGGGCAGCATCATATCTAAGCATTTCGCGCCTCAAAGCGTCATAGGGAGCGCCATTCATCCCAAAACGATAGCGGAGCAGCATCTGGCTGACGGAGCGATCGGAAAACAGCATCTTCAGCCCGCATCCGTCGGAGAAGAGACGCTGGCCCCTGAGAGCGTGACAAGCCAAAAGCTTGCGCTTGGATCGGTTGGCGGAGCCATTATTGCTAAGCATGGCGTAACCTCCGGCAATATTGCCAGTGAGGCCATTCAGCAGCAGCATCTGTCAGGGGGCAGTGTAGGCGCCGAAGCTCTGCAAAACGGTGCGGTTCGCGAGCAGCATCTGGCCGATGGCTCTATTGCCAGCCGTCATCTGCAGAAGGGAAGCGTACGGACTCAAGCGCTCGCCCAGGGTGCGGTAACGACAGATAAAATTGCCGCAGGCAGCATCGTGGAGTCCTCGATCGGCGATGGGGTTATTGCGCCTCGACATCTGGGGGACCACGCCGTAACCTCACCGAAGCTGTCTCCGGAAAGCGTGACCACGGATAAACTGACAGACCTTGCCGTAACTTCTAATAAACTGGCTGAGAGCAGTGTCTCTGCTGGCAAAATAGCTCCAAAGGCCGTTCAATCCACTCATCTCTCGCCGAATGCGGTGACCTCAGAAGCGATTCAGAACAAGGCCGTTACTTCGGAGAAAATCGCTCCGCAAGCTGTAGAGGGCGCACATCTGGGACTGGAATCCATCCTGGGCAAACATATCGTGCAGGAAGCCATTCATGGTTATCACTTGAAGAAAAAATCCATCATGTTGAGCCATTTGGCCGATGAAAGCCGCTCGGCGGAAGCGTTGTTTGCCGACGGCAGCATACCTGGCGTAAAAATCGGGTCACAATCGATTACGGAAGCCCATCTCTCGCCTTCGTCGGTCTCGGGAGCCGCGCTGCAGGCGAACGCCGTGAGTGGTGACAAGATCAAGCCTCTCTCCATTTCAGCAGTGCATCTGCAAGAAGCGAGCGTCCAGTCTGACCATCTGGGCGTGGATATTGTGAAGTCACAGCATATGGATGAAGGATCGGTGACTGGACGCCATCTTGCTTCCGGCTCTGTCAATGCCCGGCACATTCAAGCCGAAAGCATAGAGTCCGCACATATCACGAACGACGCTGTCCTTCCTGAGCATATCGCCGGAGAGTCGATCCAGAGCGGACATCTTGCCGAAGGCGCTGTGAGCTCCAAGCATATTGAATTATTCTCGATTCAAAGCCATCACCTGGCGCCGTACTCGATCAACGCAGCGCATCTTGGAAATCAGTCTGTCGGTCATGTCCACCTGCAGCCGGACAGCGTTGGCGTCGATCAATTGCAGCCGGGGGCCGTAAAATCGAGGCAGCTGGCGGAGGGTGCCGTTCTTCCCCATCACCTGCAAATTTCCAGCATCGGTTCGCAGCATATCGAAGCCGGCGCAATCACAACGGAACTTGTGCAGGAAGGTGGAATTACAGGCAGCAAGATCGCTGAGGCTTCCATCACTAGTAAGCACATTGCTGACGGCTCCCTGACTGGAGCGCAGATTGCCGACGGAGCCATCGGCAGCAGGCACCTCGGACCGGATGCTTTCGATAACTTCACGTTGGCCGAAGGATCGGTTACTGGCAGCAAGATTGCTGAGGCTTCCATCACTAGCGCGCACATTGCTGACGGCTCCCTGACTGGAGCGCAGATTGCCGATGGAGCCATCGGCAGCAGGCACCTCGGACCGGATGCCTTCAATAACTTCACGTTGGCCGAAGGATCTGTTGACGGCAGCAAGATTGCCGAGGCTTCCATCACGAACACGCACATTGCTGATGGATCGCTTACTGGTACGCAGATTGCCGACGGAACCATCGGCAGCAAGCACCTCGGACCGGATGCCTTCAACAATTTCTCGTTAGCCGAAGGATCGGTGACTAGCAGCAAAATTGCTGACGCCTCCATCACTGGCGCGCATGTTGCTGAGGGTTCACTTACCGGAGCGCAGATTGCCGACGGAGCCATCGGCAGCAAGCATCTTGGACCGGATGCCTTCAATAACTTCACGTTGGCCGAAGGCTCAGTTGACGGCAGCAAGATTGCCGAGGCTTCCATCACTAGCACGCACATTGCTGACGCCTCACTTACCGGAGCGCAAATTGCCGACGGGGCCATCGGCAGCAAGCATCTCGGACCGGATGCCTTCAATAACTTCACGTTGGCCGAAGGATCGGTAACTGGCAGCAAAATTGCTGAGGCTTCCATCACTAGCGCGCACATTGCTGACGGCTCCGTCACTGGAGCACAGATTGCCGACGGAACCATCGGCAGTAAGCATCTTGGACCGGATGCCTTCAATAACTTCACGTTGGCCGAAGGATCCATTGATAGCGATAAGCTTGCAAACGGCGCCGTCACAAGCGCCCATCTGGCCGACGGAGCCGTTACCGGACAACAATTGGCTAAAGGCGCCGTAACGGCAGAACATTTAAGCTTTGCGCCAATACGCAGCGCAGCCGGCCAGCCGAAGCTGCAGCAATTCGGCATGACGCCTTTTGTATTTGGAGCTGAAGCCTTGACCGAGGTGACCGTCCAATTCGAGGAGGCTTTTGCTGGGATCAACTATATCATTGTAGGAATGAGCAACAATCCTGGCTTCCAGATTTCCTTGAAATCCCAGCGGGAGGATGCCGCCGTCCTTGAAGTAAGCCGCCAGCCTAACTGCAATCTCGCCTATGGTTTCATGTCCTGGATTGCAATCGGCCCTTCACGATAACGCCATAGCATCCAAATAAAAGAGGCCCTCCCCTGATAACAGGGGAGGGTCTCTTTCAGACTACCGGCTGACTATTGAAATGGCGAATCTCATCATGGTGTACTTACCCTAACTGGCGTTTAAATTGTTTACTGGCGAAGAAGTAAGCGATGACCATGATGCCGACGCACCAGCCAAGCGCAACCCAGATCCCGTTCCCAACAGACCCTTCATACAAGAGGGAACGAATCGTATTCACGATCGATGTCACGGGTTGGTTCTCAGCGAACGCCCGAACAATTTTAGGCATGGTTTCGGTGGGAACAAAGGCCGAACTGATAAACGGAAGGAAAATCAGTGGGTACGAGTAGGCTGTCGCCCCTTCCATAGACTTCGCTGTCAATCCAGGGATGACCGCCAGCCATGTCAGCGCCAGCGTAAACAGCCCTAGTATCCCGGCTACCGCGAGCCAATCCAGGATACTCGCGCTTGAACGGAAGCCCATCAGCAGCGCGACGAGGAAAACCACCACGACAGTAAGCGCATTAGAAACTAGCGAAGTCAACACGTGAGCCCACAATATCGAAGAGCGCTTGATGGGCATGGTAACGAAACGCGCCATCAACCCGCTTTTTATATCCGTAAACAGCCGCAGTGAAGTGTAAGCGACGCCGGATGCGACAGCCATCAGCAGGATTCCCGGCAATAAATAATTGACGTAGTTGTCCGTACCTGTCTCTATGGCACCGCCAAATACGTAGACAAACAGCAGCATCATCATAATCGGCGTAATCGCCACCGTGATAATCGTATCCGGGCTGCGCAAGATGTTGCGCATTAAACGCCCTAGTAATGTCCCTGTTTTGTTTTTCATTTACATCGCCTCCTTGTTGCCGATGATCGCGAGGAAAATTTCCTCCAATGTCGGCTGCTTCTCAATGTACTCCACTTTCGCCGGCGGGAACATCGCTTTGAGTTCGGCAAGCGTACCGGTCGTGATGATTTTTCCGCTATGCAGGATGGCGATACGGTCCGCCAGCTGCTCAGCTTCCTCCAGGTACTGCGTTGTCAGCAAGATGGTCGTGCCGCCGCCGGCAAGCTCCTTGACGGTATCCCAAACTTCAATTCGCGCTTCGGGGTCAAGCCCTGTCGTCGGTTCGTCGAGAAAAATGACGGCTGGCGTCCCGATCAGGCTCATGGCGATGTCAATCCGGCGCTTCATCCCGCCGGAATACTGGTCTGCCCGGCGATTAGCCGCATCGGTCAGGCTGAATCTTGCAAGCAGATTGTCGGCAACTTGAGCAGGATTGGAAACTCCCCGCAACTTGGCGATCATCATCAGGTTTTCCCGCCCGGTGAGCATGCCGTCCAAAGCTGCAAACTGCCCTGTCAGACTGATGCTCTGGCGGACATGATCCGGTTGACGCTGGACGTCAAAGCCGCAAATACCTACTTCCCCGCCATCGGGCTTCATCAGCGTCGAGAGGATATTGACTGTCGTTGTCTTGCCCGCTCCATTGGAGCCCAGCATTGCGAAAATTTCGCCGCGCCGCACCTCAAAATCTACCCCCTTTAAGACTTCTTTGTCTTTAAAGGATTTTTTTAACCCTTTTACAGAAATCGCTACATTTCTCATATTTTATCCTCCTTATAATAAGCGCCTTGCTGAGCTGGATTGCCTACACTCATCTATTTAGTAAGACTGATAATCCGTATGACTTACTACCGGGTCAAAAATTAACTGAATAGCGAAGGCGGTAATTCACATTTGATAACCAGCTAATCAGTCGTATTATCTATTGGAGTTATTTTTTTCCCAATCGGTTCAAGATATCCTGATTCAAATCTTGCCGATACTTGGCTACATAGGTTTTAGCGTTTGCCACTAGTTCGTCGGCAAAGGACGCCACGTCTTCACCAGTGATCTCCAGCACTTGTCTGCCATCGGCCGCACCAGCTTCGAACAACTCGATTAATTCATACTGCATGTGCAGCATATCCATCCCGTTGCCCGTTGAGAAATTCCACATGTAGTTTTGAATTTTCTTAAATACAAACTGGTAGTCCTCTGGCAGGGCTTCAACCCGTGCCATCATCATTTTGTACTCCTTTTTCTCACCAATCATTTTTTTGAACATTTCCATCATATTATTTTTTCCTCCTTTTATATAAAGCTGAACAAGGCACCACACAATATCGGACTGAATATCTTATGAAGCTAATTTGACTTCAAGACGTTGATTTTGGATGATAAGAAATCCCATTTTTCCCAAAACAATTCAAGCTCCTGACGGCCAGCCTCATTAAGTGAGTAAAACTTGCGCGGCGGCCCCATGTCTGACGGTTTCTTTTCAATGTTCACCAGCTTTTTCTTTTCTAACCGCACGAGTATGGTGTAGACCGTCCCTTCCACGACTTCGGTAAAGCCAAGCTCGTTCAGACGGCGGGTAATCTCATAGCCATAGGTTTCACGGCGGCTGATGATTTCCAGCACGCAGCCTTCCAGCGAACCTTTCAGCATTTCAGTTAAATTTTCCATTTTCGAAAGCCTCCTTTATTTCGTCCCTCCCCTATTCAGTATTACCTATATTCAGTATAACATAGTACTAAGGGAATTTTTTACTTAATAGCATTTGGAAAAACACGCTATTAAGTATTACTCATTACATGTACATTGTAATACTGAGTAGTAGGGGATGTCAACAATTTCTTTAAAATATTTTTGCAACCTCATTGCTCAGTATTGTCGGTATTCAGTGTGACCTACTACAGGTATATCGTAATACGTAGTAGATGGATTGTCAACCGGATTTTCGAAATATTTTTAAATCAGTATCGCCCCGCGATTATTTAGGTTTCACGTACCGTAAACCGTATTGATGATGCTTGCTGTAGCTTGCGTCCGGATCCATTTATGCATGCAAAAAAGACGAGCGTTAAGCTCGCCTTAAGTTTAATGATTATTCGATGCCGATCCGGCCTTGTTCCAGCCCCTCCCCTGACTCCGGCAATCTCGTTCGCATCCGTAATGCATAGCATCCCGAGATGAACAGCACCGTGGCAGCGATGATATACGTAGCCCGAACGCCAAATTCATCGGTTATGAACCCAAACAACAGGGTGGATAAGCCGAATACCAGCGAAACTAGCGCGCTTTGGGCAGCGTACACTTTCGGCAATACATGGACAGATATGCCCCGCTGCAGTGTAGTCTGAAGCGAGACTGCCTTAAGCTGTTCAAAAACGCCGAAGCCTGCCGAAAACACCAGGGCCAGCCAAGGCACCGAGATCAATCCAAAACCGAACGTCATGATACTGATGCCGAAGGAAGAGCAGATGACGAACTTGCGGATGTTGCGGTCGATCAGCCCTGCGCCTCTCATGCCAAACAGTCCGCCCAGCATAAGTCCCAGGAAAAAGCTTGCGTTGATATATCCCCACCATGCCTCTTCCCTGTGCAGCACATCGGCTACATACACGTAGATGGTCGCCGCGATCCAAATCACACCCGCCATCGTCTCCAATACATAAATCACATGAATCGCCCGAATAGAAGGCTGTTTCCAAATGAGTGTCCAGCCTTCCTGAATGGAACGCCAATTCGAAACGCGCGCCTTCTCTTTCTGTTCCGGGGAGGATTCATGCCGATCCTCGATCATCTTCATGCAGACAGCGGCTGCCAGGGCCAGAGCAAAGGTCAGCCATATCACGTTGCTTCCGCCCAAGGCTGCGACCAGCAGTCCCCCAACAGCCCAGCCTCCCAGCTGGATCAATTGATCCACGATGGCAACAAAGCTGTTCGCTTTCGTCAGCTCAGCGGCATCCACCAGACGCGGCAGCATGGCATGACTTGCAGGTGCAGCCCAGCCATCGAGCAGAGAGATGAGGAATACGAATCCGAGGATTGCATAGACCGTCGCCTCCTGCTCTCTCAGCACATAGCAGGTTACCAACAACAGAAACAGCATGGCCGTTTTTCCGATCTGAGACGAAGCAAGCAGTGACTTGAGGCTGTATTTATCCATCAATACGGGTGCAAAGCTCCCGCTTATAAACCGTGCCATCGTCGTGAGAAAGGGTACCATGGCCATCAGCATGGCAGATCCTGTAATCTCATGGATCATAGCCATCAGGCCGACAATGTAAAATAAATCGCCGCTATTGGCGAGCGCCTGACCGATCCAGAGATATCGAAAAGATTTCCTTTCCATCTTTCTACCCCAATTCTGTATTTAGTTGTATGGGTTAGGGTAGAAAAGCCTACATGTTCTGGCCTCCGTACATTTTATATGGTTAATATAGTAACACCGTTAAGGACTTCTGTTAAGTTCATGGACTTTTTTTATCCCCGGTTAAAACTATTTGGCCTCCTCCACGGTCTAATGATCAGTCAAGCGCACTCAAGTACTTGAGCATGATCCAATCCGGCCAATGAATGAATAGATGAAACGAATTCGTGCCATGACAATATTACTAGTGCTAGTAGTTAGGGGTGAGTGAACTGAGAGCGAAAGAGTCGAAACAGCAACAGTTCAGCGAAAATATGGAGAAATGCAAAAACAAGTTATACCGGGTAGCCTATTGCTATGTCAAAAATGAACAGGAGGCACTGGATATCGTCTCCGAGGCAACCTATAAGGGATATCTCGCTTACGAGCGGATGAACACGCCGCAGTATTTTGATTCCTGGATGACCCGGATCGTTATTAACGCTGCCATTGACCATCTCGGTCGCAAGAAGCGGGTTACTTATATGGAAGACCAGACGCAGGACTATGCAGCCGCAGAGCATGCCGTACCGCTGGAAGAGAAGATGGATCTGTACGATGCGCTGGACAGACTGCTGCCGGAGGAGAAAACCTACATGATTTTGAAGTTTTTTGAAGACCTGCGCTTTCGAGAAATGGCAGATGTGTTATCCGTGTCCGAAAGTACCGTCAAGACCAGGTTTTATCGTATTATCGGAAAACTAAAATCATATCTAATCGAGGGAGAGGTCGATAGCCTATGACAGGAAAAGAACGCTACGAACACATTGAAATCCCCGCCCAGCTAACCGGCGTTATCGATGCTGCACAGAAAAAGGCGGCTGCCCGCAAACGCTCCATGCGCTTGACGAGATACTCTTCCGTTGTTGCAGCTGCCGTTGCCCTGCTATTCGTGATCAACATCCCGACGGTGGCCAACGCCTTATCCAAAGTCCCTCTGGTGGGCAGCATCGTTCAGGTTCTGCAATTCGGGGGCGGAGGCGAGCGGACCGACGGCGTTACCGTGGGCACGGAAGCTTCCGAAGACGTACTAAAAATTCAATTTGACCAGGAAGGCAAGTCCGTTTCAAGTGTCCCGGCCTACACGGTGGATCATCGGGATGCGCCAAACCGTCTGATCTTCACGTTTAACGGAGTACGAAATTTTGATTATGAAACCCTTAAGAAAGACATGCTGGCTCTGCCGCTGGTGAAGGATGTCTACGAGAATGTGATTCTGGACGACTCGGCAATGCGTTTTGTCGTTGAACTGAAGGATGGCGTGAAGCATACCATATCCGAATATAAAGACCCCGGCTATATTGAGCTGAAGCTCACTTCGACCGGAGAGCCGGTCACCCCGCGCGAGGTCTTCTATATCCGCAGTGAAGCCATGCCGCAAGGGGAATCCCTCGCCATCCTTGAAGAGATTTATATGGAAGACGACGTGACCTTCATTAAGACGGCCAGCAACGACTTCATCGCGGTCATCGGCGGGTTCGATACCCGCGAGGAAGCCGAGCAGAAGCTCGGCGAAATTTCGGCCCGCGACAGCTACGGCGATGATCTGCGCATCGACAGCTGGATGAGTAATGAACGCCCGAACTAACCGGTAACGCGAAAAAAAGCACCGCTCCGACAAGTGTTGGAGCGGTGCTTTTTGATGATGGTCCATTACGCTGCATTGGCGCGTTTGTTACACGACAGCTCCCGAAGCGACTCTCCAGGCCGCGAACCACCTTAAACGTTTGGATGAGGATAGATCATGACTTTTACGCTGGTGTCCTTGTGCGTGCGAGCAAGCTCTACGGCTTCCTCGATCTGATCCAAGGAAAATTGGTGGGTGATGATATCGCGTATGCGGCTGGCCTTGTTTTGCAGCATCTGAATAGCCGCCGGGTACGTGTTTGCGTAGCGGAACACGCCATATACATCCAGCTCGGCGTCAACCAAAGCTCCAATATCCACCGGGATCGCATCCTTTGTGGGCAGACCTACAAACACGATCCGGCCTCCCCGGTTCACATAACCAATCGAATCCGCGATGGCCCCGGCGTTGCCCGACGTTTCAATAATAAGATCAATGCCATTGCCGTCCGTCAGTTCGTTCAATCGCTGCGAAACGGATTCGCCCATCGGATTGATCACGCCGGAGGCTCCCATCTGCAGGGCCAGATTACGCCGGTATTCCACGACGTCGCTGCCATATACCTGAGAGGCTCCGGACATTTTGGCCGCCTCCATGGCAAGCAAGCCAATCGGCCCCAGTCCGAGCACCAGCACCCGGTCCTCTGGCCGGATACGCCCGCGTCGTACGGCATGGAGTCCTACGGACAGCGGTTCAAGCAAAGCGCCTTCCTCAAAGGACATTTCATCCGGCAGCCGGAACAGGAAGTCGCTTCGTACCGCAACGTATTCGGCCCAAGCCCCGTCAACCGGAGGGGTTGCCATAAATACAACATCCGGACACAGGTTGTAACGTCCGCTTTTACAATAAGAGCAGCGCCCGCACGTTACACCCGGTTCCACGGCCACGCGGTCACCAACGGAGACATTTCTTACCTTCTCCCCCGTTCTTACCACAACGCCGGCAAGCTCATGCCCCAGAATCAGCGGTTCTTTCACCTCATACCTGCCAATCCGTCCATGCTCATAGTAATGCACGTCCGAGCCGCATATGCCGATGCAGTACACCTGAATCAAGGCTTCATCCGGCTTTGGCTCCGGAATGGGGACCTGCTTCACCCCAATGGATAACGGGCGATCAAGAACGGCGGCAGACATCATATTGAATTGTGGCAAGCTGCATTCACCTCTCATCTCAAGAAATCGCTTACCCACTTAGTTTACACGATAAACTATCGCTTCATAAGGGTGTAGAGCGAATTCGTCGAAGCTTCGGTCCGAACGCTCGTAATTCGAGAGTACAACTTCCGGTTGATGCTCACGCCATTCTGCCGGGAACTGAAAATCCGGTGTTCCGCTATAAAAGTTGAGAACAATCAAGTACGTCTCGTTCCCGAGCGATCTGGAGTAGGCGAAAATTTCTGAATGCTCGTTTAGCACGGCTTCATATTTTCCGTAGATCAGCGTCTCACTGGATTTGCGCAGTCGGATCAAGGCTTTATAGTAATTCAGAATGGAGTCGGGATCGGTTAGCTGCTGCTCTACGTTGATTTCATGATAATTCGGATTGCAGCGGATCCACGGCACAACCGTTGAGAAGCCGCCATAGAGTGTGTCATCCCACTGCATCGGCGTTCTTGCATTGTCCCTAGCCCGGTACGCGATTCTACGCATCGTCTCGGACACGTCTTTCCCGTCCAGAAGCCGCTCGCGATAATAATTGTAGATCTCCACATCCCGATAATCACTCAGCTCTGCAAACTCGACATTCGTCATTCCGATTTCCTGCCCCTGGTAAATAAACGGCGTCCCCTGCATTAGCATAAAAAAAGTAGCCAGCATCTTGGACGATTCCTTATGATAATGGACCGGATCGCCAAAACGGGATACGGACCGCGGCTGATCGTGGTTCTCCATATAGAGGGCATTCCAGCCCACGCCTTCAAGGCCCGTCTGCCATTTATGCATGATCTGCTTCAATTCGGCCAAGTCCCAGACCGCATAATCCCAGCGTCCTTCCAGTCCGAAATCAAGATTGACATGCTCAAATTGAAAAATCATATTCAGTGACCCGTTCTCTTCCCCGATCCAGCGGTCTGCTTCCGCTATCGGAATGCCGCTCGCTTCGCCAACCGTCATAATGTCATAATGAGCGAACGCCTCGCGTTTGAATTGCTGAAGAAATTCATGGATGCCCGCGATATTCCGATGTCCGGGATTCGAGTCGACATAACGAAGGTGATTCGGATTCGGCATGTCCGGCAAACCCGGAAGCTTCTTAATATGGGTAATCGCATCCACGCGGAAACCGTCAATCCCTTTATCCAGCCACCAACGGATCATTTTGACCAGATCATCCCTGACCGCCGGATTCTCCATGTTTAAATCAGGCTGCTTCTTGGAATAGAGATGGAGATAATATTGATCCGTTAACTCGTCATATTCCCAAGCGGAGCCGGTGAAGACGGATTCCCAATTGTTCGGCTCGGCTCCATCCCTCGCATTCCGCCAGATATAGTAATCCCGCTTCGGATTGGTCCTTGAGGTACGGGATTCAATAAACCACGGATGTTCATCCGAGGTATGATTGAGCACCAGATCCATAATAAGCCGCATGCCGCGGTTATGGATTTCGGCCAGCAGCTGATCGAAGTCGGCCATGGATCCGAACTCCGTCATAATATCCTGGTAATCGCTGATATCGTAACCGTTGTCGTTATTGGACGAACGATAGATGGGGCATACCCATATAACATCAATCCCGAGATCCTTCAAATAATCCAGGCGGGATATAACCCCTTGCAGATCCCCGATGCCGTCTTCATTCGAATCCATAAAGCTGCGCGGATAGATTTCGTAAGCAACGGCTTCTTTCCACCATACTTTCTGCATTGTCGTATCCCCCGTTTACAATAAAGATGCTGCTTATTTAGAAATGCGGACCGAGTCATTACACGTACATCATTAACCAACTTGGTCTGTCGCAGCATACAGTATTGCCGTTTAAGCGATCTTATAAGCCTAACAACCATAGAATAGCCATGCCGCGGGGATATGCGGCATGGCCATTGGCAAGTCTATTATGAAACTACGAAAAGCGAATTTCTCCCTGCTCCCATGTTACATACTGCATGGGTTCGGTCAGACTCCGGTCAGGACCGGCCTTCACTTCCTTGATTTCCCGCTAACCTCGTACATACTTCGCAGTCAGCGATTGTTCCGCCGTGATCAGTTCAGCAGGCGTTCCTTCGAACATGACCCTGCCCCCCCTGCTGCCGCCCTCGGGTCCGAGATCAATGATCCAATCCGCCTGACGGATCACATCCAGATTGTGCTCGATCACGATCACCGTGCTGCCATTATCAACGAGCCGATTCATCATGTCCAGCAAATGCCCGACATCCGACATATGCAGCCCGGTCGTCGGCTCGTCCATCACGTAGATCTTTCCCTGCTTATGCAGCTCGCTGGCCAGCTTGATGCGCTGGCTTTCGCCCCCGGACAGAGTGCTTAGCGGCTGGCCGAGGGTCAGATAGTGCAGGCCCACATCGTGCAAAGCCTCCAGCCGCCGCCTGATTTCTTTTTTTTCGAAAAAATCGAGCGCCTGCAGCACGGTCATATCCAGCACATCGGTAATCATTTTTCCATGGAGCTTATACTGCAGAACATCATCCTTAAAGCGCCTGCCGTCACAGGTGTCGCACGGCGACTTGATGCCTTCCATGAACGCCAGGTCCGTATAGATGAAACCAAGCCCGTGGCAGTCGGGGCAGGCTCCTTTGGAATTAAAGCTGAACAGGGATGGACTCTGGTCGTTAGCTTTGGCGAATAAACTCCGGATGTCATCCATGATGCCCGTATAAGTAGCAGGATTTGAACGGATCGAGGTGCTGACGGCAGACTGGTCGATGACGACAGCCTCGGGATGCTGGGACAGGAAGGCATGATGAATCAGCGAGCTCTTGCCTGACCCCGCTACGCCCGTGACCACGGTCAACACGCCTTCCGGGATATCCACCGTTACATTATTCAGATTATGATGATTGGCATTGGCAATCCGCATCTGTCCTGTCGGTACCCGGAACTGTTCTTTCATCGGCATGAAACGTTTCATATACTGCCCGGTTAACGTAGAATCTTGGCTGCATAGCTGTTCAACCGTGCCCTCGAAGACAATTTCCCCTCCCCGGGTACCGGCATTCGGCCCCACGTCCACCACATGGTCGGCAATTTCAATCACGTCACGGTCATGCTCCACGACCAGCACCGTGTTGCCCTTGTCGCGAAGCTTCCTGAGCATGTCGTTCAGCCGGTGAACATCCCGTGGATGTAAACCCACGCTAGGCTCATCAAAAACATACATCATATCCGTCAGGCTGCTGCCCAGATGCCTAACCATCTTCACCCGCTGCGACTCGCCCCCAGAGAGCGTGGTCGTCTCCCGATTCAGCGTCAAGTAATCCAGCCCCATATCCATCAAGTGCTGCAACCGCTCGGCCAAGCTGGCCACCATACTGGCAGCCACGGGCTCTTTGATATTCAGGATGACCTCTCTTAACTCCCCGATCTCCATGGCCGCACACTCGGCGATATTATAGCCGTTGATCCAGCAGCTTAATGCCGATTGACTGAGCCGCGTCCCCTTGCATAACGGGCATGTGCCATGCGTAATAAAATTTTTGACGTGATTCAAGGTGCGTTCCGATAATTCACTGCTGTCTCTCTGAATATAAAGCCGGTTAAACTTCAACACGAGACCTTCGAAGTCGGACTGTACCGGTCCTCCCTTGGACGGGAACGTCACCTTCCCCTCCTTGCCGTACAGGAAATGATCCCATTCCGCTTCGGAATAGTCGGCCAGCTTCTTGTCGTTATCAAAGAACCCGGACATGGTGTAATTCTTCATATACCAGCTATCTACTGAGAAAATAGGGAATCGAACCGCCCCCTCATTCAAAGATTTGCTTGTATCCAGCAGTTTATTAAGATCCAGCTCGACCTTCCTGCCGATTCCCTGACATTCCGGACACATGCCTTGCGGATCATTAAAAGAAAAGACGTTGGAATATCCCACAAATGGCTTTCCCACCCTGGAAAACAACAGACGGAGTATGGCGTACAGATCCGTAATCGTCCCTAGCGTGGATCGCGAATTGCCCCCCAGACGCTTCTGGTCGATGACGATGGCCGTCGACAAGTTCTCGATCGAATCGACGTCCGGCTGACTGTGCCGTGGAAGTCGGTTACGGACAAAAGCGGTAAACGTCTCATTCAGCAACCGCTGAGCTTCCGAGCTGATGGTATCGAACACGATGGACGATTTGCCCGACCCGGATACGCCGGTAAAGACCGTAATTTTTCGTTTAGGAATTTGCAGCGTCACATTCTTCAGGTTATTCTCTCTGGCTCCACGAATGTTGATATATTCTTGCACCATGGCCGTTCCTCCCTTGTGCCTTGTAGTGTTCTTATTATAAAAGGGCAATCATGACATGTACTGTCATAATGGACGAAGGCTTTATTAAGTTATTCCCGTAACCGCGAAATATCAGGAAGGTTGTTGCCGCATTAATGCTATACTTAGTTTATAATGAGTCAGGAGAAAGAAAATGTTACTCCCTCCCATTTTTGATTCCAGTTTGCCAACAAGCATCCTGTCCCTTACAATTTACGGAACATCATCGTTTCTTAGAATTCATGATTAACAGGAGAGTAATGACGATATGAGCAAAAAAATAGTCGCCATCGATATGGATGACACCATCTGCCATCTCATACCCAAGGCCATTCATTATCACAATCTTGAGTACAAGGATCCTCAGCTGACGCTGGATCAGATTACCGATTATAACCTGCACCAAATCTGGCATCCTGAATGCTCGGAGGAGTTTTTCTTCGGAAAGCCGGGTTTATATGAAGAACTTGAACTATTTGATGAATATACGATTGACGAAGTCCACAGAATGACGCATGATTATGACGTCATTGTTGTTACCGCAGCCCGCCCCTCCTCGGTGCCCGAGAAATGGAGATGGCTGCAGCGGCATATGCCTTTTATTCCGTTCGAGAATTTTTTCGTGGCCAAACGCAAGGATTTAGTGGAATTTGATCTTCTGATTGACGATGGTCCCCATAATGCGATTGCCGCCAGAAAAGCCGGAAAACAAACCATTCTGATTCCGCGTCCGTGGAACGCGCATATTCAGCATGAATTTATTCTGAAGGATTCCTGGAAGGGAATGAACGAGCTAGTAGACCGCATTTTATCTGATTCTAACCATCAAGGGGATATGAAATAAATGAATACAGACCGCAATAGCCGGTACCTATCGCAAGACATCCATTTTTTCGCGGCCGCCTTATCGGAAACCGTGGTTTCCGTATGGGAAGAGGATCCCGCAAGCGTGTACGTGGAGATCGAGCGAGGTTACATTGAATGCTACACACCGGATGTCGTCCGCATCCGCAACGAAGAGACAGGTTATCTGACGCACTACAGCCGTGACACCGCTATGTTTCAACGGATGTAAACCGATAAAGGCCGCTTCCCTTGCCGGGAGGCGGCTCTTTAATTGCTCTGATTACCTTTTAGCTGACAGGACAAGAATCAGGGTTGCGAGCGGACCTAACAACAGGGATAGCAGAAACCAGTTTAATCCCGTTCTATTTTTCCCTTGAGCCAATCCTGCATTGATTAATGCCAGCGTTCCCCACCCGACGTAAAATTCATTATTCATCATATCTCCTCCGATACCGTGCTCTTTATATGCTTATTACGTTTTGACATCTGGATCGTTGCAGGGTATACAAAAAAAGAGCAAGGAAAGCTCCCTGCCCGGGGAATATGAACGTGAATAGCAGCAGCCTCAAAAAACTCTTTCTTTAGCCGCGAAGGCCAAAACTTTCATCTGAGTGGACTTTCGATTCTTTAAGCTTGCTCCAGTTCCCTTAACAGCTGAAATATCTGTCCCCGATGGTGGGACTCATGCTCAATCAGATGATAGATGACCCATTCGGGCGTCACATCGTACGGCTCCAGTTGTCTGGGTCTTCTCCAGTCCGAAAGGTCCATGCCTCGGAAATGGGCAACCAGTTCCTGACGAACCATTTGCATACGGTGGAGATGCTCAACGAGCGGCTGATCCGGCACTTCAGAAAGACGGTTATCTGCGGTACGGTGATCCCAGGGAAAGCTGGCCTTTATTTTCGGATCCCAATCGGATTCAAGCACCTCAGCGTATAGCCAATCCGCTTCAATGAAAGCAATATGGTACAACAGCGAACCGATCGACTGCCGACCGTCCACCCTATGGTTCAACTGCTCATACCGAATCCCTTCCAGCTGTTTCAATATCGTTCGCCGCACATCCTCAAGTCCCCATATCCAGCGGCCGATCTCCGGCTCAAATCCAGGCAGGGCCTCAACCGTCAACGTTTTCCTCTGCAAATCTTCACGCTCCCTTAAATCATCTTATGGACTTAAGAGTAACAGGCTCAAGCGGCAGACTCCAGGTAAAGTTCGGTTTAGGCAAAAATCATCCCGGACCATTCAGCCGTTCTTACTTCTTTCTAGTCGCAATCGCCTCTGCCGTTTGTTTAACGGCCTGATGGCCGAATACCGCAAACGCCCCTGCGAGTATGCCTTGAATGATATTTTCCACGCTCCAGCCGATCAAGCCGGTTGTGAACAAAATCGATACGACCATAACCAAATATACAATGCTCCAATTCGGAACCTTGGGCGTTTGCTTCAGCACATATCCGATTACCCAACAGGCAGCAACGACCATGAAGAGCCGCGGGTCGATCAATTGAAAAATGACGCTCCATTCCATGGTAAACCCACCCTTTCCATTCATCTTCTACATCCTATTCCTCGAGCCTATCGATCGGCTTGTATTTATATCCTTATTCTCGCAAGTAAAATAATAGAATATGCGAAACGGAATTTACGATAGGTTTGACGATATGCAGACGCAGCGACGAATTACGTTGCTCCCCGGTGGTGGAAATACGCAGTGAGTATCCATCATGAATGGCGGTGACATTTAAGGCTGCTGCCTCCCCGCTTCAATAATTCCGATGATCCAATCGGTCAACCGCCGATCCTTCTCTTCTTGACTGCAATCAGAGGGAAAGACTAGGTAGTGCTGATCCTCAGGAATCCGGGGCACCCCCTTCTTAAGAGAAGCTTCTTCTGAATCCTCTTCGTACTGCAAGAAGCGCAGATTCCTTCCATCCAGTGTCTGATAGGCATAACAGCTGTACTCGTGCCCATCAATAACGGTCCAGTGATGTCCTTGTACCCTGGGATTGCACAACACATGCGTGCCCTTCAGCTTGTTTAGCGAGTAAAGAAAGCCTTGCAGCTTGGCTTCCGTGACGTGGTAATCATCCAAGTAATAGCGCTGCGAGACTCTGGCAGCATTCGTGTCGATGATCTGGTAGTTTAGAATAAACGCAGCCCCTGTGTGCAGCACCGGATCAAAGTAATCCTTCTGAATCCAGCCCTTATGGCGGGACAGGCGATCAGACACAAGGTAATCGATATTGCTATGGTCCAGGTTATAACCGAACGTTACCAAGAATTTGCGATTCTTCATATAGATCTCTCCCTTATACATCTGAATATAGATCCATTATTTCCCATTAATATTATACAAAAAAAGGCAGCCTCCACACCAACGGAAGCTGCCCTGCTCTAAACCTATCTAAACCTGTCGAAACCTGTTCTTACATCCCCAATTCCAAACCAAACTTGATGTTATACCTTACTAACTTCAGCTTCATCCTCTGCGGGGGCCTGAGCCTCGACAGCGGACTGCTCGCCCTGCCATAACAGCTGCATCTCTTCACTCGTGGCGAGCAGCTCCGTCAAGCTGCCCTCCGCTTCGATCCGCCCATCCTTCATAACGATGATATGATCGGCTTTCGAAAGGGCTGCCCTCCGATGCGATACCGCGATGCATGTGACGCCCTGCTCCTTGAACAACCCATCCCATACCTGCTGCTCCGTCTCCACGTCCAACGCGCTGGACAGATCATCAAAAATGAATAAATCCGCGCCCGTGATCAGCATGCGTGCCGTAGCCGCCCGCTGGATTTGTCCCCCCGACAGCATAACGCCCCTCGGACCGACAAACGTCTCCAGTCCCTGATCCAGATTCTCGATATCCTTCTCCATGACGGCCAGCCGAACAGCCCGTTCCAGAGCTTCCTCGGTCCGCTCTTTCTTCCCTTGCACGATGTTCTCTCTCAAGGGATCGCTAAACAGCCTTGGAACCTGCGGAGTATAGGCCGCCCGAGGAGGCATAAGGAAGGTTGCCGGATCCACCTCTTCCCCGTTCCAGCGAATCGTTCCTTCCTGTTTTGGCAGCAGTCCCAGCAATGTCCGGACAAGCGTCGATTTCCCCGCCCCGATTCGTCCGGTCACCACCAGAAACTTGCCGCGCTCCAGGCGAAAATTAATATCCGATATACCGTTATCCGAATTCGGATAATGGTACGATAAATTCTTGACTTCCAGCTCCTTCAGCATTTCTCCCGGTTCTCTGTGAATGACGGGCAGTTCCGGCGGCTCTTCGTTCAGATACGTTTCCCGTGCCTCAATGATCCGGTCTTCCTCACCAGGGCGAAACAGAGACCGCATCCGGTCAAAGGAAACCTTCAGCCGCTTGTGCTGGAATACCATATAACCGAATAAGGAAATGCTGAAGCCGATATTGGCCAGGTAAGACGTGAACAAAGCAAAGTCCCCGACGGTAAAACGCCCGGCCTGCATTTCAGCTGCGCACATCAGCAGAATCAATCCCGTACAGATGCTAAGCACATGCTGATTCAAGGATCGCATCCATTGTTTGAACAGATTATCCTTCAGCGCTGCCTGCCGGCGGTCTTCGTTCAGCTTCATGAAGCGCTCATGCACATGATCCTCCGCCTGCCCGAGCTTCAAGGCTTGAACCGCACCGAAGGTTTCCGCGATAAAGCTGGTAATGCGCCCTGTAGCCTCCCGGTTCTTTAGGCCGTAACGACGCGCGCGGTTGCCGGACAGATTGTTGAGGAGCGTGACCACCACGAGCGGCAGCACGGCCACCAGCATGATCTTCCAGTTAATGCTCGCCATAATGACAACGGATACGAGGGCAAAAACGAGACGTCCCCAGAAATCCACCCAGGATTCAACGTATTCCACAACTTCATCCACGTCATCGCGGAAGCGGCTCATCGCCTCCCCTGGAGAAGCTGGCAAATTACGCCCCGGCCAGCGCATAATCCCGGCCAGCATGTTCGTTCGCAGAATGGCCTGAATGTGGTAAATATACGTTACCCATTGATAGAAGGCCGCAAAGAACGTCCCTACCCGCGCTACCCTTACAACGGCAATAAAGATCAAGGGCACCGCCAGCCATACATAATCCGTGGAACTGGCCGTCGCCCGGTCAAAAAACCACTGCATCCCCAGTCCGATCAATAGTGGCAAGGAATGAAATATGCACCACAGCAGACCGTTGATTAAAAATAATGAAGGCCTGAATCGAAAGAGGCGCCCTATAAAACCCGTGATGGTCATGCCAGTTCCTCCTCTCTGCCTGTGCTCAGCAGTCTGGCATAATGTGATGCCGGATCTAACGCAAGAGCTTCCCGTTCGCCGAATTCCATAATTCGCCCGTCACCCAGCACCATAATTTTATCCACCTGCTCCAGCGTAGCCAGCCGGTGCGCGATGATGATGCCCGTACAGCTGCTCATCAGCTGATCCACGGCTACCTGCAGCATCATTTCCGTTGCGGCGTCCAGGCGTGAAGACGGTTCATCCAGAATCACCAGACTTGGTTGCGTCAAAAATACCCGGGTTAAAGCGAACAGCTGCGCTTCTCCCGCGGACAGCGAAGCTCCGCCTGCTGTCAGATGCGTATCCAGGCCTTCCGGCTGTGCATCGATCCATTGCCGAAGCCCCAAACGCTCCGTCGTTTCCAGAATGAATGCATCCGACACGCCGTGATCAAACAACGTCAGGTTGTCACGCAGCGAGCCATCGAACAGCTGCACATCCTGTGTGACCATACCCACCCGGCGGTAAAGCGCGGGCAGCTTTAGCTTCGTGATATCGGTCCCCCCAACGCGGATCACGCCGCTGTCGATGTTATACAGTCGAAGCAGAATACGGCTGAGACTCGACTTTCCGCTGCCGGTACGACCGATAATGCCCAGGCGTTCACCTGGTTTGACTTCAAAGTTGATGTCCTTTAACACCGGTTTATCTTCGTTATAACTGAAGCTGACGCCCTCAAATTCCAAACCGAGTGCCCCTTCCGGAAGCTCTTCTTGCTCTCCGTCCACAATCTCGCTCTTATTGGACAACAACTCTCTGGAACGCAGCATGCCGGATTTTGCCTTTTGGAACTCCTGCACCTGGTCACCCAGCATCTCGATCGGATCATTCAGCATCTGCGTATATTGGTAGATTAAGAACAGGGTCCCCAGCGTAATTTCACCGATCAGATAATAGCGAACCCCTAGTAACAGGACAGCGGTAACCGCAAGGGCAAACAGAATCACCGTGGTATTCCAAGGGACAACGCGGAGCATCCAGGCTTTTCTTCCTTTCAGAAAAACGGTGCGCATCATCCGGTGAAACCGATTCATCACATACGGCACATTGCCGTTCGCCTGTACATCCTCAATGCCGGCGATGCGTTCCTCAATTAACCCGAACAGCGAAGCGCTGGCTTCACGTTCATTCTTCGAAGAATTGACGCCCATATTCCGGATGAACACCATGAACAAAATGGACAGCAGCGTAAACACCGTCATGACGATCGCGATCGGCAGATTGACCGTGAACATAAATCCTAGTATGCCAGCTAGCAGCACAAAACTTCCGATAACCTGCACGATGAACATCGCGAAGAAGTTCGAAATATTCGTCACGTCGCCGTCCACCCGCTCGATCATCTCGCCGGGCGTTTTGACATTATGAAATCGCATATCCAGCCGCAAGCAATGCTTCAAAAGATCGCCGCGAAGCCGGTTTGTCGCGCGCCATGAAATATCGTTCCCCATATAGCTGACAGCCACGGTTATCAGCTGGTTAAAAACAGCCACGACCAGAAACAATCCCGCCAGCTGAATCAGCGCGGCTATAACTCCTCCTTCGGCTGCCGTGTCAATAAACCGTTTGACAATTTGCGGATTCAAGAGCTGCAAGCCCGTCGACGTCAGCAGCAACACGAGCAGCAGTATTAGCCGTCCTTTAACCGGTTTCAAATACCGCAGCAGCCAAGACATGGAAACCTTTTCTTGTTTGGGCATAGTGCCCACCCCCATATGCAAGCAAGTATGTACGGACCTCCATACCCCATAAAGCAAGGTGTGGCGGCAGTAAATCATTACCAGTCTACATGATATCGACCGTCATTCCTAGGTAAAGAATAATTATAAATATGTAATAAACCTTCTCCCTTTATATAAAAATAGCAAGTCAATACCTGCTTCAAAAAAAAGCGAATCCGATAATTCAGCATACTCGTATATGTATAATAGAGTGACGTGCAACTTTTTGGAGGTGGGCATAATGAATACTGGGATCAGTGGATTAGACGGACTGGATGAAGAGAAGCTATCAGAAATTCGCGAAAATGCCGCAAGGCTCTCGGACATGAAACAAGAAGTGCCCGTGGAAGAATTGTTCTCGGAATCATTTATTCAAAGACATACCAAGTTTTCTTCAATCGGTCACTTGCTGAAAGCCGCAGGTTATGAGGGAAGCACAGATGAAGAGTTTGACGAATTCATACAAGGACATACGATTAACCCGTTTATCGTTGAGCATACCCCATTTCGCAGCTGGCAGGATTTCCAGGAATTAGCCGTATCGGCTTATATCACGAAATGGCTGGGATTGTAAATAGTCATCCAAAAGCCTGGACTTTACCTCAGATGAGGGAAGACAACCAAAGAAGCCCCTCTAACCGATGTTAGAAGGGCTTCTGATATATTTTTTAAGGGGTGCTTATATCATAAGCTCCGAATATTAATGGAAGCTTAAATTAGGATTAAAGGGACATAAATTGTTCGATGGGGCACAAATAGCACTGCTCTTTTGCACACCCCCAACAGGTGGAGGTTTGCATATCATGGAAGAGAACCATACTTCCTATCTCCAAATAATCAGGTATTTATTCGGTCGTAACTGTAGCCGTCTTGGTCTTATTATCCCAGCTCACTTTGGCCCCTAATGCTTCACCGATGGCCCGAAGCGGCACATAGGTCACGCCATTCTCAAGCTTGCCATCCGCGATCTGCTTTCCGTTGACGACGACATGTACCTTATCCTCCACTGTACCAGCCCCCTCTTTCTTCTGAAGCCCCAAATATTTAGCAATGCCATTTACATGCCCGATCGCAATAGAATCTATTACATCCTGCCGTTTAAGCTTGGCTGCATCTGCCGCGACATCGATAAACAAGTTTTCGGTTAAGACAGCAGGCATTTTAGATTCACGGACCATATGCAAGTTAGCGGCCTTCTGACCCCGATCGATGACTCCGAAGGATTTAATGGCATTCATGACCTCCGTATGCATAACGTTCTGCAATTTTACCGAACCGGAGCTTGCCGAGGTATATCGATATGACTCAAAGCCCCCTGCACCTCCACCCGCGTTACAATGGATGCTAACTAGGATATCTGCGCCAGCAGCGTTTGCCTTATGAGTCCGTTCAGCCAATTCAAGGAACACATCTGAAGACCGGGAGAGTAGTACTTGGACATCGCCATAATCAGCTTCCAATCGTTTCTTCACAGCAAGAGACACCGCTAACACGACGTCTTTCTCCTGCAGGCCATTTCCGGTTGCTCCGGAATCCTTCCCGCCATGCCCTGCGTCAATCCAAACCTTTTTCACGATCATTCACCGCCTTTGTAGGTTGTTGAATAGCCCGGTGATCCATTACAGCGAAGGCAACTGCAGCAATTCCTTCCACCAATGCTTCCACGCTTATATTAGGCAAGCAACTGTAAGTCCTACTGCAAGGACGAGTATAATATATAAGATACTCCAATCTGGTACATTCGGTGTTTGCTTAAGCCTATATTGGATGGCCTAGATACAGTCTCTATGTTCGTCGATGCCATTCATATCAGGCTTGATCTATTAGTATTCAGAAATCCGACGAAATAGCAATCCGGATGAACTGGAGCTCTGGTGGAATTATCCACCTTTTTAGCTTGTAATATGTATTACTCGGATTAACTATTTTCATTGAGCTTTTGGTGAGGAGCTGGTTAATATATCTGGATTTGTACTTATCGTGCTTGCTGTCGTTTTTTTGGTACGTGGTGTATTGAGAATACGCAAACCTACATGGGGTTCCTTATATAGAATCTGGAAAGTAAAGTATGATTCTGAGCCAAGTTCGGACTACATTCAACATATTAAATCCAGCGGGCTTCTTCTGCTGGTTCTCGGATCCATTTTATTCGTGGCAGGAATTCTGATTGTTCTGCTATGATCCCTCTTTCCAAGCATAATAACGAGCCCACACACACCTTCTCGCCTTTTTCAATGGTTATACATCCTATCAACGGAAAAGCGGCAGATAGTCAATTCCATTTCATTCTCAAGTTGCAGCTCTATGGATAGTGGTGAACCTCTGTTAAGGTTCACCACTGCATTACAGACTTTTTATGCGTGATTCTTCTTATGCTTTTTACACTTTACGATGATTTTTTGTCCAGGTTTGAGGACGATAACTTTAACCTTATGATGATGTTTTTTCATAAGAAATCCTCCCTTCACAGAAGATATTGCATTATATGCAGCGTCTGCGAGAATGAATTGGACTACTAATCTATGAAATGAAACCATGAAACAATCGACAAAAGAACCCTCTCTCTGATTGCACTGTGTTATGGAAAAGGCATCCAGATTTCTGGATGCCTTCAAATATAATCCTGGAACATTCAATTCACGTAAGCGGGGTCCTTATACAAGGTATTTACTTAAAATCCCCATGTACGCAGTATAATTACAAGTAGAATAAAGAGAACGAGAATAACACCAATACTACTTCCATACCCAGAACCTTCGTATCCACTCATTTTTCCCTACCCCTTCCTAATTGGAATAATACATAGTATGTAAGGGCGTCTGATAACGCAAAGGCAAGAGGTAATAGTCAAGGACATATTTTATAAAAGCAAGAACTATCGAAGATGCGATTACTGTTTAGCCCAGTTCATATCCATATTTCCACTATAACGATAAGGATATGGAATCTTAACATCTACAGTGGTATAACCTTCAAAAAATGATAGTGCTGGCCATTTCTGAGGCTGCTTTTCTGTCTTTTTTGAGATACTTCCTTCGTTGCTCAGTAACGAATAATAATATCTGTAAAGGGCACCATAATTCTGGTACCTGTCCCGATAGAAATCAACATAATTACGGAAAGGAGTTCAAATCATGAAGAAAATCCTCGCCACATTTTTAGCCGGTATAAGTATTGCTTTGATTCTTGCGGTTCCTGCTTTTGCAGAAAACAACAACATGAATTCAAACGATATGAGAACCAATAACGTGAACACAAACGGCTATAACACCAATGCTGTAGGCAATGACAACGATACTGACTGGGGTTGGCTCGGTTTACTCGGTCTTGCTGGCCTCGTAGGTCTGAGACGTCGCAATCCGGAACGTCATTAAAGAGAACGTTGAAGCAATATAATAAAATCCTGCTCATTCGAGCGGGATTTTATCATTCTTTCACCAATCTCAGAGTCCATCTTGGTCAAGATCGGTCCTTTGAGTCAACACACTTTGCAGCAGCAGGGTTCCCTTTCGCGAGTCCCACTCCTTGACTTTTGGTGTACTTTGACTTGATGAAAAATTTAGCTGAGACCCTTAGATATAACAAAAAACTGCCTGTCAATAAGCCAGCAGGATCTTATATTCTATTAGTACTCTAGCTTTCATTTTAGTTTTGTTATCCCAGCCACGTTGACTCCGAGCACCTCGCCAGCAGCCCGGAGAGGTACATAAATCACTCCGTCTGCTAACTTACCGTCTGGAATCCCCATTTTTTCAGATAACATCTACTCGTGTTCAAATGAACCATAGTAAATTTTACCTGACTTTGATATACTGACTTCATTACTTTAGTCATGGGTGCGTGATCAATCAAATGTGGGATAAAGAACTAAAAATAGCCATTCAGAAGAAGCATATCGTGACGATATACCTCATCAATGGCGAAGTATTACAAGGCATACCAGATGCTTGTACAGATCGCTTGGAGATGCGGAGTGCTTATGGGCCAGTCTGGGTTCCATTAGAGGAAATAAAGCATGTGAGTCGATTAATCCGACTAGACGACAAAAGGAACCTGCTGGCATAGACAGAGGTTCCTTTTTTCGTGTCATTTTCTTTCTGGCTTTCTATAGCAAACTTCTTTCGCCCTCACCACTCACCTAATTCAAGTTCACTATGACACCAATCCATTTCTCATTTTGATGATTCACGTACACTATAACCACCCATAGGGAAGTGTCACTGTTGAGTTGGCCTAAACCCAAACAATGTAGAAGGAAGACGATTGTTGGTTGTTCTTCAAAGTGAAAAGGAAAAGTCTTCATCAGACTAAAGGGTAGAAAAATGGTAGAAGAACGGGTTAAACAACAAAAATGGCGCGATTCCGAAAACTCAGAAAACCGCGCCGTTATTGACTTTATAAAGATGCTGGTGAAGGGAATTGAACCCCCGACCTACGCATTACGAGTGCGTTGCTCTACCCCTGAGCTACACCAGCACATGTGATTCGATGTTATTCCTCACGAAACAACAAAAATTATTATAATACTTCAGCAGCAAAATGCAAGCCCAATTCTTACGGAAATATCCCCCGAAACTGGCGGCATTACCCGCCTAATTTCTCCTGCACGGACTGGATCTTCTGTTTGCTTGAGGAAACTTGATCCCTGCGGTCGTCGATCTTCACGGAAGTCGATACGCGCTGCGCACCGGACAGAAAAGGCGCTTCATGCAAAGCCTCAATCGCCCGCCAGATCATGTTAAGCTCTCCCTCAATGATGGTGCTCATTGAAGTCAGCTCATAGGATATTCCATCCTGTTGTTTCAATACACGCTGCATCTCAGCAACATAAGAGCTCAAACTCGTTGTTGCGGTTCCGATTGGAATCACCGTTACCTCCGCTATTGCCATCTTAAAAACCTCCCTCGTTCCCATCCCAATTATATGGTATGCTCTAAATTTCCGAATACTGTTATCATAACAATTCTGGCCCTCCATATCAAAGTCCGTCTGCCTTTAGCTTCACACAAGATATGGTGTACCTTCCTCTTTTCGTCCATACGAATATATCCTATTTTGTCAAAACGATAATATACGTGGTATCTGCGCAGAAAAGGTCGCATTTGGTCACAATTCCGGAAATGTTATGGCCTTTTGGCAGTTTCTTAACTGGCACAATGACCGCTCGTTTGCTATAATTCATTTTGCGTTCAATTTTAAGAATATGGTTTACAAACACAATATATTGGGTTAAATTAGATTAACAACAACCAAATATAGTGTGTATAGGTGCCGGATCAACCTATAAGGCAGTCCGGCTTAATAGGGAAGCATGGTGTAAATCCATCACGGTCCCGCCACTGTAAGGGCTCTAAGCTGTTTATAATCTATCAGCCATCCACATCCGACATATGCCACCGAGGAAACGGAGTAAGGTCTCGGGAAAGGCAATGCCGAGGGAAGAAGCTCGAGTCAGGAGACCTGCCTATATGCAGTAGACACCAACCTACGGGGTTTTAGGTAAGTGTTCGTTAAACTTGCGTCTGTACATAACATCATGCCCGTTCATGGGCTTATGGCAAACGTCATTTTCGAATCACAGCGCACGGACATTTTCAAGCCTGCCCGCGGGTTTCAGAAAATGTTTTTTTGATGTCCTTTTTCATATTTCCCCCGAAGAAAGCGAGGAATTTATTCATGCCCCAGCTCGTAGTTAAACCGAACAACCGTCAGCTCGCCTTTGATGAAATTCGCCTCTCTGTCTATGCCGATCGGACTCTGAAAGGATTGGACATGCTCGATAAAGAACGCCTGCTTCGCGGCGTCAATGCCAAATTGCGCGGCGAGCAAGTTACCGGCGAAGAAATCAGCAACGCCTTCACGATGTCCGCCCTTGAGCTTGTCACCAAAGAGGAACCGAATTGGAAGTTTGCAGCTGCGCGTTCGTTTCTGACCTCTTTATATAAAAAAGCGGCCACCAACCGCCGATACAAAGCCTACCCGGAAGAACCATACGGTGCCTTCTATCCGCTCATTACGGAACTTGTACAAAAAGGCATCTATCGCGAGGATCTTCTGACCAGCTATACCAAAGAACAAATCGAAGAACTCGGCGAGTGCATCGATCCAAGCCGTGATCTGCTGTTTGATTACATCGGTCTGTTGACGCTGGCTGAGCGTTACCTGGCAAACGATTTTGATGGTCGCGTTATGGAACTTCCGCAAGAACGTTACATGGTCATCGCGATGTTCCTCATGCATAACGAGCCTGCCGACAAGCGTCTCGACCTTGTCAAAGAAGCCTACTGGGCCATGAGTAACCTGTACATGACGGCGGCTACGCCGACAATGTCCAATGCAGGCAAAAAGGTAGCCGGCCAGCTTTCCAGCTGCTTCATCGATACCGTGGACGACTCCCTGGAGGGGATCTTCGATTCCAATACGGATATCGCCCGTCTCAGCAAAATGGGCGGCGGCATCGGGGTATACCTCGGTAAAGTCCGTGCACGCGGCTCTGACATCCGCGGTCACAAGAATACCAGCTCCGGCGTTATCCCTTGGATTCGCCAGTTGAACAACACCGCTGTTAGCGTTGACCAATTGGGAACCCGTAAAGGCGCCATCGCGGTTTATCTGGATGTGTTCCACAAAGACATTCTGTCCTTCCTGGATCTGAAGCTGAACAACGGTGACGAGCGTATGAGAGCACACGACGTGTTCCATGGCGTATGTCTGCCTGACCTGTTCATGGAGGCTGTAGAAGCACGTGAAGAGTGGAGCCTGTTCTGTCCGCATGAAGTGAAGAAAATCATGGGCTGGAAAGACGAGAATGGCCGTCCGCTGGGACTGGAAGACTTCTATGATCAAGGACAAGGCGCAGGCGAATTCCGTCAAAAGTATGCTGAAGCCGTGGCGAACCCGCTGCTGCCGCGCATTACGGTACAAGCCATCGACATTATGAAGCGCATCATGAAATCCCAGCTTGAAACGGGTACACCGTACATGTTCTACCGCGACACGGTCAACCGTGCGAACCCGAACTCTGCGCATGGCATGATCTACTCTTCCAACCTGTGCACGGAGATCATGCAGAACCAATCTCCGACAGTCGTTGAGCAAGAGGAGCTGGTTACGAAAGACGGGCAAACCCGGATCGTCATTTCCAAAATCCCTGGCGATTTCGTTGTCTGCAACCTGAACTCCATCCACTTGGCTCGTGCTGTACCTGCCGGTGTGCTGGAGCGTCTCGTTCCAATCCAGGTTCGCATGCTGGATAACGTCATCGACATTAACAATATTGAAGTTCTGCAAGCTCAATATACCAACAGTCAATATCGTGCGGTCGGTCTCGGCACCTTCGGTCTGCACCACTTGCTGGCGCTGGAAGGCATTCGCTGGGAATCCGACGAAGCCGTTGCCTATAATGACAATCTGTACGAACACATCAACTACCTGCTCGTCAAATCCAGCATGGAGTTGGCCAAGGAAAAAGGCCACTATCCGAAATTCAAAGGCTCCGACTGGGAGAGCGGCGAGTACTTCACGTTCCGCGGTTACACCGACGGCGAGCATGAAGGCAAGTTCGTGACCACCGAACAGTGGCGTGAATTGCAGCAGGAAGTGCAAGCGAACGGTGTCCGTAACGCATGGCTGTTTGCCATCGCACCGAACGGCTCCACCTCGATCATCGCGGGTTCCACGGCGAGCATCGATCCATTGTACGAACTTCTTTCTTATGAAGAAAAAACCACCTATAAAGTGGCTAACCCGGCTCCGGATCTGTCCGAAAAAACGATCTGGTACTATAAAACGGCTTTCCTGATCGACCAGCATTGGTCCATCAAAATGGCTGCCGCCCGTCAGCGTCACGTTGACCAGGCGCAAAGCTTTAACCTGTATGTCCGCCCTGATATCCGTGCTTCGGAATTCCTGGAGCTGCACCTGCATGCTTGGAAAGCCGGTATCAAGTCCACGTACTATGTACGCAGCCGTGCGCTGACGATTGAAGAGTGTGAAAGCTGTGCTAGCTAACTGTCGATAGATCAACCTATTTTCGAACCCACCCAAACCCTCCCTTCCAAGGGAGGGCCCCAAGGGCGCTGCCCTCTGGACACCCGTAAGAGGTTCAAGGTGTGAATGAGACGCTTCTACGTTACTTTGGTGGCTAGGAGCGCTTTCTCCCTACGGGAACGCTGGAATTTAGTGCGGAGACGAATGAGCTGCTTCGTGCGATTTGTTGAGTTACTGCCTGTGTGGATCGCTCTCCCTTTGGGAATCGCTTCTCATGCGGCGCAGGGACCTTGAGCTACTTCGTGCGATTTGTTGAGTTACTGCCTGCGTGGATCGCTCTCCCTTTGGGAATCGCTTCTCATGTGGTGCGAAGCTAATGAGTTACTTCGTGCGGTTTTTGAGTTACTGCCTGCGTGGATCGCTCTCCCTTTGGGAATCGCTTCTCATGTGGTGCGAAACTAATGAGTTACTTCGTGCTTTTTGTTGAGTTACTGCCTGCGTGGATCGCTCTCCCTTTGGGAATCGCTTCTCATGCGGTGCAAACAAGCATCGAACAGCTGCATGCGGGTGTTCCCGCACAGCAGAAGTGGATAAGCTTTCTAAATAGAAGACTACAAGGGTAAGGGTATCCAATCGGAAGAGTTTACGTCCGCCTTTGGGAGCCCTTTGCAACCTTTACAATACATTCAGGCAAAGGGCGGACAACAAGCGGCTGGAGATGGATACCCGTCCCGGTGCGATACCCGTCCCGTGAGCATGCTGGACCAATATTCCTCAGCTTCGCCTAAGCGCCGCCCTACTATGATATACAAGGAGAGAAAATCGGCATGCAAATGCAAAAGATATTTAACACCGAAGCACCCAACCGTTCCACGCGTGTTATTGAAGGTGAATGCTCCGGGATTCTGAACTGGAACGACATTCGGATGCCTCATATGTATAAGCTGTACAAGGTCCTGCTGCTGAACCACTGGATCGCAGACGAGATTCCGATGTCCAAGGATGCGCAGCAGTTCCCGCGCCTGGACCCTGAAGAGCAGCGCACCTTCAAGATCAACATCTCCCTGCTGGCTGTTCTGGATTCCATGCAGACGATGTTTGTGAGCGACGTGAAGCGATACTTCACGGATTCATCGCTCGAAGCCATCTCGGCCATCATCGGTCAGCAAGAGGTGGTTCACAACCAATCCTATTCCTATGTGCTCTCTTCCATCGTTTCGGATCAGGAACAGAAGGAAATCTTCGAGTACTGGAAGCATGATCCGGTTCTGCTAGAGCGCAATCAGTTCATTTCGGACATCTATCAAAACTTCCGTGACAATCCGTCGCCGCAGTCCTTCTTCGAAGCCATGGTGGCGGACCTGATCCTGGAAGGCATCTTCTTCTACAGCACGTTTGCCTTCTTCTACAACTTGGCCCGTGACCAGAAGATGATGGCAACCAGCCAGATGATTTCCTATATTCAGCGTGACGAGAACCAGCACTGCTACTTCTTCGCCGAAGTGTTCAAGCAGCTGCTCAAGGACTTCCCTGAGCTGAACACGAAAGAGAACATCGACTACCTGTACCGCACCATTGACCGTGCGGTTGAGCTTGAGACCAACTGGGCTCACTACACACTCAGCAATGTGCGCGGCATCGATCTGAACGAATTGGGCGATTACATCAAGTACATCGCGAACCGTCGTATCACCATGATGGGTCTAGAAAAAGCTTATGAAGGCGTGGACGTTAACTGCATGCCATGGATCAAGCCTTTCTCGGATGAAGCCCTCAACGCGACGAAGACCGACTTCTTCGAAGCCAAATCCCGTAACTACGGCAAAGTTGGCGACGACAACGGGTTTGACGATCTATAAGCTCCTCTCCATATAACAAACCTCCGTGATCCCTTAACAGGAATCCACGGAGGTTTTTTTGTAACTGCATATGATCGGCCGCAGTCCAAGTCTACAGCTCTTACTTACGGTTCATCAATGCTATCCCTTTGCTGTCCATACCTCGATCTCCACCAGAATGGACGGCATCGCCAATGCCGGCACGTAAGCCATCGTCATGGCCGGGGCCTTCCCCCCGTGGAATTTCTCCCATACCTGATGGAAATGATCCCAGTCGACCTCCTGAGCCGCCCAAATGTTGATTTTGACGATATGATCCGCCGACATCGCTTCCGCAGCCAACAACCTCTCAATGTTCCCCAAGGTGTTCTCCACCTGCTGCTTCATATCGTCCGGCAGGTTCCCCTCGCTGTCGGTTCCCACCTGACCGGAGAAGACCAGCAGCTCGCTCCCTCTCGGAACCTTGGTTATATGGGTATAAGGCCCGATCGGCGGAGCAATAACATGTGGATTGTACCGCTGAATTGAAGACGGCTGCTGCTCATCGGCTTCATTCAAAATAGCCAGCGTCTGATGGTCCTCCCACGTTCCGTTGATTTTCACGTTTTTTCGGGCAATCCCTTCTTTATGGAATCCGGCTTTCAAAAGCACTTGGATCGAGGCCCGGTTGTGCGGCATCACGCCCGCCTCAATCCGGTGAAACTTCAATTCCTGAAAGGCAAACTTCACGACCAATTGAACCGCTTCGGTCATATAGCCCTTTCCGTTATGGTCTTGGTCCAAAAAATAACCGATCCAGCAGCTCTGCAGATTTCCCCGCACCACTTCGGTAAGCATAATCTCCCCGATGATCGCTCGGGTGTCCCGCAGCCCAATCACATAGACATACCCTTGATCTGCCTTGCTGGCTTCCATGGCCTTTCGGATCCGCTCAAGCTGTCCCTGATGGGTGTAGAAGCTCTCTTCCCTTAAGCCCGTGAACCGCTGGAAAAAATCCCGGTTATCCTTCTCGAGCTTCAAAAGTGCGTCCACATTCGATTCCTCTACCGACTTCACATAAATCTGTTTCCCTTGCATGAACATACGTATCCCTCTCCTCTGTTTGAATCATTAGAAACACAAAAAAACACCACAGCGCACCTGTGGTGTACATGCCGATCTATGCAACCACAAGCAAGCGACCTGTGGTGTTTAATTCCACTGCATCCTCATTCGGTCATCGAATGGAAGGATCCTTGATCGCCCGAATATCCGATTTTGGACACACTTCTCCCAAGATCGGACGGATCAAAGAAAACAGCGGTGGAGTATCCCATGCCTTTTGCCAAAGACGCCAATGATCTTTTTTTCATGTGGATCCTCCTCCCTTCTGCTTCGCGCGGTTCATCTATGCCAAACATCTATGTTCATACAAAGTCTCTGCCTTAAGCTCGAGTCGCAACGTTAGCTTTCCATCATCTAATTAACCATAGGATATATGATTAGGCATAAATGGTCAAATCCGCTAAACTGGACTCACATGACCGTTCCCTTCGGATTGCCTTGGGACGGTCCTCTGCCCTGCTTCAGATGCTTCAGCTGAGCTACAATGATGACACTGATCACGACCAGCAGAAACCACGAGCTGATTTTGCCGATATGCACAAGGCTCCATGTGCGCTCCTGACCCGGATAAGTCCAGGCCCCAAGAAACGTAGAAATGTTCTCAGCGATCCAGATAAAAAAGCCAATCAGCAGAAACGACAGCACCAGCGGCATCCGCAGCGTTTTTCCGTCCACGTCAAAATACACCATGGTTCTGCCGAACACCACGAATAACAATGCCGTGAGAAGCCAGCGTGCATCCCACACATAGTGATGGGTAAAGAAGTTGGCATAGATCGCTGCGCTGATCAGCACGGTCAGCACAGGCAGCGGCCAGCCCGTTATACGCAAATGCATTCGGCGCCATGCCTGGCATATATAACTGGCCACACTGGCGTACATAAAGCCGCTGTACAGCGGGACGCCGCCGATTTTGCTCCAGCCTTCCTCCGGGTAAGACCACGAGCCCATATGCACTTTATACAGCTCCAGCATCAAACCGATGACGTGAAAGACGCAGATGACCTTCAGCTCATCCCATGTCTCCAGCTTGCTCACCAGCATCCCGATTTGCGCCAGCACACATATGAGAAGGATGAGATCATACCGCGCCAAGCCGGGAATCTCAACCACCTTGGTCAGTCCCAGCGCACCGAAGATCATAACCGGAAATATGCAGGACAACGCCTGCTGATAACCGAAAATCCACAGCTTCCGTATAAATTCCATAAGCTCCTCCTACCACCTGCACATTCGTATACTTCACCCTACCACAGACCGCGATTTCAATAAAAGAACAGCGTTGTCATAATTCGTGCAATCCATTGACGGGTATAATGCAAAAAAAGAGAGCAGCCCTTCAGCTGCCCTCTTACCAGTTAACGTCCTATTTGCCCATGCTTGAGGTTATCCTTGAAGCCAACGATGCAGCTCAACAATCCCCATTCAATCGCTTGATACCTTTCGAGTTTCCCTATCTTACGCCAAGCTTCAACGGCCCGCAGGATTATCTTCTCCACTTGGCCGATGAACGCCCGGTCAGAGCGCGACAGGGTGAGCCGTTTTTTTCTTTTTGACCCGTAACAAAAATGTAAGAGGTATGGCAATAACAGCCACCATCGTTCCGATCATAAACACGTCATCAATGCCCATCGTTGTCGCCGCACGCTGGGTCGAAGCCCCCGCGCCCATGTAGTAGGACGTTCTGGATACCACCAGTGCGCTGAATATGCCGATCGATAACGATGCGAGCCCTTGACGCGCCCAGTTCGTGATGGACGATGCGTGGCCTGAATATTCGCTGGACACCGCGCTCATCGCTGCGTTCGTTAACGGCATATTGCATAAAGCAATGCCGAGGCAGCGAACCAGCTGCAGCAAGGAAATGTACAGAACCGAGGTATGGATGCCGATTCCGCTGAAAGCGAGCGTGGCTGCCACAATGATGAGAACTCCCGTGATCACCAGCCGGAATGGACCGATCCGATCATAAAATTTGCCGATAATCGGCGACGCAGCGGCCATGACAACCGCACCTGGCAGCATGATAAGTCCGGTATCCATCGGAGACAGCTTCAGCACGGTCTGTAAATAGAGCGGCACCAGCAAGGTTCCCGTATACAGCGATATCGTCACGATGCAGTTCAGGATCAAGCTGTACCGAAATCGGGGGAATTTGAATACTTTAAGCTGCAATAACGGGGATGAAATCCGCAGCTCCCACTTAATGAAGAACAGGAGCAGTAAAATTCCGGAGATGAGCAGGGACAGGGTCTTCCAGGATCCCCAGCCCCAGTCGTTGCCGTGGCTGAAGGAGAGCAGCAATAGAGAACTGCCCGCCACCACCGTCAAGAATCCGAGGAAATCGAACCTCTTCTTCCCGGTCAGTCGATAAAAAGGAATGAATTTGCTTACGATGACCATCGAGATCAGACCGATTGGAATATTTAGGATGAAAATCGATTTCCATCCAAAATATTGCACCAGCCATCCGCCAAGTGTCGGCCCGATCACCGGTGCCAGCATAGAGGCCAGGCTCCATAGTCCCATGGCGTAGGCTTGCCGCTCCCGTGGGAATACCTGGTAGATGATGGTCATCGTAATCGGGATAATCATCCCGCCGAACACGCCTTGCGTTATCCGGAAAGCAATCAAAGTCTCGATGTTCCAGGCTACAACGCATAATAGCGACGAGAGCGTAAAGCCCAACAAGGCCAGGACAAACAGCCTCTTATAACTGAGCTGGTCCCCCATGTAACCTACGATGGGAGCCACAATGCCCGTTGCCAGCAAATAACCGGCCATCAGCCATTGAGTTGTGCTCAGCGTGGCATCGAACTGCTCCATGACAACGGGAAAAGCCACGTTGATGGTCGTAATGCTGAGCACCGCCAGAAAATTACCGAAAAAGATAGCGCTCATTATAAGCCAAAATGAAGATTTATCTTGTGTATTCACATGAAGCCTCCTAAACAAAGTAACCCCGCCCGGATCTGTTTAACAGAGCTGGAGGCGGGATTCAAAGAGTTTGGTCTTTGGTTATGGAAATAATTTCTTGCCAAGCAATCGCAGTAAAATATACAGGTTATCCGCCTCGTCCTCATCCAGCTGCTTGAAGGATTCCATGACGGCATAATCTCCTTCGCTGCGGGCATCGAGCACAAGCTGCCGGCCTTCTGCCGTAAGATTGACATAGTGGCTGCGTCCATCACTGGGATTTGGCGTTCGAACCACCAACCCCCGCTGTCCCAGAGCGTCCACTAAATACGTGATCGTTGCAGCCTTAAGCTCCATATGCTCAGCCAACCGATTCGGAAGCAGCGGACCCTGCTGCTCGATCAAACTTAAGATCTTATACTGATTCATCGTTAAATCGTTCTTTCTCAAGTGACTCAAAAAAGATACGACCCGATGGCTCGTCATTTTATCCGATATCTCACGATACATCTCCATGAGTCTCTCGACGCTTGCTTCTCTTCCGTTCACCAGAGTTTTTCACCTCGCTTTTTATTTTAGTTCAATGATTCTAACTTGTAAACACCATTTTCATGATAATAATTCTATTTCATCCCATTTATCGTGGTATAACTGACTAATTACTTAAATTTTTCGAAGTTTATTTCAGGATTTCGAATATCCATGATTCTTAACATCAGAAATATCTACGGATGGAAAACTGCCAATCATTCCCCTGACTCGAAACGCTCGGTACGATAACAGGCTCCTATATAAAAAGGACTCGCAAGATCTATGCGATCTTACGCGTCCTTATCTTTCCCGTTTATTCCTCATCGTCTGCAAACAATTCATGCAGCATCGCTTCCCGGCGATTCACGAATTCCTTTGTAATCATATAATGATCCGTTTCCTCCAAGCTCGACTCTTCCACCCCTTCGGAAGTCAGCTTGTAGATGATGGAATCGGGATAAGCCATAACAATTGGCGAATGCGTGGAAATAATAAACTGCGAGTCTTCCTGGACCAGGTCATGGATGCGTCGGAGCAGCGCCATTTGGCGAAATGGCGACAACGCCGCTTCCGGCTCGTCCATAATATACAAGCCATTCCCCCAGAATCGGTGCAAAAAGGTAGCAAAAAACGATTCTCCATGCGACTGCTGGTGAAGCGATTTGCCGCCGTAGGAATCATAAAGTCCCGGTCGCTCCCGTTCCAATGCATCTACCTCGCTGGCGACGTTATAATAGCTCTCCGCCCGAAAGAAAAAACCATCCCGCGGTTTGCGTACGCCTCGAACGGTTCGTATGTATTCATGAAGCTTGGAATGCGTCTCCTCGGTTGAGAACGAGAAGTTCATCGTTCCTCCTTCCGGATTAAACCCAAGGGCTGTGGCAATCGCCTCCAGCAGCGTAGATTTGCCCATGCCGTTCTCGCCTACGATATAAGTAACCTTGGGATGAAAATGAAGACCGTCCAAAGCCGCAACGGCCGGCAAATTAAAAGGATATTCATGAAATGAAGGGATGCGATCCCTCATTAACACAACGCTTCGTAGATAGGCAAGCATAGCAGCGTTATCCAAGCGCTTTCCCTCCTCGATTGTGAAACCTATAATTACTACTCTACTATATATCATTCCAGCAATGGTTCCAATTCAGGACCATCGCTCGATATTTCCGAGCATAAGCATGGGGCGTTTCCCTGAAGGGTGAATACGAACATCCTTTTTCACGCCATAATAGGGGGTATTGCCTCGAGATGTTGATGCCTCGTCGATACTCAATAAAATACGCCATCACAGGGCTCGCCGGCACCTGGTATGACGCATTTTTATTATACGATATCGAATGGTGTTATTCTGATATGCTACTCGCTTACGATAAACTGATAGAGCTCCTCAACCTTCTCTTCCGTCAAATCGCCGCTGTTATCGAATACCTTAATGGATGTCTGCGGAATGTCCCAGTTCACTTCCGGCACGAAATCGACGCGCTTCTTGAAGTCGTCCCAATGATCCAGCTTCCACTGATCCCGCTCGGTCTGTCTGTCAATGATGCGCTCCTTCTGCAAATCCATGTCTTTGAGCGCAACCACGATGACCTTCACGTCAACGTCGCTTTTCGTTAACCCTGCCGATGCAATGACTTCTTCAATCCATTCGCGATTCTTGAGCTCGGCGGTAAACGGAGAAATCATAAAAACATTTTGTCCGGCACCCAGGTTCTCGATGCAAATATCCTTGGTCGTATCATATTCCAGATCGCGCAGGTTCTCTTTATAAAAGGAAGAGTCGCGGTCATTCGGATCCAGTCCGTTACTTTCCAGGAACTTCTCAACAAAGCGTCCCCCCACCGTATCACGGTCGAGAAATGCAGCCGGTATACGGACTGCAAGCTTCTTGGCTACGGTTGTCTTGCCTGTACCGGCCACGCCGACAAAAAACACTAGCTTTTGCAAATGGTATCCCTCCATATGATCTCTATCGCTATTATATCCCTGCCGTCCACTCATGCCATCCTTATGCGCGTTCTGTCCGGTAACGGGTTTCTTCAATTAATTCCTCCATCGCGGAGGTCAAGCGTTCCTGAAGCACGTCCGCTACATCAAATCCGCCATCCTCGGTACGTGCCACCTGGGCGTCCACCGCGTACACGCCGCCAAGAATATGACGGGCCCCGATCGAAGAAAGCACGGGCTTGAGCGAATAATCAATCGCCAGTAGATGTGCGAGACTGCCGCCGATAAACATCGGAAGCACGATTTTGCCGGCCAAGCCTTTTTGCGGAATCAGGTCTAAAAAGGTCTTCAGAACACCGGTAAACGAAGCTTTATAAACCGGACTTGCCACAATCACGGCATCGGCCTCGGCCACAAGCCCGTTCGCTTTGACAATATGCTCACTCTCAAACTTGGTATGAATCAAATCCTCAGGCGGCAGGGCGGCCACGTCGATCCGGCTAACCTCGAAATTCGCAGCAGTCAATGCCTGCTCCGCATACTCCATAACCGCATTCAACCGGGATCCGGCTGTAGGACTCCCGTTAATAATAACAGCTTTCGCCATAATCATTCACCTCGGCTTATCTTATAGTGTCGCCATCTCATCCATTCATAAGATCGCTATGTAAGGTCATCTCGAACGTCAACCCATATAAATCAGAGCAAACTTGTCAGAATTAGTATCATCGTATCAATGTGTCCGCGCTTTTGTCAATGCAGCAGCTCCGGCAATTGAATCATGGCGATTTGCCAACCATTACACTTCGCTCCTCCAGCGGAGTTGGGGAAGATTTTTTACTGAATAGCCTGAAAGAAATCGTAAAAAAATCGGTATTCCGCGCGTTTGCGCACGACCTTTCTCCTATTCTGTTTATAAACGGCACCCTCGACTGGGCGAATGCATAGAGATAAAGCATCGGCGTTCAACGAAAACACTCTGTATATCAAAGGAGGAAGGAAATGAATCCCCAGCAGCCCATTCCATACGTAGGCTCCAAAACCGAATGCAAGGAACAGCCCATTGCGTTCCCTCCCCAGCATCAAAACTGCCAGCCCGGTCTTGAAAGCCTCATGTCACCGCGTCCGATCAGCGAGGATCCCGCCTACCGGGGCAGCGGTAAACTGGATGGCAAAATCGCCATTGTAACCGGAGGGGACAGCGGCATCGGCAAAGCGGCGGCCATTGCTTTTGCCAAGGAAGGTGCCGATCTGGTCATCCCATACTTATATGAAACTTCGGATGCGGAAGTGACGAAGCAGCGGATTGAGTCGCTCGGCAGACGCTGCGTCTTAATGAAGATCGACCTGCGGTATAAAAAGAACTGCGAAGCCGTAGTAAACGAGACGATAGCCCACTTCGGCAAGCTGGATGTGCTCGTAAACAACCATGCCGTCCAGTATGTTCAGCGCAGCATCTTGGACATCACGGAGGAACAGCTGCATCATACCTATCAAACGAACATCTTTCCCTTTTTCTTCATGATCCAAGCTGCGCTGCCCCACATGAAATCCGGGTCGTCGATCATCAACACGGCCTCCATTACCGCCTATCAAGGATTTAAGGAGCTCATCGACTATTCTTCTACTAAAGGCGCCATCGTTTCCCTTACCCGATCCCTTGCCCTTTCGCTCGTCGATCAAGGCATCCGCGTCAATTCCGTCGCTCCCGGCTCGGTCTGGACGCCGCTCATCCCATCCAGCTTCCCAGCCGATGAGGTCGCCGTGTTCGGAACGGATTCACCGATGAAGCGGGCGGCACAACCCTATGAGCTGGCACCTGCCTATGTTTACTTGGCGTCGTCCATCTGTTCCTCTTTTGTCACGGGTCAGGCTATTCACGTCAACGGGGGACAGATGGTAACCAGTTAACAACGGTGCTTTAAACGTTCGAGAAGCTATGAATAACAAGCAGAGGGTGTGTACCATGAACACGGGAATTCCTAAACGGTCCGGCCGGATGGACATGGGATTTTATGCATTAAACAAGCTGGCCAGCGCCGGCATCGTTGTGCTGCTGCTGAGCCTGCTCGATTGGGTGTGGCCTCCCGCCGCTGATCGAGCTTTGGAATGGTTAGGCCTTTATCTGCCGCAAGAGCACTGGGTATACGGTTACGCGCTGACTGCATCCCTTGCGGCAGATGCCATACTCTCGTTCTTGCCTTCCCTGCATAAGGCTAAACAAGCCGCTGTGTACGGAGCGGTCGGTTTTCTGTTCTTCGCCCTATTCACAGGCGGAAATCCGGAGCAGCTCTGGCTGCGCGCAGCAGCGGGAGCTGTAACACTGCTCATCTTCTTGTGGGGGAAGCATAAGTTCTCCAGCAATTCTCTGGCCACCCCGTTCTTTGCCTTGGTCGTTCCCCCGTTGTGCTGGGTGATCTGATTCAAGCTGCGACTATAGCTTTCATCCATGAAAAAAAGGCCCTTCGATGAGGGCCTTTCTCTTCGCGTCAAAGTGCTTCGATGACATCCCCGGCGATAACAGAGGCGGGATGTCCCCGGTGCCGCGCGGCCCGCTCGCCGGCACGGCCGTGCAGCCACACGCCAAGCGCGGCTGCAGACGGACCGGCATATCCTTGCGCCAGCAGGCTGGCAATGATGCCGGTCAGCACGTCCCCGGTGCCTCCGGTCGCCATGCCGGAGGTGCCGGTTGTGTTGATGTAGGCTTGCCCGTCCGGCGAAGCCACGACGGTATGTGCCCCCTTGAGCACGAGGGTAACCCCGTGCCCGGTCGCGAACGATGCGGCGGCACCGATCCGGTCCCGCTGCAGCTCGGCGGTCGGGATGCCCAGCAGCCGGGACATCTCCCCCGGATGCGGGGTCAGCACGGTTTCTGCACCGCGCGGCTTCCAGGTTCCGAAATCACCGGCCGCGGACAGTATATTCAGCGCATCGGCATCCACGACCAGCGGTCCTTCCCATTCTTCCCACAAACGGCGAAGCCATCTGGCATCTCCTTCAAAACGGCCAAGTCCCGGACCTACGGCCAGCACATCGCGGGTTTTGGCGAGCTCCAGCACCTGCTTCGCGGAGGCTTCATCCCAGTAGCCTCCGCTCTCTTCGTCTGTGGCGGGAGCGAGCATCACCTCGGGCGCGGCTCCGCTCAGCGGCAGCACCAGGCTTGCAGGGAGCGCCCAGGTCACCAGGCCGCAGCCCGCACGAAGTGCTGCCCGGGAAGCGAGCAGGCCTGCACCGCTCATCGTGCGGCTGCCCCCTACGGTCAGCACGTGACCGTAGGTGCCCTTATGTCCATCCGGCGAGCGGTAGCAGGCCACGTCCACACCCAGCTCGGTCCGAAGGACATGCGGGGTGAGCAGATGCGTGCTGACGCCGTGCTCCTGGCACAGCAATGCCGGGATGCCGATGGCGCGGA